>CAIYXP010000514.1 GCA_903930145.1 uncultured Methylococcaceae bacterium
CCCTACCTCTCGAAGGAGCTTGAAGCGGTATTTCGGTTTAGTAATTTCGTTTTAGTCCCTTGCAAGGCTTCCCCTCTTGATTTTCTCGCCATTGGAGACACTCTCGACCTCATACGACAAGCCCAACAATCCAGACCGGCACTTATGGCGGCAATAGTCATTACCATGACCATTACCGGAACAGACTTTACAACGAGTATTCGGCGGGAACTCGAAAAAAGCGAATTCCCCGTTCTAAAAACCGAAATCGGAAATCGTGTGGCTTATATGCGGTCTTTGCTTCGATCCAATACGGTACTAGGGGATGACAACCGGAAGGCATGGGAAGAGATCGAAAACCTCGGAAACGAAATTATTTATTTATTACAAAACGGCTATGACAACCAATAAAAGAAAAATGAATGTACCGGACATTGGAGGGCTTCTTGGGAAAATCTCTGAAAAAAGGGATGAAATGCCAAAAACCCCGGTTCAATCCGTGCAACCTTTGCAGGAGTTTATCGATCAAAATACTGACACTGATAAAGCCCTAAAAGATCAAAAAGAGGAGCAATCAAAAGCAGTAAAAGATACTGACACTGATAAAGCCCTAAAAGCTCAAAAAAAGGAGCAATCAAAAGCAGTAAAAGATACTGACGCTGATAAAGCCCTAAAAGCTCAAAAAAAGGAGCAATCAAAAGCAGTAAAAAAATATGTAAAAATTAGTCCTAGAATACCAAAGTTTTTAAAAAAACAGGTAGAAATTGCCTTGATTAATGAGCAGTTTAAAGACTCGGAAGGAAACCTTATAAAAACACTTGATGAAATCGTTTCTCTTGCACTTGAAAGGCTTTTATTTGAAAAGTAAATATTACCTTGTCACCCATAAACCTCAGTTAACTTTAGTAGCCGCCCCGGCACAGAAGGAGTCCTTGTAGAGGCATAAAAGGGTAAGCAATGCGGTCAGCCAGATACTCATGATGAAGGCGCTAGAACGGGTCGGCGAAAACTCCCGATGTATCGGTGAATTAGTGGTATTCCAGCTTGAAGCCGAGGAAACCCGGCATCACACCCCGGATTTGATCCAAGATTTTCCTCTTGAGGAATGAACCCAAATATATCGCCAAATTGTCTACCAGAAAATATGAAGTGGGCGATCACTATGCGAGCCTTGAGTCGATAATTCAAGTTTGAGGTTTGAATATGGAATATCTATGCCTCGGTTCATGATGCTGTCCTAAGTAGTGGAAATTGTCCCATTCAGAAAATCATACATTTTTTCCTTTGCTGAAGTGGACTCCCGACATTGTCTGAGAACAAGCCACTCTCGGAAATCGTCTGCTGTTAAAGGTTTGGAGAAGTAGTAACCCTGAGCTTCATGGCAGGAACATGCCTTGATGAAGTCCATCTCCTGCTGCGTTTCAATGCCTTCTGCGATGACTTCCAAACCCATATTGTTGGCTAACGCAATAATGGTCCGAACGATGGCGGCATTGGTTGGGTCGGCGTGAATGAATCTGACGAACGACTGGTCGATCTTTATCCGGTCAAGCGGGAACTTGCGTAGGTAACTCAGGCTTGAGAAGCCCGTCCCAAAATCGTCGATGGCAATCCTGATCCCTAGGTTCCTGAGACTAAACAAGGTGTTTACATTCCTTTCCGCACCGCTCATGAGCGACGACTCTGTTAGTTCCAGTTCAATCATTTGCGGACCGATATCCATGCAGGTAATTATCGACTTGACGGCATCGACAAAACCCTCCTGTCGGAACTGGATTGCCGAAATATTCACGGCGACCCGTAGTGGTGGCAAACCCTGCCTGACCCATTCGCATTGCTGTCGGCAGGCTTCCCGCAATATCCACTCGCCCAGCGGGACGATCAGCCCTATCTCTTCCGCCACTGGAATGAACCGTCCCGGCCTTATCCAGCCTAGGTCTGGATGATGCCAGCGCACCAGTGCCTCGACTCCCGCAATCCCATTGCCCGACAAGTCAATCTGAGGTTGGTAGAAGAGAGACAACTCTCTATTTTCCATTGCAGTTTTGAGCTTGGTTTCGATGGACATCCGTTCCAGCATGATATGGCTCAACGCGGGCGAGAAACTCTGATAAGCATTCCGCCCCTGTTGCTTGGCCGCATACATTGCGGTGTCGGCTTTGCTGATCAGGCCATCAATCGTCGCGTCATGCTGCGGATACAGGGCAAAGCCCAAGCTTGCGGTTGCTTGGATATCCTTTCCGTCGATATTTATTGGCAAGTCCAGTGTCGCAATGATCTTCTGGCAGACCTTCTCGGCATCGTTTTCCCCGCCGACTTCGGTGATGACAAAAACAAACTCGTCGCCACCCAGTCGAGCCACGGTATCGCAAGCCCTAACACAGCCCAGAAATAGCTTGGCGACTGCCTTCAGCAATTTATCACCGAAGGGGTGGCCCATCGTATCGTTGATGTATTTGAACTTGTCCAAGTCGGCAAATATCAGTCCGACGCTACCTTTTTTCCGCTTGGCGTACTCACATGCCTGTTCGAGGTGATCACGAAACAGCAGTCGGTTGGGGAGGCCGGTCAATTGGTCGTAATGGGCGAGGCGGAAAAGGTGCTGCTGCTTTTGGCGGGTGATTTCCTGCAACAAATCATGGCCTGTGCCTAAGCCGGCATAAATCTCGTTCTGAACGAGGATAAAGCCATTGACCATATGCCGCATGCCGGCATCAAGGATAATCTGTGCAAGGTCGTCAAGACCTGTGTGTATGTCTACAATTACAGGTTGCTTGTCCATGAACTGATTGATGGGCGATTTGTGGTGCAAATCTTTGGCGAATGGGCGAACGAAAATTTCAATGAGTTTGCCGCGATCAATCATTCCAACCGGCCTTCTCCCTTCATCCACAATTGCAACCGCATTAAGATTTTCCTCTATGATAAACCGTTGCAGGACTTTCAGGCTATTATCGTGCATAAATACAGGTTCGATGTACCGACCCAATAGTTCGGCAGTTTCCTGTGAGAGTCCAGCTATGTGCTTTTGTAAATAGTCCAGCGACTCATGCTGACCTTGCGGCGGCGTAATGGAAGGCACTGGCTCGGTCTTCATGAATTTAATAAGTCAAACCTTAACTTAGAACTTGAATATCAACTTTAGAATTTTAGATATAAATTATGACA
>CAIYXP010000515.1 GCA_903930145.1 uncultured Methylococcaceae bacterium
ACCGCCTCATTACTAGCAGCCCCATCCCCAGAAACAGTATCCGTGACATTCGTCATTTGATTGCCACCATAAATCTGTGCGCTAAGCAATAAACCAGATACAGGGGGTGATAAATCCCTTATCTGAACAACCAGATGATCAGGCTTACCATTGCCGTCATCGAAACAAAACACTTGAGCAAGATCGGTAGCATTGGCATTGCCTCCGCCACCGTCAATGGTTGCGCCAGCGCTATGAGCCATGAGTTGACTGGAATAGCTTGCCACGATCAAAATTGATGCGGAAATAAAGGATTTTTTAAACAGTGCGCTTATCATAACTAAACCTCAAACCTCTTGAACAGAGACATTTAAAACCAAATAAACCTGCCATCAACCACACACAGAATTACCCGGTTTGGATTGTTGCAACCACTTTCGCCCATGAGTAACTTAGGCACTGCCTCAACACAGAAGCAACGCCAGTCAGTTGCTTGATGCAAACCAACTGGCCATCCATTAACGCTATTCAATGCTTTGTTTGATGATTATAACATCATGCAGATCAACTAGCCTAGCTATTATTTTATCAATCCATTATCAATCTTACGTTCAAGGGAAAAGTTGCAACAAATGCAATGGCATGACAACGCCCCACTTGTCCGCCACCGATAGTGGAAGGCATAGCATGATTGAACCTTACACAGATAGATTAATTCGGTTTAACTTAAACAAAAAAATCTACGGTACTATTCAGTACCGTAGATCATCAATAGTCCAGACATTGAAGACCGGAAAATTTTTGTTTAATAAAATCTTCGACTAATCTAACCGTAATGTAGTCAAGCCACCAAAAAGGCTATTGCCAATAAAGGGTTCCCGTCTGATCGGGTTTCGACCAAACCGGGATTTCCTTGTTAATTTGATCGGCAGATGGGTAGACATATACATCATCTCCCGCCCCACCATTACCTTCACAACCTGCAGGCAATGGGTTTTTCGCCACGTTTCTTGTCACTTTCAACGTGGCGGGAGACCCCCATCCATCACCGGGTATAGTGTGGGCTGCATCCTGATAACCGTCATACTTGGAATAAGCTGGCCCAACTGGGATTTTGCGAGTCGGGTCTCCCGCTGGTGTTCCAAATGGTGAACCGGGAACACCCGTGAAATTGGGAATCGGCGACCAATATAGAACCTCATGATCCTTAGCAGTCGCGCTAGGCACGGAAACAGTACAAAAATCGGCAATCGCCAGTTCAAATGTAACGGATCGCGCACAGGATTTCGAATTAATAGTCATTGCGTGCGTGTAAAAAGGCACATTGACAGGTGTGGACATGGTTTGATCATAATAATCACCACCCGCCCAGAATCCATCTACATTCCCTAGTGGGTCGGCTTTATTATTGTGGGGACGCCATGGCCCACCTGAGCGGATAATTAAACCAATACCTGCTAATGGTGAATAAAAATCGGAAGCAGGTTTAGTGGTGTAGACTGTACCAGAACCCGAGTTTATCCCTATAACTGGAGAATAACTAACTGCATTGGGGAACACTACACTGGTTCCATAAGTGGGTTGCCTTTGAGTGCCGGGGGCTATATCGGGGCAACCATGTGAAATGACCACTTGGTTCAATACTTTTCCGACTTGAGCATGACCATTGGTTGTTCCTTCGACAACAACGGGTATTTCAAGCCTTGTATGGGCCACCGCGTCGTGACTTATAATTGATAAGATTGAGGCAGTCGCAACATAGCAAATCGCCAATTGCTTAAACCTTAACGTGTTCATCATAGCGTACCTCCAGAATTTGAATATTGTTATCATTGAAAATCATAGTTTAGGCAGTGCCTAATAGACTCAGACAAACAATATCAAATTTTATGCCATCTCTTAAAATACTAATAATTAACAGAAATCGATATACTAATTCAGATCATGCTGAGTCAAATAACCAATACTCTGTGTGATATGCCACAGATATTATCACCAACTTATGTACTCGGTTCTGGCGATCAGCTTATAAAGCATTCACCCTCTATTCAAAACAAATTAATAAAACCTAGCATCAATATCTTTTTAAGTCTAAAAGCCAAAAACCCGGTATCCATAACGAAGGATACCGGGTTATTTGAGTTAAACTATCCCTTCAGCTAACCAAATAAGATAACTATTGGGAGATTGTTAACGATTAATTCCAGTAAAGATCTCCGGTTTGATTCGGTTTCTCATAAACAGGTAGTTCAACATTGATCTGATTGGCTGAAGGGTATACATAGATATCATCGCCAGCACCGTTATTGCCTGTGCAACCCGCCGGCAGTGGGTTTGTCGTCAAATTACGATTCACTTTGTAGCTTGCAGGCGAATTCCAGCCATCCCCGGGGATTGTGTGATCAATGTCATCGTAACCATCATAGTTAGAATATTTTGGCCCCACTGGAATCTTACGGGCAGCATCGCCTTTCGCTGTGCCAAACGGCTGACCAGGCACGCCGGAGAAATTCGGAATCGGCGACCAGTACAGGACATGTTCGTCTGTTGCTGTAGTGCTTGGCACTGAAGGGTCGCAAACATCGGCAATAGCCGGGTAGAAAGTTACAGAACGGGCGCACGATGCCTTGGCAATGCTGACGGCCGACGTATAGAACGGCGATTGCACAATAGTTGAAATGGTCTGGTCATAGTATTTGCCACCTGCCCAAAAACCGTCTTTATTGTTTGCCGCATCGACTTTCAAATTGCCAGTAGGAAAGGCCCCACCGCCGTTAATCATGACGGCTATGCCTGCCAACGGAGAATAGTAGGTGGATGCAGCATTACTGGTGAACGTTCTGCCAGCACCCGAATCTACACCAATGATAGGGGTATAGTTGATGGCATTAGGAAATACCACGCTGACTCCGAAAGTTGGCTTTCTAGCGGTGGCGGGTGGGCAACCATGTGAGATATTGACGTAATTGCGTACACGAGTCCCTTCCAAGGCTGCCGAAGTTTCCAAGCGGGTATGGGCAAAAGCAGCTTGGCTTGCAACGAACGTAGCAATCGCCACCATTCCAAAAAAAAGAGGTTTATGTGTCATTTGTCCTCCTGCGGACATATTGATAGTGAGTGAGGCTTGTATGACTGCACAATTAATTTGTTGGCAAGCCAAGCAGTTTTGAGTTAAATACAGTATCTGTGCCAACTGTATAAATCATTGAATTTTATTAATTATTTTTTCATTGCTAGGTTCTACTACTCAAACTTTTGTGTTATTTGACATGTTTGCTGTGTTATATGACACACTCTTATCGATTCGTTGCCATAGTGAAGAAACTGCTCGCGACAAGGAGCTATTGATACCAATAGCTTGGTCTACTGACTTGAATCCGCTGGCGCACGTTGAATTGGCCTAGCCTATGCTGATACGCAAGCTTTCTTGTTTTATTGGGAATGGATGGCATAAATAGTTGTCAGAGGGAGCATTAAGCAATCAGTCAGCATCTCATGCTGCAACACATCCTCGTCTAAGCTCAGTGAGTAGGCTTGATGTGAATTTGGTTGCTTGACACGCATGAAGCAATGGATGCGAGTAAAAAAACTGCTCTCTTCATTGCAGATGGTAAAATACAAATTGCGCAATAGCACTTAGCAATAAAATGAAAAGCCATGATTGTCTTATTAAAAAACATCCAAAAAGACACGCTACGAAGCGAAATCATAAAGTTTATTTCCCCTGTCGTTAAAGGAGGATTCTTTAGGGCGAAAGGGGAAATTAAATTCATTAGAATCCTAGAGGCTAAGGATAGCCTTAGCAAACTTATTGAGTATCACGCTTTAGTCAGCATTGAACCGGACAAGGTCGCCCTGAGAGTGATCGAAAAGCTTCACAGCAAACACTTCAAAGGGAAAAGAATAGCGGTTCGCGAATATCGTAAGCGAAGACCGCCAATCGATGGAGGGGTGTCGCATCATCATAATCAACGCAGGGAAATTGAGATTACGGAAATCGATTTTCCTCAGGTTGAAGGTGATCGTAAATTTCATCGCACCTATCAATCAAGGTTTTAGCCTTAATTGGATCAAACTAAGCAGAACAACGGAACAAACCTGGCTAGGGGCAGAAATACCTTCGATTTACGAAAACATTGCCGCCACTAGCCCAACTTCTTACCCATAAACAGGGGCAAACGCCTTTTCTGGTTCAGTGACTGGGCCATCTTCGCCCCAGTAAGGCGACAGCCTGCGCAATTCTGCGACAATCGGAGGAACCGCAGCAATCACCCTGTCGACTTCCACTTGCGTGGTATAGCGTGACAATGAAAAGCGGATGGTGCCATGGGCCGCCGTATAAGGAATGTCCATCGCCCGCATGACGTGGGAGGGCTCCAACGAACCGGAAGTGCAAGCAGAACCCGAAGAAGCCGCGATGCCGGCCTTGTTCAGTAGCATCAAAATGCCTTCGCCTTCAATGTATTCAAAAGCAATATTGGCAGTATTGGGCAAGCGGTTGTCCGGGTCGCCGGTGACAAAGCAGTTCGGCACTTGTGAGAGTATGCCCTGCTCCAAACGATCCCGTAAAACTTTGACCTGTGTGTTCTCATACTCGATATGCTCCAGTGCCAGTTCACATGCCTTCCCCAAACCGACCACGGAGGCTGCATTTTCAGTGCCGGCCCGCCGTCCGCGCTCTTGATGACCGCCGCGAAACAACGGACGGAATCGCGAACCCCGTTTCAAATACAGCACACCGATGCCTTTAGGGGCATGAAGTTTGTGACCTGACACCGAGAGCATGTCGATCTTGGTGTTTTTTAGGTTGATCGGCACTTTGCCGACCGCTTGCACCGCATCTGTGTGAAATTGCACACCAACTGCATGGGCCATTTCCGCCATTTCCTCGACTGGGAACAGGTTGCCGGTTTCATTATTGGCCCACATGACCGACACAATCGCAACATTGGGGGTCAGCACCCGCTTGTATTCCTCCAAATCCAGTCGTCCTTTGCTGTCAACGCCGAGTCTATGAATCGTATATCCTTCCTTTTCCAATTGGGTACACAAAGCCAACACCGCAGGGTGTTCGACTGTCGTGGTGATGATTTCCTTGCGGTTGGGGAAGCATTTCAAGGCCGACAAGATGGCGGTGTTGTCCGATTCAGTGCCGCAGGAAGTCAGGATGATTTCCGAATCATGCGCTGCGCCAAGCAAAGCTTGGATTTGCTTCCTCGCCTTGCCCAAAGCCCGACCCACGCCCGCTCCAAAGCTATGGATGGATGACGGGTTGCCGAATTGTTCCAGAAAAAACGGCAGCATCGCCTCAACGACCTTGGGGTCGCATTGGGTAGTGGCGTTATTGTCTAGGTAAATATCAGCCATGGGCCACCTTCCTAGGCGGTTGTGCCAATTTTTCCGCCGGAACGACTTTAATGAACTCGCCCAACTCTTCCATCAACCTCTGCTGAATCCCACCGATGGTCATGGAAGCCATGCCACAACTGGAACAAGCACCAATCATCTTAATATAAATCGTGTTGCCGTCCACTTCCACCAGTTCGGCATCGCCTCCATCCATGCGCAGATTCGGGCGGATGGATTCAATGACGGCCTCAATGCGACGGATGCGCTGCACCGTGGTCATGCCGCCGGTTGCTGTTGCTGCAATGGGCAAGGGTTCCGGCTCGACGATGGCCGGCTTGCTGTCCGCATCGAAAATCTCACCGCGCTCCTCCATCACCCGCATCAGAATTTCCTCAATGCCTTCATGACAAGCGCAACACCCGCCGCCGGCCTTGGTGTAATTGGTGACTTCTTGAACTGTATGCAAATTATTGGCGCGAACCAAGCCTTCAATTAGCTTCTCGTCGACGGCAAAGCACTTGCACACCAAAGCGCCTTCCTCGTGGTCGTCCGCCCATTCCTCGCCCTTGAAGTTGGCAATGGCGGCTTGCAGGGCTTCCCTACCCATCACCGAGCAGTGCATCTTTTCCGGCGGAAGCCCGTCGAGAAAGTCGGCAATGTCATCATTGGTGACTTTCAGCGCTTCTTCAACCTTCATGCCCTTGATAATTTCTGTCAGCGCCGAAGACGAAGCGATGGCCGAACCGCAGCCGAAGGTTTGAAATTTCGCATCTTCGATAATATCGGTGTCGGGATCGACGATGATGCTCAAGCGCAGTGCGTCCCCGCAAGAGATCGAACCCACATCGCCGATGCCATTGGCACCCGGCAAAGCGCCGACATTGCGCGGTTGAAAGAAATGTTCTTTGACTTTATCTGAATAATCCCACATGGTTAATATCTCCTGGCCTCAAGCGGAAAATGATTTGCCGCAAGAACACGGGTTCTTGGCGTTCGGGTTGGTGAATTTAAAGCCTGAGCCTTCCATGCTTTCGACGAAATCGACGGTCACTCCGTCAATTTGCGGCGCACTAGTCGGGTCGATGTAAACCTTGACTCCACCCGTTTCGACCACCACATCCTCGCTGGCGGCAGTCTGTTCTAGCTTGAGTCCGTATTGCATACCCGAGCAGCCACCATCGCTGACCTGGATGCGCAATCCGCTGGCCCCGGTTTCGGAACCGGCAATGAATCTATTAATGGCCTTGACGGCGTTATCGGTCAATGTAAGCATGATTTCTCCGGTTGCTTGGGGTTATGGCACTGTCTTTGTTATGTAATATGGCAACCGCCGTGCCATTTTTGATATTCATTGCAAGCCATTGACTTAATTAGATAATAGTCAAATGACTGCCATGATGGCGCTGTAGGATGCCGACCAAGACCGCACAGCCTTGTAAGGTTTGCGACAACGACTCAGGAGTGACAATGATTGCTTTGCCTGACTAGGCAAGCCTTGACGCTCACTAACAAACATCAGGAGACAAACGATGATTAACGTGGAAACTTTGGAAGAAGGCGATGTGGTTTATGCCGCCACCCCCCTCTATAACGACGGGGGCTTGGAGAATTTGGCAGAAGGTGCATTGTTATACCCCGCCGACACACGCGGCGTGATTGTGCGCAAAGGCCATTTGGAAGAAGACGGGAAGACCAGCGTGTTCCTCGTGCGCTTTGAGGATGCGGAAAACAACCTAGGCGAACCAATAGGTTGCTTTGCGGAGGAGTTGAAGGCGGAGGAAACTTAGAGCGGCAAGCAATGACTCAGGGGGCGCTTACAAACCGCTCCCACCAACTCGATGTTTTGTTGACAAGCCCCTAGTGCTTTGGCAGTCTAATGGTACGGGTTAGCTGTGTTTATCAACTTCTAAGCAGGAATTTATGATTACTGTTACGTCTTTCGAGGCACAAAATCGTTTTAATGAATTGATTACCCAATCCAAGCAAGAACCCATCGAGGTTACTGATCAAGGACAAATTGTGGCTTATGTCATTTCAGGTTACGCGATGCGAGAACTGGAAGATGTGCGAAAACGGCGGTTAGAGGCGGCACAATGGTATGCCCAATACCGCCAACAAGTGGCAAAGCAGCCTGTCACTGATGCTCCACCCCTAACCGATGCCGAAGTGAATACGCTAGTTCATGAGCTTCGCTAGGCGGATCGTGATTGATACGGGAGTACTCGTCAGCGCAGTGATATGCCCTGAATCCATCCCAGCGCTCGCCGTTGAGAAGCATTCTTAGTCGGTATAAGTTGACGCCATTCCCGTAGGAGCAGTTACAAACCGCTCTCACCAACCCGATGCCTTGTTGACAAGCCCCTAGCGCTTTGGCATTCTGCCAGTCAATATCCCCACTGGACACTGGATTACTGATGGCAGACACAGGCAAGCTCTTCATCTCCCACAGTTCGCAGGACGACAAGCTCGTCCGCGAACTCCAACAAGCACTAGGCGACTTAGATCAAGATGTCTGGGTTGACTCCCGCGAACTGCGCGGCGGCAACCCGCTTGAGACGGAGATCAAGAAAGCCATCAACGAAGCCTCGGCCTATGCCGTGCTGGTCAGCCCCGCTGCCTTCCAATCCAAATGGGTGGGCAAGGAACTGCGCCATGCATTGCTGGAACAAGAACGGCGCGGCAAAACTCAATTCCCGGTCATCCCGCTATCACTGAACAACACCAAGCTTGGGGTATTGGAAGAGTTTTTCAATGAAGAACCTATCTACATCCCCATTAGCAGCGAAGATATTGGTGCGGCACTCAATGCCATCCTCGTCGCCCTTGGCAAAAGACTCCCAAGCGATCTCCCCCCCACGCCACAACCCAAAGCCGAACCGCTAGAAGAACTGGTTCTCGAACTGACCGACCTCAAAATCCATGAACAAGACGGCATCCGCCGTGCCACCGGCAAGGCCCGTTTAGTCTATGAACCCGCCAATCCGCTACAGCCTCATGTAAACAGCCAAAAAAACTGGCGGTTCATCGCCCCGATAGGCCCGATAGAAGCGGAGGAACTGCGCTGGTATCTGGAGAAATATGCCATCTGGCCTAGTGATTATTTCAAAGACCGTGCCAACCAAGTCAAGGCCAACCTGATCGAGTGGGGCAAACTGCTGTATCAAGCCGCCATGCCTATCGCCCACACTCACAACGTATTGGAAGCTTGGGCTAAAATCGACGGCCATGCCGGACGGCGGTTCTCCGTACATGTCGATAAAGACTTGGAAGCCGGAGCCAGCCAAGCTGAACAAAACACCGCGCAAGAAGCCGCGACGTTATTGCTGGGTCTGCCCTGGGAGCTTTTATACAACGACGGGGCTTTTCTATTTCAAGGTGCGAAGCCCACCCGCGTCCGCCGCCGCTTGCCCAACACCGAACCGATGAATGTGCCGGTAGTCGCCCCGCCGATCCGCATCCTGCTCGTCACCGCCCGCCCGGAAGACGAGGCTTGCGGCTACATCGACCATCGCGCCAGCGCCTTGCCGCTGGTGGCTGCGATGGAAGTCTTGCCCGGTTTAGTCCGTTTGACCGTGCTGGACCCGCCGACCTTGCCCGCCTTGCGCGAGGAACTGGACCGCGCCCGCCGGGAACGCCAGCCTTATCATGTCGTGCATTTTGATGGGCATGGCGTGTATGACCGCCGGGTTGGGCTAGGCGGCTTGTGCTTTGAAGACCCGCAAGACACCGCCATGCTGGAACACCGCCGTCATGCCACGGTGTACACCAACGAACTTGGACCCTTACTAAACGAACACCGCATCCCGCTGGTGTTCCTCGAAGCCTGTCAAACCGCGCAAGCCGAACAAGCCTCCGAGTCCGTTGCCTCGGAACTGTTGAAAGTCGGCGTGGCCTCGGTCGTCGCCATGAGCCATTCGGTGTTGGTGGAAACCGCCCGTCGTTTTGTCCAAGCGTTTTATGCCGCCTTGGCCCGTGGCGCACGGGTCGGCGATGCGATGCTGGTTGGTCAGCGTGAACTGAAAGACGACAGCTTCCGGGGGAAAGTATTTGGCATCGGCGAGTTCCGCTTGGAGGATTGGTTCGTGCCGGTTCTGTTTCAAGAGAAGGACGACCCGCAGCTATTCCGTGCCGTGCCGTCTACGCAAACGCTTGCTGATGCGCAAACCGCATTGCAGACCCGTTTAGGCGTAACCCCCGACGAACCAGAGACCGGCTTCGTCGGTCGCAGCCGTGAACTGCTGGCCTTGCAACGGTTATTGAAACAAGAACGCTATGCGGTGATACGCGGGCAGGGCGGCGAAGGCAAGACCGCACTCGCCGCCGAGTTCGCCCGTTGGATGGTCCGCTCGCAGCAAATCCGCCGGGTTGCGTTTGTATCGGTGGAGTTGCACAGCACCGTCTCTGCGGTGTTGGATGCCATCGGTCGCCAACTTGTGCCGGCTTATTCCGTCGCCAGCTTTGCCGACTTGGAACAGGCTATCCAACCAGTCGAACGCGCCTTGAAAGAACAGTCCACGCTGTTGGTGATCGACAATATGGAAAGCATCCTGATGCCGCCTTATCTGCAAACCTCAGCCATCTTGACCGAAGAGGCGCACCGGGAGTTGGGGGAAATCCTCAAGTTGTTGGCGAGGTTGCTTGGTTGTTCGTACCCCCTCTCCCCAACCCCTCTCCCCGGTGGGGAGAGGGGCTTTTCACTCCCCTCTCCCGCTTGCGGGAGAGGGGCCGGGGGAGAGGGTTATGGAACAACTCGCCTCATCTTCACCAGCCGCGAAGAACTGCCGGAACTCTTTGCCGCCGAGCGCAATCGCATCGAATTGCACCAACTCGCCCAAGACGACGCGGTGAAACTGGTCGAGCGGGCGTTGAATACCGATGACGTAGGCCGGAATAAGCCCGTCTTGACGGGCGTTTCCGGCAAACCGACCAGCCCCATGCCGGAAACGGTCGCTGCGCGACCTTATTCCGGCCTACTTCGGGGCGAAGACACCACCGAATCCATCATCCAACTCGTCGAAGCCGTCCACTGCCACGCCCGCACCTTGGCGCTGCTGGCCCCGTCCATCCGCAACCTAGGCGTGGAACGCACCCATGCCGATCTGGTGAAACTCATGGCGGAGATGGAACGGCGTTACCCCGGCAACCGGGAACAATCGGTCTATGCCAGCGTGGAACTCTCGCTGCGCCGCTTGTCACCCGCCAACCAAGACAAGGTAAAGGTATTGGGCGTGTTTCAGGATGGGGTTCAATTGGTTATGCTCATGGATATGATGCAGTGGGAACAGACGGATGTGGAATTATTGGCTATGGAATTGAATGCCACAGGGCTGGCAACCCTCAACCCCTACAACCATATGAGCCTGAACCCCGCGCTCTGTCCTTATCTGCATAGCCAGTTGGACGAGGCGGAACGGGAAACGCTAACCGCCCGTTGGATTCGGGCAATGCACAGCTATGTCGAGTTTCTGAGACAACAAACCAGCCAGAATGCCGAACTTGCAGCGACACTGACCGGGCTGGAACTGCCGAATCTGTTTGAATTGCTTGATCGGGTACGACAATCGGCTGACACAGAGGCAACGATAGGGTTGACCACGCAACTGTTCCGCTTGCTGCAATTTCTCGGCAAACCCCGCCTGCTGGAACGGGTCGGACAGGTGCGCGATGCGGCGGTGCTAGTTTTGGGCGATACTTGGAGCCATGCGCGATTTCAAGCACAACGAACCCGAATCGAACAGCAGTTGGGCAGCGGACATTTGCGCGGAGCCTACGAGGGTGCTATGGCGTTGCTCCAACAGGCTAGGACAGCGGGTGAAAAGGCGTACCGGGATGCCGATTATGATCTAGCACATGCTGGCTGGCTGATGGCTTGCGTGTTGGAGACGGCTGGCGGCGGGTCGGAACAAGCTTTGCCGCTGCTGGATGAGGCGCAGCAACGCTTTGAGTTGATAGAGCAAAACCAACCCGGTTGTGGCGCAGCGAGGATGGCATCCAAATGCTTGGCCGTGCGCGGCGATTGTCTGATTTCATTGGGACGGCTGGACGACGCGGCTTTGGCTTATGAAGAGGGTATCCTCCGTAGTGAGAAACTCGGTGATGATCGTCAAGTCGCTGCTGTCAAGGGGCAGCTAGGCACTGTCCGCATGAATCAACTCCGCTACCCAGAGGCTCTGACAGCTTTTCAGCAAGCCCGCGAGCAATTCATGCGACTGGACGAACCGGGTTCTGTCGCCACAGCTTGGCATCAGACCGGCATGGTTTATCAGGATATGGGGCAGCCGGAGGCGGCGGAGGATGCCTACCGGCAATCGCTGGCAATCAAGGTGCGGCTAGGCGATGTCGCCGGACAGGCGAGCACCTTGGGTCAACTGGGACTCTTGTATTTCGGTGTGCTAGGCCGCACCGAGAAGGCCATCAGCTTCTTCCTGCTTGCCGCCAATAAATATATCGAGATTGGTGACAAGGCTAGTGAAGGGATGACAAGGAACAACATCGCCGAAGCTTTAAGAAAACTACATCGGATCACCGAAGCCCGGCATGAAATCCAACGGGCGATTGAATGTGGCGCAACCTTCGGACATACGTCCGAGCCTTGGAAATCTTGGGCCATCCTCGCCGACATCGAGACCGACGACGGCAACCTCACTGCCGCCGCCAAGTCGAGGGCTAAGGCAATAGATTGCTATCTCGCCTATCGCCGCGACGGTGGCGAGAACCATGACACTACTGGCCTCATCGCCTTTGCCGTAACTCAAACCTTGCAAGCCGGGAACAGGACCACCGCCGCCGAAAAGCTGCAACAAATCGCGGTCAATCCCGAAGCCGCTTGGTTACACCCCTTAATCTACGCCCTACAAGCCATCGTCGCCGGCAGTCGTGACCCACAACTCGCACTAGCCCCAGATTTGCACTGCACCATGGCCGCCGAAATCCTCCTGCTGCTCGAAAAGCTGTAAACCCATCGTACCCACGCAGAGCAACCCCGTTTGTAGTCCCGGCTTTAGCCGGTTCAATGCCGCCTAAAGGCGGTGCTACAAACCCGTTGTTCGTAGTCCCGGCTTCAGCCGGTACAATGCCGCCTAAAGGCAG
>CAIYXP010000516.1 GCA_903930145.1 uncultured Methylococcaceae bacterium
CAAAAAAGTGAATTTGAAACCATTGAGAATCTATTAATGAAAAAAAATCTTTTGCTAGGCTCGGCCATCCTATCTGCCCAGATCATCGCTGGCAATGCACTTGCCGACGGATTCAGAAATTACCTGTCTGTCCTAGGCTCATCCACCATTGCTCCATTCACTGAGGAAGTCGCCAAAAAGGCCAAGATCAAAACACCTTTGATTGAATCCAATGGCACTAACGGTGGAATCATGATGTTTTGCGAAGGTGTGGGCATGGATTTCGCTGACATGGTGAACGCATCTCGCCCCATGAAAAAAGGGGAATACGCCACCTGCCAGAAAAATGGCGTAGGCGAAATTCTCGAAGTCAAAATTGGCTATGACGGCTTGGTGATTGCAAGCAACAAAAAATCCAAGCCCATGGATTTGACCAGAAAAGACCTCTATTTGGCACTCTCCAAAGAAGTGCCAGACCCAAACTGCACGGAATCTTGCGAAAACAAGCTCGTCCCCAACCCTTACAAAACTTGGAAACAGGTCAACCCCAATTTGCCGGATGTCAAAATTGACGTGTTAGGCCCTCCCTTCAACTCGGGCAACGTCGAAGTCTTTGCAGAGGCCGTGCTGGAATCGGGTTGCAACAGCTTCCCATGGTTGCGTGCATTGAAGACAAAAAGTGAAAAGGAATACAACCGTCATTGCCATAACATCCGCACTGACGGCGCCTACACTGAAGAAACCGGAGACTTGATCCCGACCAGGTTGGATAGCAGTGTGGACACCGTTGGCATCATCAATTATAACCGCTTTAAGGAAAATGCCTCTCATCTTGTCGGGGCAAAGCTAGAAGGCGTTGCCCCCAATTATGAAAGCATCGCCTCGCAGACTTATCCCATTGCCCGGCCTTTATTCGTGTACGCCAAAAAGTCGCATATCAACAGAGTCCCAGGTTTTGCTGTCTTCCTGAACGAATTCACCAGCGACAAAGCCTCCGGACCCAAGGGTTATCTACTAGGCAAGGGCTTGGTGGGCATGTCACCCACAGAATTAAAATCCTATGCCGAAGAAGTGAGAGCGCTTAAACCGATGGCTCCGCCTAGCTAAAATCCAGTGGTTAGTGGTTAGTGGTTAGTGGTTAGTGGTTAGTGGTTAGTAACAGTATACTCATCACTTTCCACTAATCATAATACCGATAGCGATACCACCAACGTCCGACTATTTCATGCACAGCCCAAAAGGTGGATTGCAACGCAGATGCGGATGGTAAAAAGTCTTGGGAATCAGTTTTATGGTTGGGGTTCATTAACCCAGTCGGCGCAGGATTCACTCGCATTCCGGCGTACTCAAAGGCTTCAATAGCCCTAGGCATGTGCAAGCCATGGGTGACTAAAAGAATGTCACCTATCCCCACGCCTTTAAGAATTTGGCTTGAATATATGGCATTTTCATAAGTATTTTTGCTTTTACCTTCCAGCCAATTCGCCTCCAAACCAAATTCCTTCAATATGACATTCATAAGCTCTGCTTCAGATATGTCATTGGGTTGGTTCAAGCCCCCACCACTCAACAAAATGGGCAAACCAGTTTCTTTCGCTAACTTGGCCGCATAGCGCAGCCGTTCAAGACCCAACCGATTCATCGTGTCATGCCCACCATATTCGGGGGCCACTCGGCGACGGTCGGCACCTAGCACAACAATAGCTTCGGCTGCTGATTTTTCGACGGAAACGGGTGGATAAATTTCTAGCTTACTCGTCAGCCAATTCGATGTGGCTGGTATACTGAATAGGTATAAGCTGCCAAAACCGAGAATTAAAAAAAACATGCGGGGCTTAGGGCTACGGGAAATCAGGGCAAGGAGAAGAAAGGCAACGGAAGGTCCGGGTGGCAATATTAAAGACTGAATGACAGTGGGCAATATTTGTTCTTGTGTCATGTCCTATTCTCACTAACGTACTTCGGCAATAAGCCGTGCAATGATATTTTCTGCTTGTGCAAGATAACCACTACCGAAAAGATTGAGATGATTGATGATGTGATAAAGATTATAGAGTGATTTACGATATTTATAGCCAATATCCAGCGGATAGGCATGGTCGTATGCTGCCAAAAACTCCCTGCCGAACCCACCAAACAGTTCTGTCATGGCGATGTCTGCTTCCCTATCACCGAAATAACAAGCCGGATCGAAAATAACTGGCTGGCTGGTATCATCACCCGCATAATTACCCCCCCACAAGTCCCCATGCAACAGGCTAGGCTTGGGCCGATAGGAAACAAAAAAATCCGGCAGGCATTCAATCAATCTTTCCCCTTCCCGCTGTAATTTTCCAGTATAACCTTGTGATTTAGCCAAGGATAATTGAAAACCCAAGCGGTGCTTGGCAAAGAACTCAACCCAATCGTCATGCCGGGTATTGATCTGAGGGGTTGAGCCTATTGTATTATCCCAATGCCAGCCGAAAAAGGCTTGCCTCACGTCATGCATCGCCGCGAGTTTTTGCCCCAACAAACGATCACATGCACTATTCGTAGACCGCAGTTGGATAAACTCCATGGCTAAAAATGACTGATCCTCAACCAACCCACAACAAACTGGCTTTGGCACTCTAACAGTATCAGTCACCGCGATTGCTTCCAAACCTAAGGATTCGGCCTCAAACATGGGCAAGCAATCTTTATGATTGAGTTTGACGAAGTATTGACCAGCCTTGCCTTCCAAACGATAGGCCGAATTGATGCAACCGCCACCGACCGTGACTGTCTTAAGTAACTTAAATGGCTTTCCGGTCACCGATTGAATGCGCTCGGCTATGGTCTGAAACAGAATATCAGGGATCATGTTAATAGGCTTGATTCAATTTAGTCCTGCGTCAATACAATCGATTAAGACCCGATCATTCCATCGCCAAAACTCTCTCCGAGAAGACGGAAAGCTAGCGCAAATTTTCTTAGAATTCCGCAAAATGAGAAAAATGGGGGGTGTAAATTTCAGAAAGAGCGCATCAGCATTTAGCATAATGCGCAATATTGTTTGAAGGCCGTCTCTGCGCAAAATAAGCCGGGAAGGTTATTTAGACTCCTTATCCAAACCCTGCGACAATCGAATCGCATCCACATAACCGGGGATGATTGTCCCTTTTGAAGTTACGATCATCGGCGTACCCGAGGCACCGAGTTCCTCACCCAGTTTCATGTGTTCCTTGATCGGATTGTCACATGTCTTCATTTCGATGGCTTCGCCTTTTTTTGCCTTGGTCAAGGCTTCAAGACGGTCTTTGGCGCACCAAACAGCAACAGCTTTATTATAGGAATCAGAATTTAGGCCAGCGCGGGGGAAAAACAGATATCGCACTTCGATACCCGCACTGAGATACTGTTCAATTTCAGAATGGAGCTTGCGACAGTAGCCACAGTCAATATCGGTGAACACATATATGACATGCTTGGTCTTTTTGGGCTTGAAGATTATCATATTCTCCAATCCCACCTTATCCAACAGCGCAATCCTAGCCTCGCCCAAACGAGCTTCGGTCAGGTCTTTATTGTTCTTGACATCAATTAGGCTGCCCTCGATAAAATAATTGCCATCCTCGCTGACATAATATAGCCTGGAACCTGAGATAAACTCATAAATTCCGGGCACTTCCGTTGCTTGTTTAGTGCCTTTGACATCGGTCAACTTGCCCTCCACTAAATACCGACCATCCTCGCTCATATAAAAAACTTTCGACCCGGCAGTCACCTCGTACAAACCTGGAATCTTGGAGGGCTTGATTGCGCTAGGTTGCAAACCTGGTAAAACCTTTTTCAGCGCATCTTCAATCGCCTTGGTGGAAGCCTCTTGGGCCAAAACTGGATGTGCAAGCGCAAACAGGACACCCAAGAGCAAACATAACAGTGATTTTCTCATCATTGGATTCACAAAAAAGGTAAATTTTTTAAGTTTGACTGACGGCTAGGCTTATCAGGCCGGATGCCGAAAGATGTCAATATAGAAACTGAACACCATCAGGCATAATAAAATCATCACCCCGATATTCAGTAATTTGATTTGTATCCCTTCCGGTATGGGTTTCCCCATGACAGCCTCCAGAACATAGAACATCAAATGCCCACCATCCAACACGGGGATGGGCAACAGATTGACGACACCCAAGCTAAGACTGACGATGGCTAGGTATTCCAAAAAGCTAGTGAATCCACTTTTTGCGGATTGCTCGGCATATTTGGCAATGCTGATGGGTCCGCTTAAATTATCCACCGATGCGTTCCCAACGATGATGCGCCCAATCATTTTCAAAGTCATCACCGAGGATTCCCATGTCTTGTAGAATGCCGCGACTAAAGCCGGGTAAGCCGCTAGGGGGAATTTCGGACGTTGCACAGCAGCGCCGATCTTACCGACAACCCCTTGCGGGGTTTCAACCTTGGCGGGCCGTATCGTTAGATTGATTTCAGCACCGTTACGCTCCACAACCAAGGCTATGTCTTTATCTGGGTTGGCCCGGACATAATCTACCCATTGCTGCCAATCCTTGATGGGCTTGCCATCGGCAACCAATAATCGGTCCCCCGCAGCCAAGCCCGCCAGCCGGGCAGCACTATTTGGCATGACCTCTTCCAACACTGGTTCCAAGGAAGGTTCCAAGGCATTGATTCCAAGCCGGTCATGCAGTAATTGCGGCTTTTCCAGTAGCTCTTGAGGAATGATCAAATCCCGTATTAACTTTTGTTCGCGAACCGTCAATACTTCAACAGGCACGGACTCATCATCCATGGCATGGAAAAATATTTCACTGATTGCCATGGTCCATGTCGGGGTTGGTATGTTGCCGACCGCTATGATTTCGTCGCCTTCCTGAAACCCTGCTTGCTCGGCTAAAGTACCGGGGGATAGGGTTCCCACGATGGGTTTGATGCCGACAACGCCGACCATAAACACAATCCAGTAAAGCAAAATTGCCAGCAAAAAGTTGGCGAATGGACCTGCGAACACAATGGCTGAACGGACGGATAATTTTTGACGGTTGAACGCAAACGGCAAGTCTTGCTCCGACACTTCGCCCTCCCGTTCATCCACCATTTTGACAAAGCCACCGAGCGGCAACATGCCAATTGAAAATTCAGTGGATTCGGGTGATTGTTGATAACGCCAAACCGATTTGCCTAGCCCAATGGAAAACTTCAACACCTTGACACCCAGTTTGCGGGCGGCATAGTAATGTCCGAACTCGTGGATCGCGACGAGTATGGTTAACGCTAGTAGAAAATAAAATAGGGTGTGAATTAGAGCAAATGGTTCCATGGCACTCAATGGCTATGTTTTTTAAAAATATGGCTATCAGCCAATGCCCTCGATTCCTTGTCCGCATCCAACACACAGTCAATCGTGTTTGCCGGACGTTGGGCAGTGTTGACCATGCAATATTCGATAATCTCAGGGATGGATGTGAAACGTATTCGCTGCTCCAAAAACGCCGCCACGGCAACTTCGTTGGCTGCATTTAACACGGCTGGCATGATACCGCCTGCCCTGACCGCCTCATAGGCCAATCGCAAATTCGGGAATCTCTCAAAATCAGGCGTTTGGAAGTTTAACTGTCCGACAGCAAACAAGTCCAAGGGTTCCGCTCCCGACTCGAAACGATCAGGCCAAGCCAAGGCATGGGCGATGGGTATGCGCATATCGGGATTGCCCATTTGTGCCAATACCGTGCCATCCACATAGTCGACCATGGACTGGATGACGCTTTGCGGATGCACCACCACTTGCAGTTGTTCAGGCGGCAGATTGAACAACAAACAGGCTTCGATGACTTCCAAGCCTTTGTTCATCATGGTGGCTGAATCCACCGATATTTTCCTGCCCATCACCCAATTGGGATGCGCACACGCCTCATCCGGGGTGACATCGTGCAGTTCATGCAATTGTTTGTTCAGGAAAGGTCCGCCTGATGCGGTCAGCAAAATCCGACGGACTTCAGGGGCTCGACGACCCGCATGATAATTGGCCGGCATACATTGGAAAATGGCATTGTGTTCGCTATCGATGGGCAGCAATTCTGCGCCTGCTTTGGCGACTTCCTTCATGAACAAATCGCCAGACATCACTAAGGCTTCCTTGTTGGCAAGCAATACACTTTTCCCCGCCTTGGCCGCAGCCAAGGTTGGCAGTAAACCAGCTCCTCCGACAATGGCCGCCATGACGCTATCGACTTCCGGCAGGGAAGCAACCTCTTCCAAGGCCGACACTCCGCATAACACCTCGGTCTGGAGGCTCGCAGCCTTGATCCGCCCGCGAAGTTCGGTGGCTTTTTTTTCGTCAAGCAAAACGGCATAGCTTGGCTTATGCGCCATGCATTGCTCAAGCAAGAGGTCTACATTATTGTTGGCTGTCAAAGCGACGACGCGATAGCGGTTGGGATGTCTGCCAACGACATCCAATGTGCTGACCCCTATCGAACCCGTGGAACCCAAGATGCATATGCCTTTCATTGGAAGAATATCCCCAAAAGCTTTGAACCTGCGTAGTAAACAGAAACTGCCGCAATCAGGCTATCAAGCCGATCCAGCATTCCACCGTGGCCAGGCAAGATAACCCCGCTATCTTTAACCCCGCGAATGCGCTTCGCCATACTTTCGAACAAGTCACCCACGACGGACACCACGACGGTTACTAGGGAAAGCATGACAAAATCAATTAACTGGATAAAATCAAAGCGGGTGAACGTCCCTGCCTCGTTGGCATATAAGACACCCGCGACCGCCAATGCGAATAAAACGATGGCACCCATGGCACCATAAAGCCCTTCCACGGTTTTACCCGGACTAATCTCAGGGCTTAAGGGAGTGATGCCCCATCGCTTGCCAGCGAAATACGCCCCGATGTCTGCTATCCACACCAACAAGAACAAATACAGTAGTTGCTTCGATCCCAGATTATGCTGTGTCCAGACCATCAATATCCATGAAGTCACCAACACAAACAAGCCCACAAGGATTTTCACCGCCAAGGGGTAGTTAAGCTCCAACAATTTGGCGGGATATTTGCGCAAGACAATGCTGATCAGAAACCACCATACCACTACCGGCCAGGCAAGCCATTCTTCCAAGTCACCCGCCCATTGTTGATACGATGTCATGACCCCCACACAAGCCAGTACAAACCCACCACGGGCTGGTATGGTGGTCAATCCGGCTAGGTTTGACCATTCCCAAGCACAGATTGCGATGGCTAAACCCCAAACCAGAGCAAACCATCGGTCAGGCAGGAACAAGATGGCAGCAATAACCAACGGCGCAAGAATTAAGGCCGTCCAGACGCGATTTTTCAGCATGTTATTTTCTTAAAAGACTGGCCGGCCTGCTTTAGAGCAGACCGGGATTAACGAAAAGGTTCTCCACTTGCTCGCCAGTGTATCCAAAGCGACGCTGGCGACCGGAATAATCTTTAATGGCTGTCTCCAACTCGGCTTCATCGAAATCTGGCCACAAGGTATCGGTGAAATAAAGTTCGGTATAGGCCAACTGCCACAACAGGAAATTGCTAATACGTTTCTCACCGCCCGTTCGGATGAACAAGTCAGGTTCGGGAAGGTTGGTCAAACATAAATTGGACGCAAAAACCTCCGTGGTGATGGCGTCAGGCTCAATTTGATTGTCCACCACTTGCCTTGCCACCTTGCGCACCGCTTCGACGATCTCCCAACGCCCACCGTAGTTGGCCGCAATTGTGACATTTAGCCCGGTATTGGTCGAGGTCAAGCTTTCGGCGGCAGAAATTTTTTCCTGCAACTCACGGGCAAAAGCCGTTCTGTCCCCAATGATGCGAATTCGGACATTGTTCTTGTGCAATTTTTCCGTCTCCCGCTCTAGGGTTGCTAAAAACAAGCCCATCAACACCGACACTTCCTGTTGTGGCCTACGCCAATTTTCACTGCTAAACGCAAACAGGGTCAGCGCTTCCACCCCCACGGCACCACAGTATTCGATAGCCTTGCGCACGGAACTCACTCCGGCATGGTGACCGGCGGTACGGGGTAAAAAACGGTTTTTTGCCCAACGGCCATTCCCGTCCATAATGATCGCAATATGGCGCGGTAGTTGTTCACGGCTAAATGGTTTTACGGGGGCTTCCATATCTAATTTGTCAGGGGAACCATGGGTCAGTCAGTCGCATCTACGGATTTGCAAAGGCATCATCGGTTTATTCAGATAGCCAGCAGATCGGCTTCCTTTTCCTCCAATAGTTTATCGATTTCCTTGATGAACTGGTCGGTTAATTTTTGAATCTGCTCTTCGCTACGCTTTTCTTCGTCTTCCGACACATGCTTGTCTTTCAGGGCCGCCTTCAGCTCGGTGTTGGCATCACGGCGGATATTCCGCACGGCAACTCGCCCGTTTTCAGCCTCATGCCGCACAACTTTGACCAGATCCTTCCTTCGCTGCTCGGTGAGTGAGGGGAGTGGCACACGGATCACCATACCCGTTGTACTTGGGTTCAGGCCAAGGTCGGAGGTCAAGATCGCTTTCTCTATGACTTGGATCATGTTCTTTTCATAGGGAGTGATCGCCAAAGTGCGTGAATCCTCGGCGGTGACATTGGCGGTTTGCGACAAGGGTACTTCAGTGCCATAGTAGTTGACATGCACGTGTTCCAACAAACTCGGGTGCGCCCTGCCCGTCCTGATTTTGGCAAATTCGTGCTTAAGGGCTTCAATGGATTTTTTCATGCGCTCAGTGGTGCGTTTCTGAATATCGTCAATCATGTTAATTATCCGGTTACAATCAGGGAACCAATTTCCTCGCCTTGCACCAGTCGCATGATAGCGCCTGGCAAGAATACATTCATCACGCGCAACGGCATGTTGTGGTCGCGGCACAGCACCAGTGCAGTTGCGTCCATGACATTGAGGCGTTGATCCAGAGCCTCATCATAGGTCAAGCGGGGGTAAAAAGTCGCCGAGGGGTCTTTCATAGGGTCTGCCGAATACACGCCATCCACCTTGGTCGCTTTGATAAGAATATCCGCATTAACCTCCACCGCCCGCAAACTTGCCGCCGAGTCGGTGGTGAAAAATGGATTGCCAGTCCCTGCGGCAAAAATCGCGACCCGCCCTTTTTCCAAATGGCGAATGGCCCTCCGGCGTATGTAATCTTCACAGACTTGGTTGATCTTCAAGGCCGACATGACCCGCACCTGCCTGCCGATATGCTCTAAGGCATCTTGCATCGCCAATGCGTTGATGACGGTGGCCAACATACCCATGTGATCCCCGGTCACCCGGTCCAGCCCTTCAGAAGCCTTTTCCGCCCCTCGTATGATATTTCCGCCGCCAATCACCAAACCCACTTCAACGCCGGCCCGGCAAAGATCGTCAATTTCTTCAGCGACGCGATGAATGGTAGTGGGATCAATACCCCCAGATTGATTGCCCATCAACGCTTCCCCACTTAACTTGAGGAGAATTCTCTTGTATTTCGGCTCACTCATTCTGATGTCTCGTTTCAAGCATAATGGTTGACGCAGTGAGTTGGGAACGCACTGCGCCTAGGTTCGGTGTCAATTTTTTTCAGCAGCCAAAATTATCGCAGGCCGGCCTGAATCATCACTTCATCGGCAAAATTGCTATCTTCCTTTTCAATCCCTTCACCCACCTCCAAGCGGATGAAACGGGACACGGAAGCACCTTTCGCTTTAAGCAATGACTCAACGGTCTGTTTGTCATCCTTTACAAAAGGTTGGCCTAGCAGTGTGATTTCGTCTAAAAATTTCTTCATTTTCCCATTGACAATCTTAGCCAGTAAATCAGTCGGCTTGCGCTTGTCCTCCGGTTTTTCGTTCTCTTCGGCCTCAATTTGGGCCAGCGCGATTTCCTTTTCCTTAGCGATTAGCTCGGGCGACACGCCAGAAGCATCCACACACACCGGCTTGCTGGCCGCGACGTGCATGGCGATGTCCTTGCCCAACACCTGATCGCCGCCAACCAATTCCACCAATACGCCTATCCGGGTGCCATGGATATAGCTGGCAACCAAGCCATTGGCCGAGGTGTAACGCTCAAAACGGCGCACATCGATTTTCTCGCCCAATTTGGCAATCAGTTCTTTGCGATTTTCCTCTATGCTGGCATTGCCACCCACCAACTCCCCGCCCAAATCCTGCTTCAATTTCAAAGCCAAAGCCTCTTCAATCGTGGAAGCATCCGATGTCAGAAGGGCTTGGGCAACCACATCGGAAAATTCGATGAAGTCTTCATTTTTGGCTACGAAATCGGTTTCGCAGTTGACTTCCAACACAACGGCACTCTTACCGTCAGCGCTGGACTTAACTGAGATGCGCCCTTCGGCGGCCGTGCGGCTGGACTTTTTATCCGCCTTTGCCAAACCCGACTTGCGCATGAGTTCAATGGCAGCCTCAATATCACCGCCGGCCTCAACCAAAGCTTTTTTGCATTCCATCATGCCGGACCCGGTGCGTTCGCGCAGGTCTTTAACCAACGCTGCTGAAATATTCATTACAACATCTCTCCAAATAAAAAATAGTAAATCATTCTCTCAAATCAACTGAAACGCCCCTCAGGGGCGTTTCCTAGCTATATTGCCGCGTCAACGCTTCGTTAGCATCCTGCTGCCAGCGCTAAATTCATTCTTCAACGTAAGCACTTTCTTCGTCAACAGGCGGCGAGACAGCTTCCATTTCGACAAATTCGTCTTCATTGCCTTCTGCAAAATTGACTCCATTGGCCTTGCCTTGCAAGATGACTGTGGCCGCGCTTTGGGCATACAGTTGCACAGCGCGGATAGAATCGTCATTGCCGGGGATAATATAATCAATGCCAATCGGGCTGTTATTCGTATCGACAATGCCCACGACAGGAATCCCCAGCTTATGGGCTTCGCTAACCGCATTCTTTTCGTAACCCACATCCATGATGAACAGCACTTCGGGTAGCTTTTCCATGTCGCGGATGCCGCCCAAACTGAGGGTCAGCTTGTCCAGTTCGCGCATCATGCCCAATGCCTCCTTCTTGCTAAATCGGTGCAGACGACCATCATCTCGCATGGCTTCCAACTCTTTCATGCGAGAAACAGACTGTTTGATGGTTTTGAAATTAGTCAGCATCCCACCCAGCCAGCGATGGTTGACGAAAGGCATCCCACTCCGGTTGGCCTCTTCCTCGATGACTTTGCGGGTGGTTTTCTTCGTACCCACAAATAAAATCTTGCCACGTTTGGCGGCAACTTGCTCCAAATAATTCATTGCATCATTGAACAATGGCAATGTTTTTTCAAGGTTGACGATATGGATGTTGCTGCGTGCGCCAAAAATGTAAGGTGCCATTTTTGGGTTCCAGTACCGCGTTTGATGACCGAAGTGAACGCCCGCTTCGAGCATTTGACGCATAGTTACAATAGACATATAAAAAAACTCCAGTTGTGTTGAGGAACGGTCCTAATGCCCGCCCCGTAGGGTTGTGCCTCCACCTGCCCCATCCTGCGACCCCGGCCAAAATCGACGAAAGGCACCCCGCAGAACGTGACGGCAAGTGTGTGTTATTGCCAAATCAAGCTCGGCTTTATACCATGAACCGATAAATTCAACAATCCACGCAACTGTTTTAGCCTTTTTGGCGAGAGAAGTCGGCGCAAAAAAATTTAAGCTACCATGAGCATTACCATCAAATCCCCGGAAGAAATCGAAAAAATGCGAGTGGCTGGCCGCCTCGCCGCAGACGTATTGGACATGATCGCAGAACATGTCCTACCAGGCGTCAGCACCGAAGAGCTGGATCGCATCTGCCACGAATACATCGTGGACACACAAAAAACCATCCCCGCACCGTTAAACTATCGGGGCTTCCCCAAATCCATTTGCACTTCGGTTAACCATCAAGTTTGCCATGGCATTCCGGGTCCGAAAAAGCTGAAATCCGGCGACATTGTCAACATTGACATCACGATCATCAAAGATGCCTACCATGGCGACACCAGCAAGATGTTTTTTGTCGGCGATGCCACGATAAAAGCCAAACGGCTCGTTAAAATAACCCAAGAATGCCTATACTTGGGCATCCAACAGGTCAAACCGGGCGCACGCTTTGGCGATATCGGTCACGCCATTCAAAGACACGCCGAATCCAATGGTTTTTCAGTCGTGCAAGAATTTTGCGGTCACGGCATAGGCCGGGAATTCCACGAGGACCCCCAAGTTCTTCATTACGGCAAGCCGGGGACAGGGGAAGAGATCAAAGCGGGAATGGTCTTCACCATTGAACCTATGATCAACCAAGGCAAGCGTTTTGTAAAAATATTGCCGGACGGATGGACTGCCGTCACCAAAGACCATAGCCTTTCCGCCCAATTCGAACACACCATTTTGGTGACGCCCGAGGGCTATGAAATTTTGACTTTACGCCAGGAAGAAATCGTTGAACAGCTTAAATTCGGCATCGCCCTCTAACAGTGACGGGTTCGCCGGGTTATACCAACCCGAAAACATCCGAGAGTACAAGGCGCTACTCCAAGCCAACATCACCGAACTCGTCCGTCGGTTCTCAGTCAATGCGCCCATCGCTGCGCTTATCCGGGACCACGCCAATTTCATTGACTGCCTCCTAGTCGCAGCTTGGAACCGTTTGGTCGGTGAATATGCCAACATCCACGCCTTGGTGGCCGTCGGCGGTTATGGCCGTCGCGAATTGCACCCCTATTCCGACATCGACATCCTAATCCTGTTGAACGAACATTCAAGCCCCTATGAAACCAACGATTTCGCTTGGGAACAACCCTACGAGTTGGCAGTGACCACTTTCCTGCAATTTCTCATCGACATAGGCTTGGCTGTGGGACATAGCGTCCGCTCAATTCGAGAATGCATCAATGTTGCAAGCGATGATCAAACCATCATGACCAATCTAATGGAAGCGCGCTTTTTGGCTGGATCGGAGGATCTGTTCGATGCGTTAATGGGCAAGCTAGGCCCCGAGCACCTTTGGCCCACCGACCGGTTCTTTGCGGCCAAAATTGAAGAACAACAATCCCGTTATGCCAAATATCACGATACCGCCTATAATTTGGAACCCAACGTCAAGGAAGGACCCGGTGGCCTGCGGGACATCCAGATCATAGGCTGGATCGTCAAGCGCCACCACAAATCGTCCGACCTGCGCGATCTGATCGTGCAGGGATGGTTGACGGAAGCGGAGTTCGACGAACTGATGGCGGCGCAGGAATACCTCTGGCGGGTTCGCTTCGCACTGCATGCGCTGACGGGCCGACGCGAAGACCGCTTGCTGTTTGACTATCAAAGGGAGCTTGCCAGCCAGTTTGGTTATAACGGCGAAGGCCCGAATGCAGCCGTCGAACAATTCATGCAAGCTTATTTCCGCGTTGTCGTGGGACTGGAACGCTTGAATGAGATGGCATTGCAGCTGTTTGCCGAAATCATTTTGCATAATAACCAAGAACCCCAGATCATTCCGCTAAGCCCTTATTTTCAATCTGTCAACAACTATGTCGAAGCACGGAATTCACGGGTTTTCAAAGACAATCCCATGGCTTTGCTGGAAATTTTCCTGATCTTGCAGCAAAACTCAGACTTGCAAGGCATACGCGCATCCACAATCCGCTTAATCCGCCAACATCTCAATCTGATTGACGATCACTTTCGTAACAATAAACGGGCTTGCAACCTCTTCATGGAGATTTTACGCAAGCCGGGGGGCATCACCCACCAGTTGCGAAGAATGAACCGCTACGGGCTGCTGGCGGCTTATTTGCCCGAGTTTGCCAATGTGGTGGGCAGAATGCAGTATGACCTCTTCCACGTCTACACGGTGGACGAGCACACCCTATTCGTGGTGCGCAACCTACGGCGGTTCACGCTTGACCGACACGTTGAAGACCATCCACATTGCAACGAAATTTTCCCGCTGATCGAAAAACCGGAGTTGCTTTACATCGGCGCACTGATGCACGACATCGCCAAGGGCAGCGGCGGCGACCACTCTGAGGTTGGCGAGAAGATCGCACGGGAATTTTGCCTACGCCATGGCTTGGACCATCGCGACGCGGAATTGGTGCAATGGCTGGTGCGCCATCACCTGTTGATGTCAATGACCGCCCAGCGCAAGGACATTAGCGACCCCGAAGTCATTCATGAATTCGCCACCTTGGTGGGCGACCCCGACCGCCTCAATTATCTCTACCTACTGACCGTAGCCGATATCCGAGCCACCAATCCCAGCCTGTGGAATTCTTGGAAAGGCGCGTTGCTGCACGAATTATTCGTGTCCACCCGGCGTGCCTTCCGTAGTGGTTTGGAAAAACCCGTCGACTTGAAAGACCGGGTCCGCTCCACCAAAGCCGACACCCTGCAATTGCTAGATCGATTGGGAATGACCGGCAAAGCCGTGGAATATATTTGGGCCGATATTGCTGACGATTACTTCCTGCGCTTCCAACCTGAAGAACTCGCATGGCATACCCTGGCGATTGCCACCTGCGGGCCGGAAGAGTTGCCTTTGGTGCTGCTCCGCCCCACCAGCCAGCGTGGCAGCGCGGAAATATTCATCCACGCCCGCAATCAAGACTTCATCTTCGCCCACAGCACTGCCGTGCTAGACCAACTTGGGCTTACCATCCTTGATGCAAAAATCATAACCACGGCCGATGGCTTCGTGTTGAACAGCTATCACGTACTGCAACAATCGGGCGAGCCCATCAAAGACCAGCGCCAGCAAATTGAAATTTGTTCCCGGCTAAGGCAATGCCTACTCGACACCAGCAGCACACCATTGCAAGTGCAAAGACGCGAGGCACGGCAAGTGCGGCATTTTTCGGTCCCCACCCAAGTGTATTTCCACATCGACCCGCAACAGCGGGACACCATCGTGGAATTGATCGCCACCGACCGCCCCGGACTCCTGTCCAAAGTCGGGCAGGCATTTGGCAAGGCGGGCGTGCGTCTTCGCGATGCCCGCATCGCCACCATCGGTTGTCGGGCAGAAGATATTTTCCGTATCACGGATCGCAAAGGTCAACCATTGGGCGATGAAATGCTCAAAATCCAGTTACGCGACACGCTCTACGAATATGTCGGCGACAATTAAATCGCTTAATTAATTTCAATTTTCACTATTCAATCTTTAACAAATTACCTACTAGTGAGGAAATCATGAAACTTGCCGACCCCATTTTGGAAACATGGTACAAGGATGCAGAAGCTGAGCGCAGTTTCCGTATTGTCGCCATAGACTCTGATAATGACTCGATAGAAGTTCAGTATCTCAATGGCGACATCGGTGAATTTGACACCGCCACTTGGGAAGACTCAGTCTTTTACCCCATTGAGGCACCTGAAGATTGGAGCGCACCCTTTGATGACGTGGAAATTGACGATCTAGGTTATTCCGACCCTGATAACCATAGCCGGGACATGGACGAACTATCGCTTGATAATTTTTTAGACGAAGAAGATGACCGGTAACTATTGACATCGGGCCTTTTTTTTGGCTTCGCTGTATATGGATATTTTGTTTTTCTTTTTTTTCTGCCTGCCATTTTATGGATAATGATATATAACCATGACATTGACAGATGGCTGGCAATTACGTTTTGGTTTGTTGGACTCATACTTGGCCTACTCCCTTATATCCTAGGCTACTTATCCTTAATCTTAGCCTTTCATGGTTTTGAACCATTTTATAACTGGCTAAGACCAGCCCTGTCATCCATGGAAGTTCTATCGTCCAACCAGACATTATGGTTTAAACTTGAAAATGCATTAAACTATACATATCAAGCACTAAGCAACAACGGCAATGAGGCGATGATATTTAATGACTTTGGAGAAACAGGAATCTTAGAGCAAGCCAAGTTCGTAATGCTAACATCCTGAAAGCAGAGGGAGTCTCCGACCTAGAGTCACGTATATTTTACCAACGAGATGGAAAACAAGCATTTTATTTGATCAGCGCACACTATCCAAGTCGGAAAGCCGGCCAATAGTCCGGCTATTCCGTCAAAGTGAATGGTTTTGGATTGAAATCGCCTTTCAGAACCAACCAATAATCAGCAACAATACTCCCGGCAGCAATACGGCAGGGCCCCACCAAACGCCACTTGCCGACATGATCACACCAGCGAGTACGACTAGCACTCCCACTGCTTGAAATTTACCGCTCAATTGGCTAATCAATGCTTTTTTATGACTCATGACACGCCTATCCTCCAAATATGATTGTAGTGAGAGTATAATATTGATAGGCAATTCACGCAATACAACCCTCAGGATAAAATAGGTAATGATCTTAGAACATAAACCCCTCCATCACAAGCTCACTTTAGTTTTAGCACTCGTTGCCCTGATCTTCTTGATTGTCCACGAATTAGAGCTACATCTTCCACACTTGGAAGTTTGGATTGCGTCTCTGGGGACATTGGCACCCTTGGTGTTTATCGCCTTATTTGTTGTTTCCACTCCGCTGTTTATTTCTGTTGACACGCTTTGCTTTGTGGCTGGATTATTGTTTTCCATCTTAGCGGCTGAGTTTTATATGATCGTCGCAACCTATCTTGCAGCAGCATTGATTTTCTATATTGGGCGGCATTTGTTCCGGGACAACGTGACAGAATATCTTGCCAAAAATAAACGCATTGCAGCGCTGGATACCGCCATCAATAACCAACCATTCAAGCTAATGTTTTTATTGAGGCTTACCCCCTTGCCATTTGCCATGCTCAGTTATGCCTTATCTGTCACAGAAGTCAAATTCTCGCATTATCTATTGGCTACCAGTGGAATTTTCCTGTATAACGGTAGCCTAGTGTATATGGGTTACACCACCAAACATTTGGCTGGCTTAATTAGTGGTTCCAATCAACCCAGCAGTGTCTCCTATCCTCTGTTAATGTTTGGATTGTTAATTCTAATTGGGGTACTGTTTTATGTGGGGAGGCTGGCAGGAAACATGCTTAAGCAAATCAACCAAGACAACCCTGCCTAATGTCCCTCATCGTTGGAATATTGCTCGCGGCTGGTTCCAGCCTCAGGTTCGGCACTGACAAACTTCTTCAAACCCTGCCAGAAGGTGATTGCGTGGCAGTAAGTGCCTGCAAATCTCTATTAATCGGCACAGATCATGTCTTGGCTGTGGTAAGACCAGGCATCACTGAACTAGAAGAACAACTCTACGAGTTGGGTGCAGAGGTCATGGTTTTCCATGATGCTGCCGAGGGCATGGGCTCCAGTCTTGGCTATGCTGTCCGTTCATCGCCTAATGACACTGGAGGCTGGCTAATTGCATTGGCGGACATGCCTTGGATCAAACCTTCAACAATTCATAAACTGTCCGCTTGTATTCGGAGCGGCGCGGAACTGGTTGCGCCCACTTATCGTGGACAAAGAGGGCATCCGGTTGGCTTTGCAAAATCGTATCGCCCTGAACTTTCCGCTATCAGGGGCGATAGCGGTGCCAAATCCTTGTTAGTGGACCACCATGAACGCTTAAAGTTGATTGAGGTGGATGACTGGGGGGTGTTAAGGGATATTGACCGTTTGGAGGATTTGACAGCATGAACAATAGGTTGCTTAAACGGCAAATCGAATTGTGCGAGTCACGGGAGGCTTATGCCTTGGCTACCGTGGTTGAAGTGCTGGGTTCGTCTTCAGCCAAACCTTCGGCAAAGGCTTTATTTGACGAGCAAGGCAAACTGACCGCTGGCTGGATTGGCGGCGGCTGCGCCCAAGCCATAGTCGGCAAAACCGCTTTGAACTGCATCAGCACGGGAGAACCGGACATGATTGAAGTGGATCTTAACGACGAGGTCTTTGGCGCAGGAATGCCCTGCGGGGGGCGCATGCGTGTATACGTCGAACCCGTGCTGCCCAACCCAACGCTCTGGTTGATGGGCCATGGGCGCATTGTGGAAACCCTATGTTCCTTTGCCAATCGCCTCGGGTTTGATGTGATCGTCAATGATGCGATGGCAGAGTTGCAAGCCTTCCCAGATGCCCTGCGGGTCATAAGCGACGATATTCGTTATAGTCAGTTGAACCCCAAAAACGGAGATTATGTCGTCATCGCAAGCCACCATAAAGGCGATTTTGACTCCCTAAGCCGTTCCATTCGCTCTCCCGCACGATACATCGCCCTAGTGTCCAGCCGGAAACGTGCCCGTTTGGTTCTGGACAGGCTGGGCGGGGAAGGATTTAGCGAAGAAGAATTGGGCAAGGTTCACGCCCCGGCAGGGCTTGATTTGGGCGCTAAACTGCCCGAAGAAATTGCTTTGTCTGTATTGAGTGAGATGGTGATGGTTCGTCGCGAAGGCAAGGGCGGTGCAATGAACGACATTAGGTAGGCCAACCTAAAATCAATATTAAATCCTTTAGATAATTAAATTTCAACCGCCAGTGGATTGACATAAACCTTTCTGATGATCACCCTGATATTACATTTTCTAATTGGCTTTCCTA
>CAIYXP010000517.1 GCA_903930145.1 uncultured Methylococcaceae bacterium
GATACCCCGTTCATGGTTGTATGGCCCAACGGCGAACGTGAAGTGATCCTGTTTGTCAGAGAGGAGGACAGTGAGAACCGCCGCTTTTCCGTCCACCGGTTGGCGCACTATTGCTTAGACTTGGCCGAGCTGATGGGAACCGAACGGGTCGTGCCCGTGGTCATCTTTTTGCAAAGCGGCCCACGAAAAAAGAGTCTTTATTTGGGCGGTGACCGGCATGTTTATCTGAAGTTCGAGTATCTTAGCTGCGACTTGAAAGCCCTGTCGGCGGAAGACTACCGCAGCAGCGACAATATCGTCGCCCGCCTCAATCTGCCTAATATGGACTACCCGGCCAGCGAGCGTTTGCCGGTATACGCCGCCGCCCAAACGGGATTGGCACAACTGGAAACTGATCCAGAACGACAGTTAAAATATGTCGATTTCATTGACTTTTACGCAAATCTCAGCGAAGAAGAGATTTCCACTTACCAACAACAGTACCTTAATGAAGGAGTAGAAATCATGGGCTTGGCTCAAATCTTAAGACAGGAGGGACGGCAGGAAGGCCGACAAGAAGGACGACAAGAAGGACGGCAGGAAGGTCGGCAAGAAGGACGGCAAGAAGGGGAAGCAGCCATGTTAATACGCTTGCTGGAAAAACGTTTTGGTACGGTTTCCGAGCCGATACGGGCACAGATCAAAGCCGCAGATGCCGAAACACTATTAGCGTGGTCGGAGCGCCTGTTTAGTTGCAATGATATTGAAGCGATTTTTAAATGAAGGCATTGGGGCATTTCTCATCAGTTCCCAAAACCCATTTTTCCTCAAGCACCTTGGAATTTTTTGCTCAAGCAAGAAAGCCATCTAAGCTCTATTGGATTGGGTCTAGGTCTTTCAGCCCCTCCAACAAGAACACATAGGCATCCGACGACACAGAAAAATCACCACGAAAGGGATGGTCAAGTGCTATGATGAGGAAAATGGCACTGCCGAGAAAGCCTGAATAAACGGCCGTTAGTATCATGTGGGTTCGAAAAGACGACACATGGAAGAAATAAGACAGGGCAATGTTGAAAACTGTCCCAAACAGTATCGTAACCCAGAAAACCGCCGGAATGCCGGTGTTGACCGCAGACAGACGGGCGCGCCTAACCTCAATCAGTTTGTTGAAGGCCGACACAGCTTCCGTCATCAATATCTGCTGTTCAATGGATTGCGGATGATAATTGCCCAAATGCCGATGGAATTCCGACAAAATCAGGGAACCCCCAGGGGGCGTTTCCCCTTTTTGATGGGCTGGCCAAGCTACCTCGATGACATATCGGGTGTATTTTTCAAGTTCCTGTTGAAGCGACTTTTTGGCTGGCTGATCCAGCGCACTCACATCCCTATAAAGGGCGGCGATTGCGGCGGACTCCTTGCTGGCAATATCGTCCACATTATCAAAATTTCCCCAAGCGGCCACGGCAACCAAGCCCATTAAAAGGCCGTATAAGACACCCACTCCCGCAAAGTAGCCGTTGATGGCTTCGTTGCTTTCATTGGAGAGATGCATTTTTTGATAAATCCAGTTGCGGGAAACGACCAGACCAAGCAAGGAAACCGTGATAAACACCATGATGGTGCAGATTCCCAACAGCCAAACGGGAATGTCATAAATCCAGTACATCGAAAGGGATTCCAAATGGTCATTATTATGCCATCTGCCCGATAGACCCGCAAACCTTTGAGGCTGGTATCGGGTGTTTCGGCGAGTAATCGATGTCGATATACAGGGCGAAGGCGGGACAGGGAATGCTGTTCAAGAAACCCCCTCTGACACAGATGCGAGTGCAAAGCGGTCAAATTTACTGTTTGCCTCTATTTTGAAGCCAGTTTGTGCAGATTTTCCGCCTTTTCTCTCGATTGGGGGAATGAAAGGCCATGGCACATCAATACCCAGCCGATATGAATAACTGGTGGTTGGCATGGCGGCATACTATTGGCTGCAAACCATTTTGGCTTCAACAAACACCACCATTTCAACGTGGCAAACATGGCATCAAAACCAGTCTGCCTGCGGGTATTGTTCCGGGGCCTCGCCATGTTGTTCGATGATCGCCGGAGTTTCAATGGAAGGGTCGGCATCAATCTCCTCTACGACAATTTCAAACCTCCAACTGTCACCAAAATCAAACAAAAAGCCGATGGTCATTCCCTTATGCATGAGTATATCGCCAATGTTGACATCACAGTCGAATGGATCATCCGAGTAATCCATGTATTGATGGTCGATTTTTTGTGTCCTGCCGAAGGGGTCTTTATAGCTAAACTGGTGTAAATGGTCATGGTCAAAGTCGAATGCATTCAGTATCGTGTTGGCGAAGAGGGCAAAGTCATGCTCCCCCAACAAGGCCACCCTCCTCCAGCAGTCCTTGCCCAGCGAAACCTTGAAAACATGGGTTCCGCCTTGAAACTCCGCATCTGGAATTTCGAGTTCGCGCTGCCACCCGCGAATCCAAGGCCGCACCAGACGGCCCCAGTATTCGAAATACTCCAAGGGGTCTAAAATCATGCCAAGGTCGTAACCCTTAACCTCTTCCGGCAATCCGTCGCCTGACATGGGCTTTTTGAAATACAATTCCGCGCAACTCCCCAAGATGGCATCCCCCCAGTCCGTAAGGCGTATTTCGGAGGGGGACCATGTTTTGCTGATGCCTGGGCCGAGCAGCCTGATCCTGACGAAACCGAACAACTCCAGCAAAGCCAGATTGTGCAGTCCGGGATGAAATTTCAACATTTCGGATTCATAGGGTTGAGCGATGGTTAAAACGCCCTGAGCATGGTGAAGCTCTTTGAGAATTTCCCTCAACTTGGACAGGCAGCGGTCTGGCCCGTCCCCTGTAAGTTCCCCGATTGTTTCGCCACTCGACCGGCCCCACCAAGCCTTAAGCAGTTCGAAATACCGTTCAGCCCTGTTCAGGGAGCGCCAGCTTTCCATTGCGGCCGGATCAAGTCGCAACCACGGCTTTTTGCCGTTGTCTATCGTGACAAGCCCCGTGGAACGAAGCACCAGATAAAGCCCGTTAATGGGGGGGTAGGATTTTTGAATGGGGCGCTTGCTGCCCAACAAAACTGGCTGGCTGAGGCGCGAGTTGAGGGTATGCAGTTGGTTTAACTGGAGCAAATGCGTTGGCGTGACTGGAATTCCCTCATTGCCGATAAACTCCAAGAGAACATCAAAGTCCTCCAGAATAGGGCCGGGGGGCCGGTTTTCAAAGTCCTGCGATTCGAGCAAGCTGATTTGGTTGGGGGTCAGTAGCGAAGAAATGGTTTGACCGTTCATGTGGGGTGAGGAAATGGCTCGTGTTGCGAGCATAACATCAGTTAGTTCATGAAGTGCGGCGATTCATCGCCGCACTATCAGACATGCGGGGCTTTATTCGTTAAGCAGCTTTACCCGCTGCCGTCGCTTCAGGCACTTCGATTAACTTGCCCGATTTGACATCATAGATATAGCCATAAATGGGTATGTTTTTTGGAACCAAAGCATGGTTGCGAATGCGCTTCACATCTTCCAAAACGCTTTCTTCTTGGGTTTTGATGGTCAGCCAGTTGATATACTTGCCCTCGGTGCAGCCGGGACCTTCGCCGCAGTCATGCCAGCCACTGGCATCAATGGAGGCTGTTTTCAAGCTGCTGGACAACAAACCGCCCATGATCTCGTTGGTGAACAATTCCATGCCGCAATTGGTGTGATGGATCACAAACCATTCTTTCGTCCCCAGCAATTTGTACGAAATGACCAAAGAACGGATCGCATCGTCGCTGGCCCGACCGCCGGCATTGCGGATGACATGCGCATCGCCTTCAGCCAAACCGGCATATTTAGCCGGGTCAAGACGCGCATCCATGCAGGTGAGGATGGCGAAGCCACGCGCCGGGGGCAGGGCCAGTTCGCTTTTCGCGCCAAATCCGGCGACATAATTGTTATTCGCACTCAGTACTTCTTCTAAGATTTTGCTCATGTTATTCCTCTGGTTGAGTGTGTTGTTATGGATGAGATAGCTTGGTTTTTGCATAAACCAAGTTATCCGTTTTAAGACAAGAAAAATCCCGCCCCGTTCTCAAGCGATAAGTATTTAGACTAAGTTTTTCATGCCACATCAGCCACCACAGTGGCATTCATGTCCGTGGTCGTGAACGTGCTGATGATGTCCGTGCCCGTCGTGGTCATGTGCCTTGGGATCGCTTATTTCCAATGACCCATTCAAGAAAGCGGCAACTGCGCGATCTGGATCAGTTTCTGGGGTAATGATAGCATTGATTCCCTTGGCGTTTAATCTGAGGGTCAAGCCTAAGCCCATGTTGCCCGCAAGCAATACCTGAACGTCATCCAGTGGATGTGAATCGTGTGGCGAGCTTTCGTGAAAGGACTGTTCTTTCGCTAATTCGAGCAGTTTCTTTTGAGATATATGACCCTGCTCAACTTGATATATCCAAAATTTACGGCAATGGCCCGCATGGTCGGTAATGGAATTACGGTTTTGACTGGCAACGGCGATTTTCATGATAATGTTATTCTCAAGATATATGAATGATGGATGGTTTTTGGGGAAAGCACTTTGAAGTCAAAGCTGCTGATTGAGCCAGTAGTCGATTGTTTCCAAGGATTCCAATGGTGCGCTATCAATATAGCCGATTATATTTGTAGGCATGTTTCGTGTTTCTAGTATTTGATGCAATTTTTCTATAAACAGTCCTTTTCCCGATCTAATTTGTCCATTTTCGTAGGTTTGTTCAGCTCCGCAAGTGGGTGATCCATTCTTCCCAAGGATGCCAAGTACCTTGATTCCGCACGAGCGGTACTGTTGTATTTGATTGGCGACTTCACAGGCCATGTCGCAAAGTCTGGCTTGTGGTTGGGCTTCCAGCAAAATCTCGCGAATGGGACTATCTGCCCGGTCAAGCCCAATGAGGAGTAATTCTGGGCATGGCAGTTGAACGATCCCAATTCCACGATCCAGCAAACCTTGAATGAGTTCATGGACTGCCGCCCTTCGTTCGGCAGTGCCATCGACCCGTGAGTTCTGGTTGAGTGCACAATGGGGCACAAAAACCACAAGGCCATTTCGTCTATCCACAAATCGAAATGGTCGCAACCCCAATTTTAGCCGTAAGGAGCGAATGGTTAATTGGATTCGTTTCCGCCAAGAGATTCCAAATGTCTCTATTTTCGACATTTTTTCAGTTGTCAGTCATGAAGCAGTGGCCTTACAGAACGGGTTACCAAGCCAAAGCTTGGGAACCCGTGTGTATAACGATGAACGCCAGATCGTGAGAATTGAGTGAAGAAGCAGCTTAGATGACTAGGAAATCCCTCATCATGCCCATGTCCTCATGTTCCAGATTGTGGCAATGGTAGGTGAACAGCCCGGTGAAATTGTCGAACGGTTTGGCGATTCTGACCCGTTCACCCGGCATCACCAACACGACATCTTTCCAGCCAACATTGATGAAACCGTCTTTCACGGTATCGTAGCCATCGCCTTCTTTCATATCCAAGCTACGGCTGAGGATTTGGAATTGCTGACCGTGTAGATGGATGGGATGGGCCATCGACATCGACATCATGCCGCCCATGCCCCCTCCACCCATGCCGCCCATGCCGCCGCCCATCATCCCCATGCCCATGCCGCTCGCTTGGCCGCCGCCGCCGTGGTCCATGCCTCCGCTGGCCGGTTTGCTTCCACCACCGTGGTCCATGCCACCCATGCCTTCACCGGAAGGTTTGCCGGTAGCACCTTGATTCATCATGCCTCCCATCATGCCACCCCCCATCATACCCATGCCCATGCCACCTCCGCCATGGTTCATGCCAGCCATGCCTCCGGCGGCATTGCCAGTTTGCCCGTGTTCCATGCCAGCGGCAGGCGCTGGTTTGGATTCACCACCATGTTGCATTCCCTCGGCAGGTTTTTGTCCTTCCGGTCCTTTGTCGCCCATGTCATGGTCATGAAAAATATCGATCAACTGCACGGTATTGACTTTGACTTTTTCAAATTCCTGCACGTCGTCCATTTTGAAGGGACGGCCGTTCAGCAACATGGACATCATTCCCTCGGAAATGCCAATGGGGATGGGCTTGTCTGGGTTCGCGGTGTCTTTGGCTTCAAAGCGGCGGATGGTTGACAATTTCTCCGGCAACTTGAGGCTGTCGGTGGATTTGCGAGTGACGCGGAATTGGCAAATCGGGTAGTCAGTGCCTAATGGCAGTTTCATGCCCGGCATGTTCATCATCCCCATGCCTTTGCCACCCCCCATCATGCCCATTCCGCCCCCGCCATGCTCCATGGCTTGGCCGGGTTTGCCTTCACCCGCTTTGGGCTGATCGCCACCGTGATTCATGCCTCCCATTCCCCCCATCATACCCATCCCCATGCCACCACCTGAGCCATGTTGCATGCCTTGGGCTGGTTTGTTTTCGCTGGCTTTCGCTTCGACACCATGATTCATGCCTCCCATTCCCCCCATCATACCCATGCCCATGCCACCACTTGAGCCATGTTCCATGCCTTGGGCTGGTTTGTTTTCGCTGGCTTTCGCTTCGCCGCCATGACCCATCATCGCCATCATTTTGTCATGCATAGGCGGCAACACGCCATGAAAAGGCTTGCTGCGTAATGTCAACACCGCCCCGACTTCACGACCGGAAAAATCCGCCCACACATCCAAGCGTTCACCCGGACCCATCATGACATAAGGCTTGTTTAATGGCGCATCCAGCAAACCACCGTCAACCCCTAAAACGGTAATGGGTGAACCGTCATCCCAAGCCAGTTTGTAAATTCGGGCATTGGAACCGTTGGCAATGCGTAGTCGATAGGCGCGGCTGGCTACCTCAAATTCATTGTTGGGCTTGCCATTGATTAAAATGCGGTCGCCATGGAAACCCATCATCCGTTCCATGTTATGGGTGACGAACACTAATTGGTTATCGGCATCAAAACTACGGTCTTGAATGGCAATGGGGATTTCAAATTCGCCAGCAGGCAAACCCAATTTCTTTTCTTCTTCATCCTCGACAATAATCATCCCTGACAGGCCAGAATAAACCTGCTTTCCTGTCATTTCATGGGTATGCGGGTGGTAAAAGTAGGTGCCGGCCCGATTCAGCACTTCAAATTCATAAACCCAAGTTTCACCTTTGGATATTGCGTACATTGGATGACCATCGGCAAGATGGGGAACATGCATCCCATGCCAATGGGTGATGCAAGTGTCTTCCAATTCATTGCGGAAGTGGATGCGCACTTTTTGGCCCTTCTGCAAACGCAGCACAGGGCCGAGATAACTGCCGGGTATGTCGGTGAAGGTATTGGCAGGGCCTTTGATGACCGAGCCATAATATTTTTGCACATTGGTCAAGGTGCCGGGTAAAACCCCAATCGAAGCAGGTTTTGCCACCAATTCAAGTTCCACGTCAGGGTGAAAGTTGGGGGTAGCCACCGCCAAGGGTTTCTTTTCCATGGCCTGCAACCAACTGGGTATGGCATACAGGCTGGCCAATGTAAAACCTGAGTATTGCAGAAATCTTCTGCGGGGTATATTGGTGAAGCTAGTCATGATCGCGTCCTCTCTTATGTAGTTGTTATAGGTTACTTTTTGGTCACAAAGTCAAAATGCCCGATGGGTGTATAGGAATTCACCCTGCGGTTAAAACAATCCTCCGAGTGGTTTGAGTGTCGTTATATCCGTGAGTCATCATCAATTTTTCACGTGAACCTTAATGATTGGCCGTGAACAACTCGTCAATTTCAACAGTGAAACCCGGCAAGCTTACTGACTCTGCATGGCTACCCATTAGGAATATTCCATGCGTGTCATATTCTTCGGTCTGCTTAGGTAAGGTAAACACCGTCACGGATTTTTCTGTTGGGTCGACAAGCCAGTATTCAGGAATTCCTGCGCGGGCGTATTCTTGGCGCTTGGTGATTTTGTCTCGGTTGGGGTCGTCAGGGCTAATCACTTCCATCACCAAATCTGCCCCGTTCCAATAGTTAGAATGCCGACGGTTCGCATGTTCACGCCGCATGAACAATAAATCCGGTTCCCGCATTTTTCCTTCCCAAAGCTTGACCGGCAGAGGCGCCACTAACACTTTGCCTAAGTCATATAGACGGACATATGCAACTAACAGTTCGTATAAAATTAGAACTATTGTTTGATGCAACTCACTCGGCATCGCCAAAACCTCAATTGTGCCTTGATTGAACTCGACTAAGCTTGAACCGGGCATATTCAAATATTCTCCCTCGCTCCAAACGCCTTGGGCGGGGAATGGAAGGGAAACATCCCCAGCGGGTTCAGGAAAAGCGCGTACTGTATTCATAGGCATTGTCCTCCAAACACAGATTATGAGCCTTTCCGGTTAATCAGGAAATACACGACGGGTACAACCAGCAAGGAAAATGCGGTGGAGGCGAAAATGCCAAAGATAAAACTCCATGCCAAGCCAGAAAATATGGGGTCCAAGGTGATTACGAAAGACCCGAACATGGCCGCACCCGCCGTCAGGAAGATGGGTCTGAGGCGAGTCGCGCCGGCTTCAATCAAGGCTTCGATCAATTCCACGCCTTGTTCCCGCAGGCGCTCAAATGAAGTCAATCAAGATGATGGAGTTACGCACCACAATCCCAGCCAAGGCAATCATCCCTATCATGCCCGTCGCGGTGAACAAGATGGGATTGGCGTAACCGGCCACCGGGCTGGTGAACAGGTTCAACACCCAGAATCCCGGCATGATGCCAATGATAGTCAACGGGATAGCCACCATGATGACCAAAGGCATGCCCAATGATCCGGTCTGAGCGACCAGTAGCACATAAATCATTAATAATGCCGCGCCAAAAGCCAAACCCAGATCGCGGAACACATCGACGGTGATTTTCCATTCGCCTTCCCCGGCTAAATCCACTGAGTAGCCTTCGGGCAGCGGCTTGGCCTTTTCAATATCCCACCAATCGAACACCACTTCCACCGGGCTAACGCCCACCGTGTCAGAGGTAACATAGTTCAGCCGCTTCAGGTTCTTGTGGTAAATCGTGAGGTCGGCTTGCGTTTCGGAAAATCCGCCCAATTCAGCCAGTGGGACCAATGATCCATTGTTTGCTTTGACCCGCAGACCTAGCAAATCGGCCATATTGGAGCGCTCCGGCCGAGGCAGGCGGACTGAAATTTCCAAGGGTTGGCGTTCGGTCGGCACACGCACCGTACCCGCCATGTTTCCGCCTAAGGCCAAGCGTAAGGTTTCGGCCACTTGTTGAACATCCACGCCATGCACGGCGGCTTTCTGTCGATCTAGTGTGAATTTGAGCTTCTTTTGCGGTTCATCAACCAAATCGTCCGCATCCCTAACCCCTTCTATTTTTTCCACATCCGCCAGCACCCTTTGAGTCACGGTTGCCAGTTCGGCATAATCCCTGTCTAACGGGCCGTAGACCTCGGCGACAAAAGTGGATAACACCGGCGGACCAGCCGGGGTTTCGACGATTTTCGCCTTCGCGCCATGGGATTTTGCAATGCGTTCTATGTCCGGGCGTATGCGCAAGGCAATCTGATGCGATTGCTGCTCACGCTTTTCTTTAGGCAAGAGATTGATCCGAATCTCCCCTTGCCAACCACCTTGCCGCAGATAGTAGTGGCGCACCATGCCATTAAAGTCCATGGGCGATGCCAAACCGACATAGGTTGCATAATCGGTAACCTCGTTGACGGATGCCAAATAACGGCCCAAGTCACGCGCCAGCGCGTCGGTGGCTTCCAAAGTCGCACCGCGTGGCAAGTCCAACACCAGTTGGAGTTCGTTTTTGTTGTCAAAGGGCAGAAGCTTGAGCGGCACAATCCGGTAGACAGCCATTAGGCTTGAACCGACCATCGCAAACACCATCGCCCAGAGGAACCATTTTGCCCTACTGGGTTTGCGTACCAATCCGCCCAAAATGCGATCATAAAGCCGATACGATGAGGTGTTTTTGATCTCTGTCGGCTCTTCGTCCCCTTTGCCATATTCACTTTGCAGTAGATGATAACTGGCCCACGGCGTGACAGTGAAGGCCACTAACAATGACATCAACATGGCAATCGGCACATTGAATGCCATGGGACCCATGTACGGACCCATCATGCCCGTGATGAAATACAAGGGTAAAAAGGAAACAATGACGGCAAACGTGGCAAAAATAGTGGGCGGACGCACCTCGTCCACGGCGGTCAGCGTGGCTTCCAGAGGAGGCTCTTTTTGTAGCTTGAAATGTCGGTAAATGTTTTCCACGTCTACAATGGGATCGTCCACCAATAAGCCTAAGGATAGAATTAAGGCAAACAGGGTCACGCGGTTGATGGTGTAGCCAAAAATTAGGTCGAATAACAAGGTCACGCCCAAGGTCATCGGCACGGCGATGGCAACGATGAAGGCTTCTTTCGGACCTAGTGCCAAAGCCAGCAAAACGATGATGGTGGCGATGGCGATGCCTAGATGCTTGACCAATTCATTGACCTTATGGTCTGCCGTTTCACCGTAATCGCGGGTGATGGTCACCGTCACATCTTCCGGGATCAGTTTGCCGTAAAGCCCTTCCATGGTATTGATGGTGTCTTCAGCCACAGCCACGGCATTCGCGCCTTTACGCTTGGATACTGCCAATGTGACTGATTGGCGTTCTTCTTCAGAAATTTTCCCCTTATCCCCACCTTCTTTCACCGAATGGGAGGAAGGTTCAGGAGAGATAGTTTTGCTGTTTGCAGCCGCTTGCCCAAACCCAATCCGAGTGTAGGTTTCCACCTCGGCGGGTCCGTCGCGGACCTCGGCAATTTCACGCAAGTAAACCGGACGACCGGCCTCTGCTTTGACCACCGTTTCGGCAATTTCGTCCACATTGTGATAGGCAGGGCCGGCATCCAATAACACGGAATGGTTAGACGCATCGAAATGACCGGCGCGCACGGTGACATTGGCAGTCGCTAAAGTTTGCATCAACTCCGCCAAACTCAGCCCATGTGCCGCCAGTTGCACCGGGTCTGGATAAATCAGCACACGCCGAAGTTCGCCGCCAACCACGGAAATTTTGCCCGAGTCTTTGACCCCGCTGAGCTTGTCCTTGATCTCGTCAGCCAACCGGCGCAAGTTGGCTGTGTCATAAATGGGATTGGACGAGGATAAGGCCAAGGTGACAATCGGTACATCGTCGATTTCAACGGGCTTGACAGTCCAGTCCTTGACACCGGGAGGGATGACATCTTGGTTGGACATCAACTTGTTCCAAACCTTGACCAAGCTGTCCTCGCGGTCCTCCCCAACATAAAAGCGAACGGTGACCATCGCCTCCCCCTCACGAGAGGCGGAATAGACATATTCCACGCCATCCACCTCGCGGAGTTTGGCTTCCAAAGGCGAGGCAACCAGTTTCTCCACTTCTTCTGCCGAGGCACCTGGCATATTGACGAACACATCGGCCATCGGAACCACAATTTGTGGCTCTTCTTCACGTGGTGTTAACAATAGGGCGGCAACACCCGCCAAGAGCGAGGCAATCAGCAACAATGAAGAAAGTTTGGAGGTGATGAAGACGCGGACGATTTCGGCCGTAAAGCCGCGCTTGATCGGGGTGTTTTCGACCGTCATTTAGCGACTCCCGCCAACACGACATCACCTTCCTTCAACCCCGACAGCACTTCCACCCATCCATCACGAATTTTGCCAGTGCGGATATGGCGAAGCCTCAAACCCCCTTCCAGCACCAACTGAACGCTTTCCAATTGCCCTGAACGGCTGACGGCAGAAGCCGGAATCAGCAAGGTTTTCCGGCTGCCGCAATTCTGTTCTAGCCAGACAAATACACCCGGTTTAGCCACGTTGGAGTTTTCCAAGCCCGCTTTAACCAGGAACGTACTCGTTTTTGGGTCTGCTGCCGGGGTGATTTCTTCCACTTTGACCGTGTAAGTTTTATCGGCAATGCGAGCTTTTAGTGAATCGCCCACGTGCAGATTGTTCGCGCAAGTGGTTGGGATGCCCGCTTCCACACGTAGGCGCTGCCCTGATTGGACGGTCAAAACCGGCATACCCGGCATCGCCATATCACCCGGCTCTTGATTGCGCTTTAACACCGTTCCGTCGAAAGGGGAGTGTAAATCCGTTTCTGACAGCAACGTCTCGGCAATGGCAATGGATGCCCGTGCCTCGGCGACTTGGGCTTGCGCCATGTGAGCAGCGGCTTGTGCAGCTTCCAAGCTTTGTTGAGTAGCAGCCTCTTGGTCAAACAAACTTTGCGTCCGTCGCAAATCGGACCCGGTTTTGGTGACCAGTGCCTCCGCCGCCACTAATGAAGAACGCGCCTGATTGACGCGGGAACCCAACTCGTTAGGGTCCAATCTCGCCACCAACTGGCCCGCTTTGATCGCATCGCCCGTATTGACGTGAATGGCTAAAATCCGGGCTGGCACTTTGGGGGCTATCTGGGTTACCGTTCGGGCCGTCACCGTGCCGGGCCAAAGCAGAGTTTCATCGATATCCTTGCTGATCACTGTTGCCACCGGACCATGCATCGGTTCCGATTTCTCGGCAGCTTGCGCAGTGCCGGGCTGGACTTTGGCAGTGAACCCCCCTTGCATCCAGACTAATAGCAAGATTAAACCCAATATGGAGACTAACGCTTGGAGAAGTGTGCTGATGGAAGAATGTTTTCCCGTACTCATGATTATTTCCACGATCCAATGGCTTGTTGCAAAAAGGCCCTAGCCACTAGCGCATCGTAGCGGGCAGACACCTCATGAATCTCGCTTTGCGCTTGGTCGGCTTCGGCTTCCAGGTAGCGGGTCACCGTCGCCGCGCCCGCACGATATTGTTCGCGCACTAGACGCAGTGCTTCGTTTGCGGAGTGCTTTGCCGCCTCCGCCACTTCCTTGCGTTGTTCGGCCTCAACCCAATTGGCTTGGGCTTTGCGCACATCGTCTTCAATGTCCAAACGGGTACGTTCACGAATGGCTTGTGCCTCAGCGACTTTGCGCTCGGCACCCGACACTCGCGCCACCGTGGCCCCGCCAGCAAACAGGTCGATTTCGGCATTGACTCCCATGGTCAAATTGTCGTTGTTGAAATTAAAGGATGGGCTGCGGTTGTTAATGCCATAGGACGCATAAGCATTGACCCTGGGCAGGTGTCCGCCTAGTTCGGCACGCAATTCCTTTTCACGGATTTCAACTTGGCGAGCCGCCGCTTGCATTTCCGGGCGTTGCACTAGCGCTTGGGTGATTAGCCCGGATAAATTATCTTGTTGAATTGGAACGGACTTTTCTGTGGATTCGCGGATGTCCAGAGCTTCGGACGTGTCCAGCCCCAGCAAGGTCCGCAAACCTGAACGGGTCAACTCGACTGAATTGAGCGCCTTTAATTCGGTTTCCTTGGCTTGAGAACGCCGGACTTCCAGCGAAAGCACATCGGATTTCAACAAAGCGCCTTCATTATGCAGGATTCGGGCATTTTTCAACTCGCTCTCAACCGCCTCCAAGGAATGTCGGGCCGCTTCGACCTGCTTGGGGGCGGCCAGCACCGCATAGTAAGCCGCCGTCACCGACGCGGCAAGCCGGTTGTGCATGGCGGAGCGTTCCAATTCCGCCGCTTCCACACCCAACTCCGCTGCTTTTTTGCGGTAATAATCTTGCCCACCACGAAACAATGACATGCTGCCAATCAGTTCTGGCCTGAAATTTTCAACAAAGCCGGGTTGGTTAATATTCATGGTTGGCTCGTAACGCCTTTGCGACACAATGGCGGAGAAGGCCAAAGCCGGGTTATTGGTATAGCTATAACCAACCGCACCTGTCAGCCTAGGATAAAAAGCCGCCGTCGCCTCGGCGACTTGAGCCTCGGCCTGACCGATGCGTTCTTTTGCGGCTTGCAAGTCTGGATTGCGCTCGAAGGCCAAGTCTAGTAGTTGGTCGAGGCCAAGGGCGGCGGTTTTTGATGCGATGGGCTGAGTGGGCGTTGCATTACCTGATGCCTGGACGGTTAATGCCGCATGTAATATCAGCAAAAAAATGAGAGAGCGATTCATGGTTTTCTTATTGTTTTAGTGACGGATAACAGTCGTATTGGGAACCCGCCTGATTGGCTTACTTTCAAGGATTGCTACCCAAAATTTCGAAGTCGACTTGCCGATAGATTTCCTCTATATCCAAGACAATATCCAAATCTTGAAACACTAATTGGTCTTTGGGATAAGTCACTATCCCACGGTCTTTGGATTCCTTTTCATAAAGCTCAACATGTTTATAGGCTTGATCAACTAGCACATAATATTTTAATGTCGCAATGCTTCGATAATGCGCGAACTTCTTGTTGCGATCATAGGCTTCATTGGAATCCGACAAAACCTCAACGATCAAAATCGGGCTTTCAACATATTTCCCATGACGAATACCTTGTTCACACAAAACCTGAATGTCGGGATAGCAAAATTTGTCATACTCACGGACATACAGTTTCATATCTGAGGTATAAACCCGACAGGGTTTGCCACGCAAAGCATTACCCAAGTCAATAATGATATTAGCTCCAATCAATGCATGGCTTTCCGACCCACCCGCCATGGCAAATACGTCCCCGGCGATGTATTCATAGCGCCAGTCTTCGGCCTGTTCTAAAGCAAAATATTCTTCGTGGCTAAGTTTGTTTTGATGTAATATGGATTGGGATGACATAAACACTTATTCCTTATTCATTTCGATTTTTATGCCTTTGCATTCGGAATAAACTCAACTTGACTGTAAATTTCATCTATTTCCAATTGAATATCCAAGCCAGACAAAACCGCTGAATCATGCGGTACAGTAAGCATCCAGCGCTGCCCAGATTCCCTTTCAAATAAATCCACATGTCTGCGGTGTTGATCGACCAATAAATAATATTGCAAAGTTTCGATGCTCCGATATTGTTCAAACTTCAATCCACGGTCATAAGATTCCGTGGAATCGGATAAAACTTCGACAACTAAAATTGGATTCTCTACATATTTTTCATGCCGAATGCCTTTTTCACAAAGTATTTGCACATCGGGATAGCAAAACTTATCATAGTCACGGACATATAGCTTCATGTCTGCCCCATAAACTCGGCAGGGTTTGCCACGCAAGGCAATGACTAATGCAGCGCCGATATTCATGGAAATCAATGCGTGTCTTTCCGTGCCGCCAGTCATGGCAAAAACCTCTCCTGCAATATATTCGTAACGTTGGTCTTCCGCCTGCTCCAACGTAAAATATTCTTCATGGGTCAAGCGGTTTTGCTTTAAGACAGATGACATGGATTTGCCCTATTCAGTCAGGTAAATTACACAGATAAAGGGTAGCCCGGATGTATCCGCAAGCGGCTCCATCCGGGTTCCAGCCTTAGGATTTTTTCAACCGCATAATGCCCATCAGCTTGAGCGTGTATTTCTCGTAACCTGGCTCACTGATGCCCTTGCGCACTTTGCGCATGAAATACCATTCATACATGACTTTGGCCCAATGCACCCAACGTCCGGCGGAAGACCACTGCACATTGCGCGGGGGAATTTGCGGCATAGCGAGGAAAGCCACGCCCGCGTCGCCGAAATCGGCCAAACACAGCGCATTCCAAGTGGCCTCGTGAGTGGGTTCCTTGCCATCCAACTGCTCGCGAATGTTATGCGCGGTGGCGGTCACCATGGACTCGATCATATACCCCGTCTTGGGTGTGCCAGTTGGTACGGGCGTCTGTTCCAATGGCGGAATCGCGATGCACACACCGATGGAATAGACATTCTTATAGGTCGGGTTGCGCTGGTGTTTGTCCACCAAGATGAAGCCACGCGGGTTGGTTAGCTTTTCCACGCCGAACACGGCATCCACGCCTTTGAAAGCGGGGAGCATCATACTGTGTTTGAACGGCAAGGAATGCTTCTTTTTTTCCACGCCATGCTCGTCCACTTCGGTGACGTACATCATGCCTTCTTCGATGCTATCCACCTTGGCATTGCAAATCCAGTTGATATGCTTATTGCGCAATTCGCTTTCCAACATGCCCTTGGTATCCCCCACCCCACCCAAGCCCAAATGCCCGATGTAGGGCTCGGAGGTGACGTAGGTCATTTTCACCTTGTCGCGAATCTTGCGCTTACGCAAGTCGGTCTCGGCAATGAACAGGTATTCATAGGCCGGACCGAAGCAGGATGCGCCTTGCACCGCGCCGATGATAATTGGCCCTGGGTCTTGCACGAACTTGTCCCAAAATTCGCCAGATTCGCCGGCATGGTCTACATGGCAGACCGATTGGGTATGTCCTTGCGGACCCAGCCCCGGTATTTCATCGAAAGCCAGCTTCGGCCCGGTGGCGATAATCAAGTAATCATAGTCAACCGTGCTGCCGTCAGCCAAATCCAATTGATTGCTTTCCGGTTTGACCTTTGCAACCTTCTGCTGGATAAAGGTGATTTGCTTTTTCTTAAACATAGGCGCCAGTTCGACTTTGATGTCGGACGGCTTGCGCCAGTTGACGGCAACCCAAGGGTTGGACGGCACGAAATGGAAGGTGGGGGTGTCGGCAATGACGACGACTTCGTCTTCCTTGCGGGCGATTTCCTTCATTTCAAGGGCCATGGGTATGCCGCCAATGCCGGCACCGATGAGGACGATTTTAGC
>CAIYXP010000518.1 GCA_903930145.1 uncultured Methylococcaceae bacterium
CCAGCGCCTTCAGGTTCACCATTTGCTGTTCGGTAAGCTCTGGGACAAATTTGATGCTCTTCATTCTTTTCAATAAATTAGTTGTAATTATCTGTTCATATTATACTATTTATGCAAATGAACTTAACGGCCTTCCAAGCGGGTCGGATTTGGTTCTGTCTGCACCATTCCTCAGCCATACGGGTCAAAGCGATATGCTGAAACTCAAACCATTGGTCAGGCAGATCGGGATACTCATATAAAGCGTCTTTAAAACGTCGAAAAGGTTTTTTGCCTTTTAATACGTTTGCCAAGCGGTCTACCATTGCATTCGATCCAAGAGTATCGATGAAATCTTCCATGATGACGAAGGTGTCATGCGAACGAAACGGGATGATGCGTAAATAACGGGGGTTGTCCTCAATATCTTCAGGAATTCCATAGCTTGGGTCTTCCATGAATTCCTCACTAAATAAAATAAGTTCGCCAGTTTCCATATCCAAAAAATATGCACCCCCGACCGAGTCAAAATTTGAAGTGAGGGCTATAATCAGGTCTTCAAGGTCGATGGTTATCTTGTTCATGTTAATTGTTTTTGGCTGAACCCTTACCAATATTGATTCGACATTGCTTGCCGGTTGGTAAGGTTGTATTACTAAGGAAGGGTTAAGCCCCCTCCGGGGTCTCCTTCATGTTCATCTATACCGGGGGTGTCGCTGCGCTCAACCCCCGGCTAATGGCTAGAACCCCTTCAGGGTTCCTTGGTCGTATTCTAATGCCATCTGACCTTAAAGCACTTTCAACAAGCTAGCTACTTAAACGGCCACAAAGACTTTTTAACTGGTTGGCCTTCTGGTTGTGCTTGCTCGGTATTTTGTTCAGACTCGTCTTCAGAAACTTCCTCCAACTCATCTTCTGATTCCTCTTCAGGTTCAGATTCTTCCTCCTCCAAGAACTCGACAGGGTTCTCCGGCACGTCGTCAAAACTGGTCGGTTCGTCATCGGTTAGGGTTTCGCCACCGCCCCGCACGTCAAATTCCACTTTCCAGCGCTCGCCATTGCCGGTGGCGACGGCTTCCAGTTGCAGAGTCCCAACTTCAGTCACTTGGGCGGCTAAATGAACCGGTACAACTTCACCGGAGCGGCGATTTTCCGCCGACAAATGCACTTCGATTTCGTTGAGTTCTTGCAACTCGCCTTCGTCCCAGTAATCCAAACGAGTGCCGACCACGTCGTCACGACGCACATTGGAACCGAAGAAGCGGAAACGCACCGGCTCGCCGACCACTAGCCCAAATTCGTCGTGTGGCAGTTCCGCACCGGTTCCTTCCTCCATGCCAAACGGGGCAATGCACAGGGCTTCCAGCGGCGGGGGGAATCCCGGCACGGCCGGCATCGCGCTTTCCACGCCAACATAATAGGCCGCTGCCGTGCCGCCACGGATGCGCACACCTTTGCCTTGGCGCACATAGCCGTAATAAGCAGCCCCACGCGCCACCGCCAAGTCTAAATCGGCCCCGGCCAACAGGCGGGCCTCGGGCGCGCTTTCTTCTTCCAACCAATGGTTCAGCACTTCAAGTAAGCGCTTGGCGAGAGACTCGGACTTGAACACGCCTCCGTTGAGCAGCAGCGCGGTGGGGTGAATAAATGCCGCATCAGGGGGAGGATTAAAACCAGCCAGTTCCTCGGTGGCGTTGACCTGCCGGGCTAAGAAAGCAGCCAAATGACAAGTGATGCGGGCATCTTTGGCATAGGGCAAACCGAGCGTCGTCAAACCCGCGCGTGTCTGCGCCGCCGGACGGTCAGCGGCATTGACCTTGGGGAAGAAACCTTCCACTAGGGTATGTGCCACTTCCTCACGGGTCAGAGCGGTTCGCAAGGTCCCGCCAATCAGCGAAGACCCACGGCTAGGCACGACCACGGCGACTTCTTCCGTTTCCTCATCGGAAAGCAGAGTTTCCTTGGCATCACGACAACCGTGCATCAGGGCTTGCAATTGCCAAGGTTCCAGCCGTTTACCCTCCTTTTCCAATTTCATCTTGAGGACATAGGCCAAAGCCAAGTCCATATTGTCACCGCCCAGCAAAATATGGTCGCCGATGGCGATTCGATTAAGCTGTAAATTACCTTCTTCTTCGGTGACGGCGATCAAGGAAAGGTCGGTGGTTCCGCCGCCGACATCGACGACCAAAATCACATCACCGGGCTTGGCTTGCTTACGCCAACTGCCTTCACTGGTCTGAATCCAGCTGTATAAAGCCGATTGAGGTTCTTCCAACAGAATGGCTTGGCGCAAACCTAAAGAATGGGCGGCTTCAACTGTGAGTTCGCGAGCCGCCGGGTCAAAGGATGCCGGCACGGTGATGACCAGTTCCTGATCGCAAAGCGGGTCTTCGGGAAACTTGTCGTTCCAAGCGTCGCGCATGTGACGCAAATAATCGACGGAAGCCTGTAACGGGGAAATGCGCGGCACTTCTTCGGGTGATTGCACCGGAAGAATTGCGGAACGGCAATCCACGCCGCTATGGCAAAGCCAGCTTTTGGCACTGCCTACCAAGCGTATGGGGGTTTTGCTCCCCAATTGGCGGGCAATTTCACCGACGATGGAATCGGGGCTGTCGTCCCAAGGCAGGGCAACATCCCCTTCGGCCAGTTCCGATTCATGGGCCTGGTAGACAAATGAGGGTAGCTGGTTCTTTTCGCCAACCAAGCCCGGACTAGTAAGTTGAGGGATGGGCAATACTTCCAACGGGGCATGTTCGCCATCGCATTGACTCAGCTCCAAATACGATACGACACTATTGGTCGTGCCTAGGTCTATGCCTACGGAAAAACGGGCATTTTCACTCATAGCTCAACCTCCGCCGGGGCGACAATTTTGACATCATGGCCTTCAGTGATTTTGGGCAATTTAACCTCGGTTGCCTTCCAACCGCGATGCACCAAAGTGCCGGTGAATGGGGCCTGACCGACGATATTGCCGGTGATGCGAATGCTGCCGGCATCGAAGCCCTTGGGCAGCGTAATGCGCTTGCCTTCAGCTTCAGTGCGCACGGATTCCAGTTCGAAATGTTGGCGCAACACTTTTCGGCAACCCTCATGCACCACCCTAGCCGCCGCCCCAATGTCAGCATCTGTATATTGGCTGACATCTTCTTGGGCAAAATCAATGAAGCGGGCTTCTTTTTGCAGCAAGCCCAACAATTGCAGTGCCGCGTCCGGGGTGTATTCCTTGATGTAGACCGTTTCCGGCTTCACTCGCGCCGGTTCCGGCTTAGGTTCAGGTTTGATTTCTGCCAAGACTGGTTTTGGAGGAGCTGGCGGCTGCGGAGCGGCTTCTACAATCTTCTCAATCGTGACGGTTTTAACTTCGGACGTGGTTTCGCGTCTCCTAAGCATGGCAATGACAGCGAACGTCAGCAATAGAATTTGCAGCAGCAACAATCCGGCGACAGTGGCGAGCAATCCGGCATGGACTGCATCGAACGTGCTAGGAATCAGGGTAAGGTCTATATTCATTAGGCTCCTCAATGGGTTGAGCGTTTTGATTTGTGGTTAATGGGTTGCGCCTTTGGCGGCAGCTTCTGCCTCATTACCTGCTCGCTCGGCATGGACACCCATGACGGTTCGCAAGACGGCTTGAGCGCCATGGCTACGGGTTTTACGCATGTAACGCTCGCTGATGACAGCGGGAACATTTTCCGCATCAAAAGCGGTCTTGATGGCAGACAATAAAGTCTCACAACTTTTCAGTATGGTATTGGTAATGGCACGCGGGTCTCCCCTATCGGCTGCCCTGGCTTTAGTTTCCGTGGTCAAGCATTTGTTATAGTTCAGCACTGCGGTATTGGCATTGGCAATGGTGGCATCGGACAAGGTGGAAGGCTTCCATTCTTGATCGATTGGAGCCGAATCCGTCTGGGTTGGCTGGGTATTGCTGGCTGTTGGGTTCTCCTTTCCCTGTTTGGATTGGCAGCCTACGAAAATAAAACCAATAAAAATGGCAAGGGATAGAGTCTTAAACAATGGGATTTCTCCAGTTTGGCTGGGTTGGTTATTATGGATGTTGATTTTACGCTATATTCTTCGATTGCAAGAAATCTTACCGTTTAAACTACGCTAGAATGTTTATCTGGCTAGAGAGTGTCGATTGTATATTCTACTTTGTAGTGTCAAATCCGGCTTGCCGTTCTCATCAAGAGTCGGAACTCAATGCCTAAAATCCTAATATGGCACTAATTTTAACTAATTCAAGTGTCGATGCGCGAAGCAAATCATCGAGAGTATGGGTATAACGAGAGAAGAAATGCAGAATTCAAAAATAAACATCAACGCAGCCTATGAAACCCACACTGGTTTGGTGCGCGAAGCCAATGAAGATGCCTTGTTCGCGGATTCCACAATAGGCTTGTGGATCGTGGCTGATGGGATGGGCGGACATCATGCGGGTGAAGTCGCCAGCGCACTCGCCATCGAAGAAATTCCGAAAAGCTTAAAACTTGGCAACAACCTATCGGATGCCATCCAGCAAGCGCATACGGCTATCCGTAACGCAACAGAACAGGGCAGGGGAGGCTGGAACATGGGAACTACGGTGGTGGCATTGAAGCTGGAAGACCTACATTATCAAATCGGTTGGGTTGGGGACAGCCGGGCCTATTGCTGGAATGGCGTGGATTTGCGGCGTTTGTCCAAAGACCATTCTTATGTCCAACTCTTATTGGATCAAGGCTTAATCAGCGAAGCAGAAGTTGCCACCCACCCCTCCCGGAATTTAATCTCTCAGGGCTTAGGCGTGGGGGGCATAGACGGTAAAACGATCAAAGTGGATGTAGTCGAAGGGGATTTGTCCTTGGGAGAAACACTGCTTTTGTGCAGCGATGGTTTGACTGGCGAAGTCGACGATGAGTCGATAAGTTCGATTTTGGCGGAGACCGAAGACAATGCTCTGCGCGTAGGCAATTTGATTGCCGCCGCGCTCGTCGCTGGCGGGTCAGATAATGTGACGGTGATTTTGGTTACGCCTGAAGCTTAGTGCCTGTTCTTTTCCCGGTTCATCGACCAGCCCAGCACTGGGCCGTGTCGGTCATGTCGGTCAATTGATATGATGGTTGGGAAACATGTCCCGGCTTTATAGTCTAAGCCGAGCGATCCACTATGACGAATGAGAGAACAGACAAACATGAACAAACTAAGAATCCCCACTATTATCCTCAGCTTAATCCCCCTTCTAAGCCATGGAAGTTTGGCAAACGCGGAAGAAATCGGCTGTGTCACCACGACATGGAGATTGGTGGGGGCCAATAACAAAGTCTGTGTGCAAGCCTTCGAAGACCCCAAGGTTTCCGGTGTCACTTGCCATGTCAGCCAAGCGCAGACAGGTGGCATTTCCGGCGGGCTGGGCTTGGCGGAAGATCCCTCGCAGTTTTCCTTGGCTTGCCGACAAACCGGCCCGATTACCCTGCCATCACCCATGCCTGCGAGTGAAGTAGTATTTTCTGAAGGGACATCCCTGTTATTCAAATCGACCGATATTACCCGGCTTTGGGATCAGAAACACAATACTTTAGTCTATCTCGCGATTAGCCGAAAGATTATCAAAGGCGCGCCGAGCAATAGCATCTCCACCGTGCCTGTCATGCCTTGGGGTGTACGCTAATCATGAAGGCATTCACCCGCCAGAGTTGGGGCAAGTGGATCAGCCAGATTCTGCATCCCTCCCTGTCCGAAGATGAATTGAATGCCAGACTCAAAGAGGTGCGGCAACATCTGCCCATTCCAGTATTTTGGATGTTGGGTAAGGCGCAAAGCGGCAAAACCTCGATTATCCGGGTGCTGACCGGGTCCAGCTTGGCCGAGATAGGCAATGGCTTCCAAGCTTGCACCGCTTCCGCAGGATTTTACGAATATCCAGATCGCCAAACGGAGTTTGTTCGTTTTTTGGATACTCGCGGCTTGGCTGAGACCGATTATGACCCCGCTGACGATATGGGCTGGTGCGAACAGCAGGCCCATTTGCTGATTGTCGTCGTCAAGGCGATGGACCATCAACAAGATTGCGTCATCAAGGCGGTGCGTAAAATCCGCAAACAACACCCTGACTGGCCGGTCATCGTGGCCCAAACCCATCTCCACGAAGGTTATCCCAACCGGGCGATGGAACATGTCATGCCGTACCCATTTCATCAGGCTCCGTTCGAAGTAGCGGTTCCTAACGGGTTGTCAAGGTCGCTACTCAAGCAACGTGAACTTTTCGATGGCTTGGGCGATCATTTCGTCCCGCTGGATTTCACGCTGGAAGAAGATGGTTACAAACCTGCCGATTACGGGATCGAAAATCTATGGCATACCATCGAAGAAACGTTTCCGTTAGGGTTGCTTGCCCTGTTTCGTCAAAGCGAACAGCGCCACTTGCTTAACGATGATTATGCCAAAAAAGCCCACCCTCATATCATCGGCTTTGCCGTTGCTGCCGGTTTGGCGGCGGCAATCCCCATTCCCGCAGTGAGCTTGACAACGACCGTCGCGATCCAAGCCAAACTTTTCCACAGCATTGCTTCGATTTATGGCTTGACCTTGACTGTGAAAAGCGTCACCGAAGTCAGTAGTGCCGCCGGTATGGGTGCTTTAGCCGGGGTAGGGGGCAGGGAGTTGGCCAAGCTGATCCCGGTTTACGGTCAAACCGTCGCCTTGGGCGTGGCGGGAATTTACACGGCTACTGTGACTTATGCGCTAGGCCGGGTGTTTTGCCTGTATTTTGCTGGCACACTGAGAGGTCATGTATTTTCTGCCAAAATGTTGCATGCACTCTACCGGGAAGAATTTAAGCGAGGCGGGGCGATTTTGTCGCGCTCTATGGAAGGGGCGGACACCTGATATGCGCAATCTTTGGTTTTGGTTTGGGTGGGTCGTCATGGCCTTTTTTCTATTGCTATTGTTGGCCGGGTTAGGGGTTTTCTGGCTTTGCCAGCAGGGTCTATTCTATCCATTTGCCGGGATTGCTCTGGCTGTTTTATGCGCGTCAGGCTTGGCGGGGCTATGGTTGAACAAACAGCAGGTCTCACACTTCTCGAAATTTCCAGAATTCCAGCCTGAACGATTGGTTTCGCCTGCTGCCGAAGAGGCTTGGGCAGTGGTCGAAAAAATTGCCGAGTCCTTGAGTTCATCCGATTATCCGCTCAGCGACCCTGCCCAGTTAATGAGTTTGGCAAGGCGCATCATTTCGCAAGTGGCAAAACAGTTCAACCAAAGCTCGGAAGCGGCAGAAATGGAGGTGCCTTTGCCTAGCATTTTGCTCATGATTGAGCGCGTCAGTCATGACATGCGCGAGTTGTTGACCAGTCAAGTCCCTGCCAGCCACCTCATCAGCATCCAAGATGGTTTGGTGTTATGGCGTTGGAAGGAAAAACTGAAAAGTTTGGGCGTCTTGGGCGATATAAGCTGGATGTTGGCAAGTCCCATTTCCGCCATTATGCAGAAGTCTCGCATGGCCTTGTTTAAGCGTGTCGTCCGCTACCCGCTGGGTGATTTGGAAAAATGGCTGTTGCAGTCCTTGGCAAGAAGATTGGGGCATTACGCCATCCTGCTGTACAGCGGGGAATTATGGATGAGCCCAAGCCAGCATGGAAGCATCGGCCCTCAATCGGTCAAAGATTTAAAAAACGCGGATGCCTTGCAGCAGGGTCAGTTGGAAGAACCGCTGCGCATACTCGTGGCAGGCCAAACCAAGGCGGGGAAATCCAGCCTTATCAATGCTTTGTTCGGGCAATTGCAATCGCCCATAGATGTATTGCCCTCAACCCGACTTCTATTGCCCTATCGGTTGGAACAGGAGGGTGAACTGCTAGGCATCATTTTCGATAGTCCTGGCTATGGCGACCATGTCACTTGGGTGGAGGAAAATTTGGCAGAACTGCAAATGGTGGACCTTGTGTTGCTGGTTTGCTCCGCCGTTCAAGCCGGACGAGCAGCCGACCGTCAATTTCTTGAATCTTTGCGCATTTTGTATGCGAAAACGCCAGACCGAGTTCCCCCGCCAGTGATTGTGGTTCTCACCCATATCGACTTGCTTCGTCCAAGCCGTGAATGGAACCCACCCTATAATTTCGAGCAAGCTTTAAGCAGCAAAGAAAGCCAAATACGTTTATGCATGGAACATGTCGCCGAAACCCTTTTCATCCCATTGGAACAGGTTCAGGCGGTTTGCTTTAAATCGGGTGATGAATGGAATATTGAAGCGGTTTGGGCGGTCATCGCGTCCCAACTGCCGCAAGCCCGGAGGTCGCGCTATCTGCGTTGCTTAAAAGATGGATTTGAACGGGAAAGGTGGGAATTGATCCTGCGACAACTGGGCAATGCAGGTCGCATGATGGTAGGTGGCATAAAAAAAGCCTTGCCGG
>CAIYXP010000519.1 GCA_903930145.1 uncultured Methylococcaceae bacterium
AATCTTGCCCCGTCGTAGGTGAAGCGGGTTTTGCCTTGCGGGGTGTTTTTTTCGACACGCCGCCCTAGTGGGTCGTAGCGGTAGGTGGCAGTCCCTTTCGGGGTGTCGGCTTGGATGAGTCGGTTGTCGCCGTCGAAAGTGTAACGGGTGACGAGTTGCCCGCCGGTTCCACGGCGTTCTTCAATCAGGTTTCCCGCGTCGTCGTAGGCAAAATGGCGGTCACCAAGCAGGATAAGGCGGTCGCCTTGCACCAGCCCGCCGGTGGCTTGGTTGATGCCGATGAGATTACCCGCCGGGTCGTGGACGAAGCTTTCCGGGGTTTTGCCTTCGACTTGGGCGAGCCGGTCGGCGGGGTCGTAAAGATAGCGGGTGGTTCCCTGCCTAAGGTCGTCGAGGGCGGCGAGCCGGCCGGCGGTGTCGTAAGCGTAGCGGCGACCGATGAGGGGGTTGGCGCTGCCTTGCAGCCCGGCCTGTTGGTTGAGCAGTCGCCCTGCCGGGTCGTAATCGTAGCGGCTGACGAGCTTGCCTTGTTGCCGGGCGGTCTCTTGCCCCAGTTCGTCAAACTTGTGCCGGGACAGGGCTTCGCCGTCCAGCAACACGGCTTGCACCCGGCCTTGCGCGTCGTGTTGATAATCGATCCTGCGCCCGTCCGGGGTGACGGTGGCGACGCGGTTGCCAAGTGCGTCGTATTCGTGGCGGACGGTCTCGCCGCTTTGGTTTTCTTGGGTGACTTGCCCCAAAGCATTGTATTGGAACAGTAATACACTGTGGCTATTATGGGCGGACTGCAACCGGCCCAAGGGGTCGTAGTTGTATTCGCTGACGCTGCCCTCGGGCAAGGTTTTCTTGAGTAATCGTCCCAGCGGGTCGCGCTGGAAGCGGGTCAGTTGCCAACCCTCGCCGCTGCGTTGGGCGTAAGCATCCAATTGCCCGTCCGCGCCGTAATGATAGCGCTGCACCCGCCGGTCAAAACCAGTCTCGGCGTAAAGACAGTTCGACGGACTACCTAGGGTCGTTTTGTCAGCGCAGTAATGACGCTGGACGCACTGAAGCGCATCAATTGCGAACAATGCGCTTAGTTCTTAAGCGCATCCTTTGCGCTCTACAGCCCCTCACAGTCACCCTGTCATTGTCCAACTTATTGAAACTATGAAACTAATAAAATATTTAAAATAAAAACTTGACGCACCCCCCCCCCCATGAATCAAAATTACCAATAATCCATTGCGGAATAATTGAATATCAATAATACGTTAATGCGGTATTTATAAATCCCGAATTTCTGACGTGCTAATGATAAGAGAATACCATGCCAATCAATCGATTCAGTGCAATGCCCAATGAACGCCAAGCCAAGTTAATGTTTGGCAGAAAAATCGTTTCTTTGTTGAAAAAGTTTATACCCTTATCGCCGCTATTTCGGATATCCTCGGAAAGCTAGATGATTGGATAAATAGGGTTTGAATCAAATTTTAAGATTTATTTTTTTGTTGTACAAATTTTTTTTTGTTCGTAAATTCAAGGGGGAGTTATGAGAATTCTATTGGTTGTGCTTATCGCACTTATGATGACTGGTTGCGCGTTTAGTAATTTAAAAGTCAATCCGGTTCCCGCTGATGTCTCCACAAAACTTACCGGTGGTGAAAAACGAGAAATAATAGTTCAGATTCCATTTTCCGATGCGAGACAAAGCAATAAACGTTGTGGTATGCAGAAAAATGGATACAACATGGATACTGCCGATGCGATATGCACTGCTGATCCCGCCCAAAAGTTAAGCGAACTACTTGCACAGGAATTGCGATCTGCTGGTTTCGTCGTTAAAACCAGCGATGATACTAACAAGCCTAGCATAGTTAAAATACAAGGCTCATTAGTTAAGTTCTTCATAGAACCAGTTGCTGGCTTTTCGACAATTACATTGGAAACAGATATCCAATTAAAATTGACAGCGACATCAAATAGTGGATTACTCGCGGAACGTGACTTTTTTGTCAAAGGTGTGGAATCAGCAATGGTTTCTAGGGAGGAAAACTTCCAACTGGCGACGGATGATGCTGTAAAAAAAATAATCAAGGATATGGTAACAGCTATTCTATCTTTGATGAATCGTCATCCATCTCTTGGTTCAAACAACCAGGATTTTATTATGACTTCAAAGCTATAAGGGGCTTATCATGAAATATATTACTATTGTTTTAATCTTTGCTTTTTTGTTGGTCGGTTGCACCTCAAGAAAGGCTGTTATTGACCCTAATGATATTGCAAAATATAACAGTAGCGAATGGACTATCAAGAAGGAACCTGCTACGGACGGCGTTCCGAAATGATGATTGTATTTCGCCGCCTACTCTGTGCAATTCTAATTTTTTCATTATTGGGCTGTGGTTGGAAGGTTACACCACCGCCCGGTTATGATAGCAATAAAAGAGAAAATAGAATCGCAGATCAGGTGTTTCTTAAAGTCAACGATTCAGGCGTTTTTTGGGGCGGTGGAAAATTAGGTGAAACTGTTCGTGATACATTGGTTGAAAATGGGTCATTCAAAGAAGTGTATTTTCCTGTAGAGCCTCGCAATCCCCCTCCTTTGCGTTTGATGATAGATGCAAAAGGCAATGTGGATGAAGAAAAAGGGTTGGGAACGCTGAAAGCAATTTTCATAGGTGCGCTCTTCTTTCTCCCTGTTGGTATTGTCCGCTTTAATAAAGATTTCAATCTTGAAGCCGATGTTTCCTTATACAAGCAAAATAAGGAATTGCATACCTTCAAAATTAAAAGTTCTACCGAGATTTCCCACACCATGTTTTCTCAAGCCACTCAATATGAACCGGAAGCTCGGAGGATAGCTTTTAAAGATTTGGGAAACAAGATAGCAGCGGAACTTGGCAAAGTTCCTCTGGGTGGAGATTGACGCGGTAAGTTGTATTCTAAAGCTGGACTGGATATATCATCCCATCCGAAACAATATGTACCGTACCAAGTGCCGTTGTTTTACGCAAAACTTAAGCGACGGGGGTAAAAAAACCGTCGCATTTAGTCTGGGTTTTAGTTGGATAAACCCATCATGCCCTTTAAGCTGTGATACCACACTTTTGAGATTGAAATCATGGTAAAAACATACCGATCTTCCCTCTGCTATGAACTTTCCATAAGGTATGGATAAATGGTGGGGCACACATAATAATCTATGCCTTGCTTGGCGGTTTTGGCAACGGCCTTGGTGGTTTCCCAAGCTTGTTCACGAAAGCCTGCATCGGTGGTGAGTTTGTAGCCACCCACCGCCAAGTCTTTGATGCCCTCTGCCGTGTCTTTGACAAACCCTCCAACGCCTTTGCCAAACCCTGTGGCGTATTGACCGGCTGTCTTCGCCCACTCGTACATAAGGTGGCCTCCTTATAACCAAGCCGCTGTGTCGATGGCGATGCGAGCCCGCAGCAAGGCGGCTTGCAGGTCTGGAGTCAATTCCGGGTCTAGTGCGTCTTTCGTCCAGTCATACCGAGTATCAAAGCCAACGCCATAAATGACCTCACAGGCGGCGAAGACAAATTGCCCGTCTTCGGTGTCAAAGCCCATGGTTTTTGCCCGTTCCATCGCTGGCAGGACTTTGCCTTCAAGATCGGATAGTGTGGCGGCAAGGTCTTGGGGTAATGCATTGGACAAGGCCATCGCGATGCGGGTGGCGGGTTTGACCTTGAATGCGTCTTCGGTCAGGAACCAACCCAGGGTGCTTGCGTGTGATGTGGCTTCGGTCCAAACCCCGTCGGGCAGGTTTTTAACCAGTTCATGGATTCGCTCTTCCACGGGGACACCCGGATTGACCAAGCCGGCATGGATGGCGGGGTGCAGGTCGAAGTTGGGCGCGATGGCCGCCATCAAATAAACAAACTGGCCCATTGTGGATTGCCAGGTGAAGCCGTAACTTCTCGCTCGCTGTAAAGCCAAATCCAGCAGATGATCCAAGATGATTGAGGAAATGCCGGCGTATTCTGCATAGCTTTGTTGGATTTCTTCGCGCACTTGCTTGCGGAAGCGTTGTTCCTGGTCTTGCTCGAATACCGCCATCTGAAACGGAGTTATTTTCAACATGTGAATTCCATTCAAGGAGAATTGGGGTAGTTTATTTCCGGTTTGTATGTTTGGCAATGCTTCTTGCAAAATTTTGGGGTGAAAAAGGTGCGATTGATAGCAATGCGGGGGTGCAAGGCTTGCCTTGCGAGGGCATGTTGGGGCAAGGCAAGCTTCGTACTCTCGATGCGGGCAAGGCAAGCCTTGCACTCCCTTAATGACATCCGGTTAGAAACTGGGATTGGTGCGGTTGAAGCGGGTCAATGTCGGGTTTCCGACAAATCTTGGCGTGACGACTTCTTAGCATTTCTTATAAATGATTGAAATTGCATGATCGTCGGACTCACATTCAGTGGCAGGGATATTGCCTTTTTATCAACAAGCCCACCATTGAAACAATGCCGTTGGAGTGGTTTCAGATTTGATAATCCATTGGAGACGACGATGAACCCTGATTCGGTGATTTTTTCCTTGGGCGATGCTTTCCGCTGGTCGCTGATGGGGGACAATGACGGGGAGGAAAATGACGAGGACAGCATCATCAATGATTTGGAATACTACCTTGGCAATTACGAAGCCAACTGGGACGGGCAGGGACCAGCGACGGTGTTGGAGCATTGGGGATGGGAACACCTCAAGCAAGTCATTTGGGCCAGACGCAATTCCGCCAAAATCCGGGATGCTTGGGTGGAAGAACCGAATGAAAAGAACCTGAGCCGGGTGATTTGCTTGCCCAAGGAAACCGAGGAAGAGAATGCTTGTTGGATTGTCAAGGCGGTGATGAAGGCCAAGGCGGCGTAGTGGGGGCGGCAATGCTGTTGAATTAAGCGAACCAGTTCCCTCCCCCAACGCATAAGTATCTACACAAGCCCCCCCTTGGGGGAGGGATTTAGGGAGAGGGGTACTGGGTTGATTA
>CAIYXP010000520.1 GCA_903930145.1 uncultured Methylococcaceae bacterium
CGTCACCCGCCACACTAGCAGAGGAAACTATGGACATCGCCATCGCAATCACTGCCGCACTAGCCCCCGCACTGCCGTATCGGCTGCAAGGCACCGAGGAGGCGGCAACAGAAGTAGGCAAAAAACTGGGTTCTGCGGTGCTGAAATCCGCTGGCGATTCCCAAACTTTCCATGCCAGCAACATCGGCGATGGCGCAGTCGACCAAGGTGAAGGCGCAGTCGCGGCGGCAAAAAATAGCATCGCGGTAGGTGGCAATGTGACGGGCAATGTTACCATTGGGCAGAATAGGGATTGATCATGGCGGAGCCAGTTTCAGAGCGAGAAGCAGAATTAAGGCAACTTCAAGAACTACTCAGTAAGTTCAGCCCGGATGAACTGGCATCGCTGATGCCGGGTGCAACTCAGACCACCGCCACAAATATTGGCTCAGGAGCCATTGCCCAAGGTGAAGGGTCCACGGTGGCGAGTAATCAAAGCATTGCCATCAGCGGCAATGTCTATGGCGATGTATACCAAGGCCCGGCCCCCAAGGACGGCAAAGAGGCTTTAGCAATCTATCGTGCCGTGTTGGCATACTCGACGGGCCGTCTGAGTCTGCGGGGTTTGGATATGGGCGCATCCGATGCCAGCCGCAAGCAAGCCCCGTTAGATTTGGCGCAAATCTATATAGATTTGGACACTACTAATTTCGACCGTCATGCGGGAGAAACTTTATCCGAACCTCTAGTAATATATACCCCTGTTTCAGCCTTGGAAGCGGTCATCAATAACCGCCAACTGGTGCTATTGGGCGATCCGGGCAGCGGCAAAAGCACCTTTGTCAACCGTTTGGCTTGCGGGCTTGCCGAGCCGTCCACGGTTTCACACTGTCTTACCGGCTGGCCGCCTACTGAAACCAATCGTCTGCCAGTGTTGGTTGTGCTGCGCGATTATGCCCGAACCATTCAAGGCAGCGAACCGTCGTGTCAACACCTGTGGTCGTTCATCAAGGAACGCCTAGAATCACAAAACCTCAGCGCAGCCATTGAACCTATCGACCAACACCTAGAAGACGGCAAAGCCTTGGTGATGTTCGACGGACTGGACGAAATTCCCACCTGCGAGCAACGCCGCTTTGTGCGCGATGCGGTCACGACGTTTAGACAGCGTTACCCGAAGAACCGCTATTTGCTGACCTGTCGCATCGTTTCGTATCAGGAACAGGGAGACCCAAACGAGGAAGACTTGAGAATTGCCGGCTTTCCCGTTTTTACCCTTGCCCCGTTTGATGACGCAAGATCGACCGCTTTATCGCGGCTTGGTATCACGAATTGACCGAAAAGGGCACGGTGAATGCCGCAGAACGCGACGGTCTGACCCTACGCTTGCAAGAGGCCGTGCGCCGTCCTAACCTACACGGCATGGCAGGCAATCCCTTATTGCTGACCGTCATGGCCTTGGTCCACACCCACAAAGGCCGTTTGCCGGACGCACGCGCCGTGCTGTACGAGGACACCGTGGACTTGCTGCTGACCCGTTGGGAGGAGCAGAAACAAGCCAACAAAAAATCCCGTCCGGGGCTAACTGAATTATTAGCTCAGGCGGGGCGGGGGGAGATCGACCTGAAGCGGGTGTTGTGGCGTTTGGCCTTCAGCGCTCACGAACAGGGGGATACTGGCGATGGTCAACTGGCCGACATCCCGGAAGCCAGCTTGCAAAAGGCATTGGCAAACCTGAACAAGGATACCGAGGGCAAACCCGACTTGAATTGGGCGCGTGATGTGATAGACATCATGAAACTCCGGGCCGGCCTGTTGATCGAGCGGCTACCGGGGGTCTTCACCTTCCCTCATCGCACCTTTCAAGAATTCCTGGCTGGCGTGTATTTGACCAGCGAAGGGGATTTTGCCCGCAACGCCGCCGCCTTGGCAGACGATGCGCCCCGCTGGCGCGAAGTCATCTTGTTGGCGGTCGGTTTTCTGCTGCACCGTCAGGGCGACACCAGCCGTCCTTTGGCCTTGGCTGCTGAACTCTGCCCGGAACACGGTCAAGACCAAGAGAACGCTTGGCGGCGGGCTTGGTTGGCGGGGGAAGTCTTGGCGGAGCTAGGCTCGCGCACGGCGGACAGCCAACTGGGCTTGGATTTGCGGAAGAGGGTATGTAGCCGATTGACTGACTTGGTGACGCAAGCCAAGTTGCCTGCCAAGGAACGCGGCTTCGTCGGCGACTTGTTGGCGCGTCTGGGCGACCCGCGCCCGGAAGTCACGGACGTGGATAGGATGCAATTTTGCTATGTTCCGCCCGGTGCGTTTCTGTTAGGCAGTGGCAAACATGATAGGCTGGCTTACATTAACGAAAAGCCACAGCGTGAGTGTGCTATCCCCTATGGCTACTGGCTGGCCCGCTTTCCCGTCACCGTCGCCCAGTTCCGTTTATTTGTGGAACAGACTAAAACCCAACCCGGCGACCCGGATTGCCTGAAAGGGCCTGCCAATCACCCCGTGGTGCAGGTCAGTTGGCATGAGGCTATCGCCTTTTGCCGGTGGTTGACGGGCCGTTGGCAGTCACAAGGCTGTCTGCCGGACGGTTGGGCCGTAACACTTCCCAGCGAGGCGGAATGGGAGAAGGCTGCCCGTGGCGGTTTAGAGATTCCGGTCAAATCTCTGATCCAGTCGCTGCCGTTGAAAAATGAAACGTTGCCATGTCGACCCAATGAACACCTCTCCCGAATTTACCCAAGGGGCGGGGAGGAAGCGGATCCGGAAAAGATGAACTTTGCCGGAACCGGCATTCTGAGAACCAATGCCGTAGGTGCGTTTCCGGGAGGGACTACACCCTACGGAGTCGAAGAAATGTCTGGCAACGTCTGGGAATGGACCCGCAGCTTTTTTGAAGGCTATCCTTATCCAGAACCGGGAGAAAAACGCCAGCAGCAGGAAGATTTAAAAGCCAGAAGGCGGAGGGTGTTGCGCGGCGGCGCGTTCCACAGTAGTCTGTTCAAAGTCCGCTGCGCCTACCGCCACTACGCCGGTCCCTTCAATCGCTTCAACGGCGGCGGGTTTCGTGTAGTGGTGTCCCCATGCTTGTAGTCTCTGTTCTCTTGCTTCTCTGATCTCTGGCTTTTCTCTCCGATTGCTTGATATTCTGTAGTCTGTAGGCTACATTAAAGGCATGACCTACGAAATACACACCACCGCCGAATTTGACCAATGGGCGGCCCGCATCAAAGACAAGCAAGCTGCCTTTTGCCTTGCCAACCGGTTAAACCGTGCCGCCAACGGCAATCTTGGCGATATCTACTGGTTTCCAAGCTCCGCTTGGGAACCCGGCCCGACAAGCTCTGCTTGCCTAGGCATCGGGAAGCGGAGCTTCCAAAACCGAATTCCCAAGCCGGAGCTTCACTACCATTAAGCTATGGATTTCCCGTTTGCCAGCGTTGGAGTGCAAGATTTATCTTGCACGTATTCTCAAGAGTTTGCGCCCTGTGCAAGATAAATCTTGCACTCCAGTTTTGGCTTAACTTAATGGTAGTGAAGCCGGAGTTTGGGAACGCGCATAAACCTATGAGGGTAGTCCCATCAAAACCGAAACCAAACTTTACAACCCATTCGACCACTTGCTTGATGAGTCCGACATGGGCGAATACCTGACTCAAGCCTTCATGGACGACGACCCCGGCTTGTTTATCAATGCCTTGGGCCACGTCGTCATGCATCGGGGCGGTGTCGCCAAGCTTGCCGAGGAAACCGGGCTGAACCGGGAAAGCCTTTACAAAACCCTGTCCGGCAAGGTCAAGCCGAAATGGGAGACAGTGCAAAAGATCGTCAAGGCGTTGAAGTTGCAGGTTCGACTGGCGGCGTAACCCTTCAGAATACCGACATGACCAACATCACGCATCTGCGAATCTTTCTCGCCTCGCCGGGGGACGTGTCCCAAGAACGCCAACTGGCCCTGAAAGTGCTGGATGAATTGCCCTACGACCCTGCTTTCAGGGACAAGATTAGTGTTCAAACGGTCGCTTGGGACAAACCCGGCGCGGGTACGCCGATGCTGGTTGGCATGACACCGCAACAAGCCATATCCGAAGGATTGCCCAAGCCGTCGGAGTGCGACATCGTGATTGTCATCCTCTGGTCGCGGATGGGAACACCCCTGCCACTGGAATACGCCAAGCCAGACGGCAGACCTTACCTGTCCGGCACCGAATGGGAATATTGCGATGCCAAACAGGCTTGGGATCGGCACAAAAAACCGGTTATCCTCCTTTACCGGCGCACTCAGAAATTGCTGCTTGACCCAGACGAGGAAGGCTTTGAGGAGAAATTGGGGCAAAGGAAAAAAGTGCAGGCGTTTTTTGACGCATTTCGCAACCCGGACGGTTCAATCAGTAGCGGGGTCAATGACTATGCCGACCCGGCGCAATTCGAGAAAGCCTTGTCGCTGCATTTGCGGAGTGTGATTCATAACCAGTTCTTATCCAGTGGAAAGGGAACCCTACCCAATACGTCAGTCGTTGACCCGCCAAGCACAGTGGTCAACATTGGTGTCGGTTCGGTGGCACTAGGCAACCACGCCGTGGCGGCAAGCCATGGCAGCATTGCCATCGGCGGTAATGTGGGCGGCAACATCATCCAAAATGTCTACAGTGGCAAACCCGACCCAACCGCCGAATTGGACGAAAAACTGGCCCGTTACTACCGTCATTTGGCGATAGAATGCCGCCGCTTGCCGCTGGAAGTCATCGACTCCAAATTCATGGACGGTCAAGAAGTGCGCTTGCCCGACATTTACGTCCCCCTCCACGCTTTGCGGCGTACCCTCAAGCAGGAACAACCGCAAATCGGTCAAGAGGAAGAAAAACGCTTGTCGGTGTTGGATGCGCTTGCCAAAGAACGCCTCGCCGTGCTGTTGGGTGAGCCGGGTTCGGGCAAGACAGTGTTGGTCAATTATTTGGCGGGCTGTCTGTCGGAAGCGGCGGCGGGGGGCAAAAAGCCCCTCTCCCCAGAGGGGAGTGGGGTTGGGGAGAGGGGCTTAACGGTGCTGCAAGATAGTACTGACCTTAATCCAACCGCATTGAGCCGCGAAACAAGTGCCGACATTCCCGAAACGATCAAACATCTGCTGCCCATCCGGCTGATCTTGCGCGAAGTTGCCGCCGCCTATTTTCCCCACTCGGTCAAGGCGGCGGATACCCTGCTGTGGCAAGCGGTGCGGGATGACTTGTCGAAACGCTTAAATAACACCCAGATTGACGAGGTGTTCGACCGGCTGCAAACCCGCATTCAGCAAACGGGCGCATTGTTTTTCTTAGACGGGCTGGACGAAGTGCCGGAAAGCGGGGGTCGCCGCAAGGCGCTGTTGGATTCGGTGCGGCAACTGGTGGACAACTGGAAAAACTGCCGGTTTTTGGTGACCGCACGGCCTTATGCTTATGCCCAGCCGGTCAACCGCTTAACCGGTTTCCCGGTGTTGGAACTGGTCCCGTTTGACAAGGATCAGCGCAACGCCTTTATCAGTGGTTGGTATCGGGCCATGCAAAGCTATATTGGGATGAGTGGAGCCAATGCCGACTACAAGGCGCAATCCTTGCAAACGGCGGCGCAACGGCCCGAACTGGTCGAATTGGCCTCGCGCCCGTTGCTGTTGACCCTGATGGCGACGCTGCACACCAGCCGTGGCACCTTGCCGAAAGACCGAGCCAAATTGTACGACGACAGCGTGGAACTGCTGCTGGGTTCTTGGCAGCGTAGGCGCTTGGAACGCGGGCCGGACGGACAAACGGTGGCAGAGGGGGCAATGATGCAAGTGCTGGACAGCGACTTGAGCGAAATCCGCAAACTGATGGAGCAGTTGGCTTTCACGGTGCATGAGCGCCAGCGCACCGAAGGCGGCAAGAATGTTGCGAACATCACCGAAGGTGAAGTGCTTGCCGCGTTTCGCCCCTTGCTGGACGATGAGAAAAGCCCTTTCAAATCCAAATCCCTGCTGGACTATCTCGACACCCAGGCGGGGTTGTTGATCGCCCGTGCCGAACGTGGGCCTTATGCCTTCCCGCACCGTTCCTTCCAAGAATACTTGGCGGCCTCCCATCTTTGCAGGCGCAGCGGTTTCCCCAAGCGTTTCCGTGAATTGGCAGAGCAGGATGCCCTGTGGTGGCGGGAGGTTTTTCTGTTGGGCGTGGGCGCGGCGGGCGAAGGCAATCTGGCGGATATGATCAATGCGTTGGTCCCCCGCGATGCTGACAAGATAGCCCAACCGAGTGACAGCCATTGGCGCTTGTCGGTGCTGGCAGGACTTGCGCTGGTGGAGCAAAACGTCAAGGACAAGCTGTCACAGGACGAAGCCTTGCAAGCCGTGTACGAGCGGGTGCAAGCCTGGCTGGTCCGTTTCATTTCAGAAGGCCGTTTGCAAGCGGTAGAACGAGCCGAGGCGGGGACGGTGTTGGGGCAGTTGGGCGACCCGCGCTTCGACCCAGCGCTTTGGCATCTGCCAGCCGAGCCGTTACTGGGTTTCCGCCCCATCACCGCCGGGGTGTTCACGATGGGCAGCGACAAAACCAAGGATGACATGGCTCGAGACAATGAATCGCAGCAGCATCCGGTGGAATTGAACGGGTTTTTCATGGCCCGCTGGCCGGTCACGGTGGCTCAGTTTGCAGCCTTTGTCAAAGCCAAAGACTACCCCGCCGACAGTAGTAGCCTGCAAGGCAACGCCAATCATCCGGTGGTCTATGTCAGTTGGCAGGATGCCATCGCCTATTGCCAATGGTTGAATGAGTGTTTGAAGGCAATCGCCCCGCAACGTTTGACGCAACTGAAATCAGGAGAGCCAGAACAGAACGAGGTGGTATTCTGGCGATGCTTGGCGGAGGGAACACTCCATGTCACCCTGCCTTCGGAGGCGGAATGGGAATATGCTGCAAGGGGGGCTGACGGTCGTCGCTACCCTTGGGGAAACGAGCCAGACCCCGAACGGGCCAACCATGGCGATACTGGCATAAATGAAACTTCGGCAGTGGGATGTTTCCCTGCTGGGGTCAGCCCGTTTGGCATTGAAGACCTGTCCGGCAATGTTTGGGAATGGACTCGCAGCATTTATGAAAGCTATCCGTACCCGGAACAGGGGACAAAACGCCAGCAGCGGGAAGACTTGAAAGCCGGAGGGCGAAGGGTGTTGCGCGGCGGCGCGTTCCTCAACTATCGGAGCGGCGTCGGCTGGGCCTTCCGCGGCAACAACGGTCCCGACTACCGCTCCATCGCCAGCGGGTTTCGTGTAGTGGTGTCCCCATTCTTGTAGTCTCTGCTCTCTGGCTCTTCTCTGATCTCTGGCTCTTCTCTGATCTCTGGCTCTTCTCTGTTTTTAGCCGCGCAGCGGCTCGCGATTTTTTTACCGTAGGGCGGGTTAGGTGCGCATACCAACAGACTTGGAGCTAGGATTGATTTTGATGCGCACCGTAACCCGCCAACTGGCCTTGGGAACAATGCAAACAATGATTAACTCATTACGCATCTTTCCAAACCCTCCAACCCGTCAAAAACTCAGTTAAAGATTTTGCGCCTGTCAAAACCGTTCGTAGTCCCGGCTTCAGCCGGTTCTTTCCGGTTAGTTTTCCGCCTAAACAGGGGATTACGAACGCTAACACTGAAAATTTTTTAGAATGCCGCAACAGAACACAAAATTCAAAACGGCACTAAACAGGCACTGTCAAAAAAAAAGCCTTGCATTTTCATGCAAGGCTTTGATTTTATGGTGGGTCGTCCGCGACTCGAACGCGGGACCATCGCATTAAAAGTGCGGTGCTCTACCGACTGAGCTAACGACCCGAAACATCTAATAATTATAATGCCAAATCATTTTGGGTTCAAGCCCACTTGACTTAATCCATCACAACCCAATAATTAACGACTGTTACGCACGGATGCATTGCTTGTCTATTTTCAGCATATCGGGAGCGTCAAATCTTGCTTTGACAAAATCATAAAGGGAGCATCAAATCTTGCTTTGATAAGATTATTGGTAACGTAGAGCCTACTTCTCCTGACAAAGCGAGCTTTTTGTCAAAGCAAGCTTTCTGTCAAAGCAAGCTTTGACGCTCCAATCCTAACCTAACCGTTTTCAACACAAAAGAGGTAAACATGAACCCACAAGAGCGCGATCAACTGACCCTGTTTCTCAATCAACTGAAGGAGGTTGGCTCGGTCGTCAAGGATGCGGAAGCGGACAGGCTCATACGCGAAACCGTTGCCAAGCAACCGGACGCGGCTTATCTGCTGGTGCAAAGGGCCATGTTGGTGGAACAGGCGCTTAACGTAGCCAAATCCAAGATTGCCGAATTGCAAAGCGGACAACAGGGAGGTGGGCGCAACAGCGGTTTCCTAGGCGGGGGCAACCCGTGGGCGCAGAGCTTGGGTGGTCAGAGTGACGGTGTGCCGGGTGCTGGCTCTTATCAAATTCCCCGCTCAGCCCCCCCTGCCCCACTCCCCTCCAATTCTTGGCTAAGTGGCGGTGGAGGCAGCTTCCTCGGTAATGTGGCAAGCACAGCGGCAGGCGTGGTCGCCGGGGACTTTTTATTTCAAGGCATTGAAAATTTGTTGGGGCATCATTCATCCAGTCCTTCCGTCTGGGGCGACTCCAATAACGAACCAGTGGAACAAACCATCATCAACAATTATTACGACTCGCCCAATGACAATGGTTTGGCGGGCAATGATGACTGGCCTTCTTCCAATGATTCGGGCAATTTTCTACCGGACGACGACGATCAAGACAGCGGCGACGATTCAAGCTGGGTGTGACTCTAGCTATTGGAGGATTCGACTACGAAACCCGCGATTAATAGATTCGCCGGGTGAGAATGCTCAAAAAAAAGGGATGCCGGATACCTGGCATCCCTAAAGCGTCACAACAATTTACAGTAGGTAATTATCGACTGAAAGCTAAGATCAAGCCTTGTTGGCCTTGGCTTGCTTGCGCTTGACTTGGAAGCTGACCAAACCGGCGCCAACCAACATCATCGCCCATTCTTCAGGTTCTGGAACCGGGGCTATGCTCACGCCATCCAGTAAAGCGAATGGCGGCACGCCCGTTGGCCCGCCGGCTGCCAAGAAGGATAGCACTTGGCTGTTGCTGGATGCGGTGAAGGTGAATGAGGCATTCTGCCAGCCAGTAAAGCCATGGCTAGGGTTGTTCAAGGTTGAAGTTTGAAAGGATTCGCCGCCAAAAGTGCCAGTCCAACTCGACCAGTTATCCCCATCAAAACCAGCTTGCTGGGCGGCCGCATAAGCGAAGCTCAGAGTGTATTTCTGTCCGGGGGTCAGACCACTGATTGTCTGTGAGATAGGGCCACCATAGTAAGCACCGTCGCCAGCGACAAAGTTGCCGCCAGACGGGCTGTTAGTCACGGTAGGCCAAAATTTCACATTGCCGTCCCAGCCGTTCGCGCCGGTGGAGTCCGCTTTGCCGGGTTCGTAAAGAAAATTGTAGGCATATTGAGTTCCGTTCACGCCAGATACCTTGGGGTTGCTCCAGCTGTCGACCGTTGTATTATAGTCAATCATCCCGGTTCCAGTCGCTACTTCAAAATCACCATTGGTAACTAGGTTGGTGAAGGGTGCAGCGAGTGCAGGGACCGATAGCATTGAGAGAGCCAGCGCGATGGATGCACCGAATGCTATTTTACGATTATTCATGTTTTAGGCCTCTTATAAAGTAGATTAGAAAAAAAATTACTACACTGACAACTGTCTGCAATCCGCTTTTCGTCCCAATCCTACCCTTGCAGTTGCATGTCTTAATAACTGCAATGGGTGTGCCAAGCATTAAAGTTTTCACCGCCAATGACGTGAACTATTGGCTGTGAAGTTTGTCCCTACTGCAAGGATATCCAGGACAGACGTTTGTAAACAATTGATTTCAGATTTCTAGGCATCACAATTCTATCAATTCGATGCCTTTTTGGCCTAGGAATGAAAAATCCAGAAGTAATTATTTTTTCTTCGAAGCTCTGCTATTGCAGGATGGCTGGCAGATGATATCCCCGAAAAATGGGATGGGGTTCGAGGCGGCTTAATTTCAAAATGCATTGCATTTTGCAAAAAAAATGCAAATTGCAGTTACACAGGGTCGTAGATGAGTTAATCATCGTTTTTGTATGAACTAACTGATGTTACGCAGTGCACTTGGATTGGAGCGTCAAAGCTTGCTTTGACAGGCGAAGCCAGGCTGGCATTTGCAGTTCTCTTGTCAAAGCAAGCTTTGACGCTCCCTTTACACTTGGAAATAAGCAAACTTGCATCCGTGCGTAACATTAGTGAACTAAGATGCATGGAGGTTCAAGCATAATCCATTTTGCGGCTGGTTCCCAAGATGAAAGCTTGGGAACCAGCCAACCACGTTCGGTAAAGCGAACAGGGGGTTTTCTCGCCATGGCTTGAATAGCGGGTTGGCAAAAAAAACCAACCCGCCCAATTCCATTATGGATTCCAACAGCCACTCGGCTGGTCATTCGCCTTGACCCAGAAGCGAGTGTAGGGATTTCTCGGCAAATTCCCGTAAGCATAGAACGCCCATGCGCCGCTTTGCACTGCCGCCCCCGGCCACGGACTTGTGGATTTCCAATTCGTGACATCTCCGTAATAGACGTTCTTGGTCATCCCATTGATCCATTTACCGTCGTGGTGTTCCGCCATCCGCCAACCTTCGCCGAACTCATTCTTGCACAGATCATCCCCGGTCGTCGCGGTCCTCAAGTTCGTTCCGAACACCGGAGCGGTGACGGCCATATGACCACCCAACCAACCCTGGTAATAGGCAGATGGCATCGTGCTGCCCCCTGACGCATACACCGTATAGTTAGGACGGGGCGAATAGTCCACTTTGACGCACAAGAGGGGGAGGGCGACCTTGCAACTGGTGTCGCCCATATAAGCGTCACAGCCTCCGCCCACTGTCGGCAAAGCGGGGACGCCGCTACAGCCGACCATATCGATCCCCAAGGTTGCGTCATGGCTACCTCCTAGACCCCAAGTCATGCCTTTGCCACCAGCGGCAATGGCGACGCTACTGCTTGCCAGTAGTAAAAATATCATGGATAGTTTGAAGTTCTTCATAGCTAGTGCTCCCAAAAAAAGCATTAATGGGAATGGCGCAAGCCTTGGTGATTTCCTTGAACACAGATGGAACGGCACTACAGGCCCCGTCATTCCTAGCGCAGCAGATTCAGCCACCGCTGCTTCGGCTTGTCGCAGGATCAGCCCCGCGCAAATCGGATTAAACTCGCCGGGTTACAACCCCCTCCCGTAACCCGTCAATTCTCAACCAGCCTTTATACTCGCAGCCCTACAGTCTTGTCAATACTGATTACTTAAGTGCTTGTTGGCAGCATGATAAAAACCTCGGCTGGTTGCCCGGAAGGGGTTCTTTAAATCTGACTCTTTATGAATTCCATGCCGGTCAAACAAGTTGTAAATTTAGGGAATGTCTCGAAAATCGAGTTAAGGGCAAGCTAAGCTTCAAAACCATTAACTTAAGCCGTTCGTGGTGAGCCTGTCGAACCATGAACGGCTTAAACATCAATGATTTGGATATTTCAGTCCCCCCTTCGACAGGCTCAGGGCGAACGGAAAACCCGTTAAGTTAATGGCATTGAAGCTAAGCTTGGCATCAGCTTTGTGGTTGCAATATCTGTTTCGCTTCTCGTTTAGTAACAAATGGGACTCGCAAGCTCTATGTACCCTACCGTGTGGCTTCTTCCCTTTTTTCGACCAGACAAACTTGGTAGGGTATGTCTCACCTATTGGCTTCGATTTTAATGGATTTCAACAGGTTGACGGGTAGGCGCAGGGAAATGGATTGGGTACTAGGCTTTAAGTTTGGAAACTTAGCTTGACCGGCAAGTGACCAGTCCAGATACTCGGTGCTGTCGACTTTGCCGACGCCACCGGCAGGACGGTCCAACTGCTTTACTTCCCGCCCTACCACAGCAAGTACAACCCGGTCGAACGGTGCTGGGGCATCTTGGAGCAGCATTGGAACGGCGCGAAGCTGGTGGATGCCGAAACCATGCTGGAGTGGGCGAAGAGCATGACGTGGAAAGGCATCAAGCCC
>CAIYXP010000521.1 GCA_903930145.1 uncultured Methylococcaceae bacterium
AACCACTTCCCCATTCCTTGTTCCGGGTCAGTTGCCCTGAGTGACCGAATCGTGGCAGGTAGCACTATTTCACAAAGTTGACCATGAATGCTTAAAGCCAACCTTAACTGTTCTTGACTAATTCTTTCTGTATCTGAAAAATTATGTACGGCTAATTGACTGAGCGCATCTTTAGCCTTTTCTGTGATACGGTCCCCGGGTAACGATCTGGCGTATGCCTGAAGAAAAGCTATTTCTTTAATCGTTTCGTCAAGTTGTTTTTCCAACTCGTCGGTGTTGATGTATTCAGTCGTCATAATGATTCCCATGTTTTTATCAGGAAGCTGGAGCTTTCACTCACGCACTCACAAGCCGGAACTAAACCTAAGCAAGACAGGATTAGTCGAGTATTCTAAGCGTATACAGGTCAGTCTTTATCATTGCACCAACTACTCTTAAATCCTATCGTTTCTGGACTGGGTGTTTCTATTTCAGCTTCGCCTTCACTATCTCCCCAATGTCCAGAAAAACGGTTCCAGGCGTTGCCAGTGTCTTCTGATGGGTTATCGTGAAGTAATACCAAATGCTCAGCCACCTCCCAAAGCGATCCTTTGTCAGTTTTATCTTCTGCTAAACCGTATAGTCTGACGTGATCACCCATATCCCAATAACTGGCATGAGAATGTTTTGCTGAATATACAACAGGAAAGGCAACATTTCTCAATAGGCCGATATTACTGTAAAGATTGTTATTGCCGCTACTATCGACATCGACTATTCTGGCATCCCCAGTAGGTTCTATGGAGGTTTTCTCATCACCGCCATTATGCACCTCAATGATTGTACCTTCCGTGGTCAGAATCAAAGAGGGACGATCTCCGCTATCATACTTTGTACCTTTAACTTTCTCCCAAACAATAGTATCGCCATTGATAGCACCAGTACGATAATACAGATTGTTATTGTCTTCGCCGCCATTATGAACTTCTATTATCCTGCCAGATTGGGTGACAGCAACGGACGGATTATTACCTGAATCATACTCAATGCCTTTGCTTCCGCTACTCCATAGGATACTATTAGCGTTAAGTTGGCCTATTCGGTAATAAAGTTTATTATTCTCACTGCCACTATGCACTTCAATAATTTTACCCTCAGAAGTAACCATTATGGCGGGGCGGTTTCCAGTATCGTATTTAATGCCATCGGTATCCCAAATAATATTTTTTTCTTGCAAATGACCAATACGGTAATAAAGATTATTATTACCCCCACCATTATGAACTTCAATAATTTTTCCATCAGGTGTGACGACAATGGCTGGATTATCTCCGGTATCATATTTTTTACTTTCGGTGCTATCCCAGATTATTTCGTTATTATTTAAACGTCCAATTCGGTAGTAAAGGTTGTTATTACCGCCCCCATTATGAACTTCAATAATTCTTCCATCCGCAGTCACCGCTATTGCAGGGCGGTTTCCAGTGTCGTATTTGATGCCTTTATCATTCCAAGCTACACTATTTCCATGTAACTGCCCAACTTGATAATACAGATTGTTATTGCCGCCACCATTATGACCTTGGATTATTTTATTGCTGGATACGAGAGCAATTGAGGGATTATCACCAGTATCATATTTATGAGCAGGATACCAGACAATATAAGCCAGACACTCATCATTATTGCACCATTTATTGTCTCCATGTCCTGTATAACAAACTGATTTTATGTTGTTTCCTGAACTATCGAGGCGAACAGTGATATGTTCCCAGTCGGCATCATGTGTTCCGCTACTGCCAATCGTTGCGGTGTCGCCATTATAAGGATAGAAAAACCAGTACTGTATATCAATATCCTCTGATTGCTTAGCTCTTCTGACATGCACATAACACGATGCCTGCACTTTTCCATCTTTAATCTCTTCGCCTTGCCTGACTGTTGAATCCGTGATCCGCAAGTACCAGACAAATTCATCCGAATCAAATTCGCTAGCAGCCGATGAAATGCCTTCTCTGTTTTGAGCAATCAAATTGTTGAACGTTATTTCCCCCTCTTTCAACACCACATCGTCATCTTTTTTAAAACATAGCCTTACTCTTTCTAAATACCAATCAACAGAGGAAGGGTGACTATCATCTTTGCTGTGCAAATAGACGATGGGGGCAAATTTCTGAGCTAGAGCTTTAGTGTCTGATAAAGACAAGCCAATAGATCTGTTACAATTTTGAATCGTTTTCTTACCCATGATTGACTACCTGATGATATGTAGTTTTTCTGGTTCCCACGCTCCGGCTTGGGAACCCTTGCTTGCCACGTTCCCAAGCCGGAGCTTGGGAACGAGCGGATTATTAACAAGCGGACATTTTGATTGGCCGCTACTACTTACTGATAGTAAGAGTGATGATTTTGTTTTTCGTATCGAACGCGGTAGGTTGCAAAATCAGGTTGTCATACCCGTTGATATCGGATTGAGAGGCGGAGCCAAACCAGTTTTGGAGAGTGGGGTTCCACCAGACTTGAGTGATCCAGACTTTAGAACCCACACTATAAACTACCATATCTTTTTTTATCTTGGCTGGCGTGTACTCAATATAGCCTTTATCATCATTGATTTTGATGTCATCGCTTTCGCCGCCGCCGTTTAATGAGATCATCTCAATATCGCGGATGCTAAAGTCGCTACTGGCTTTGGCTTTAAGCGCATTTTGGTCATGCCAATCACCATCCTTTTTTGTCTTGATTGGAAAATCATAGGAGGTATTATTGGTAATACGCAAGGTAGTAAAATCATTGCTAATCTTGCGTCCATAGCTATGACCCTTAAGCAAGGTGAGAGTGCATTCCGCGCCTGTCACTGCTGGAACGATGAGCGCATCATGTTTGTCAATACTGTCGAAAACGGGATTTAAAAGCCATGCCTTTTTATCTCCGTTCCAAGTGATTAGATTTGCCCAAATATTACACTTAGATTGATCAAAGCTATCTTCTTTTTCACCAGATTTATACTCAATATAGCCTTTAGTATCGTTGATTTTGACATCATCACTCGAACCATCACCATTCAACGATATTTCTTCAGTGGTCGCTATGGGGAAGGACATTCTCCCGCCCGATTTGAGTTCTTTATCGCTGGACCAATCTTTGCCTTTGTCTTTGTGGCGTACTTTATAAGTGTATCCAGATTCGCACACGATGGTTAGTGTGGTAATCTCAGTACTGATGGTTTTACCATAGCCTTTAGCGTTGGCATCCTCATTTTTCTTTTTTAGGTCTTCTGCTTCGCTCATGACGTTATCCTCTTTGTGTTGATGGATTTAATGGCAGTCGTGCTGAATATGGGAACGGTAGATAGATTGCTTTACCTATCGCCCCAATTTCGACTGCATTAAATAATCAATGCCGGGCATTTTCAAACCTCGAAATCCCACGAAATGTAACAAAAAGACACAAAATAAGGCTATGCTATTGATTTTATGATGTAACAAAGTTTGCGTTGGAGCGCCAAAGCTTGCTTTGGCGTCGGAGCGTCGGAGCGCCAATGCTTGTTTTGGCTGTCAAAGCACGCTTTGACGCTCCACTACTCGATGATGGAGATACTGCCAGAAAAGCGATAACCTACGCTGTGATGGGTTTGAATGGGGCATTCCAAGCCGGTTTGTTGCTTGATTTTTTTCTTTAGCCTGCGTGATAATTCAGTCAATGCGCGGCCCACGCAATCATTGTCGGGATAATGCAGCGAATTCATCAAACGTTTGCGAGCGACAGACATTCCTTCCGCCAGAGCGAGTTGATGAAGAAAATCGAACTCCCTGCCCGTCAGGATGACTTCGATTCCAGTCGGTGCAATCAAATGCCAGCTCGACCGGTTCAGCCTCCACACAATTTCCAATTCCGTGGTTTGTTGGCTGCGTTCCAGCCGACGCTTCGCCACGCTGGTGATGGCTGCCAACAATTCTTTTATGTTGACTGGCTTGACTAAGTAAAGATCAGCCCCGACCGCATAACCTTGCACCCGATATTCGATACCGCCCAGCGCGGTCAGGATGATGATGCCTAAGTCAGTTTTGCGCCGTAGCTCTTCCGCCAATACATAGCCAGACTGGTCTGGCAAACCGATGTCAATGACCGCGACATCAAAAGTATCTTGTTCCAAACTGGCATGACATTCTTTGGCACTACCAACCCCGGTCACGGCAAAACCCTCATCTTCGATATAGAGGGTAATGCTTTCGCGCAGGTCGATGTCGTCTTCAATAATCAATACTTTGTATTCGGATTCATTCATGGGTCAACAATGTGAAGGCGGTGGTAAGTAAAGTCCAAACAAGCTCGGACGCTACGAGTCCGTCACAACAGGCAAGCGAACCGTCAATGTCGTACCGGAACTATTGCTTTGAATGGCGACACTGCCATGATGTTCCTCAACAATTCTTTTGACCAAATAAAGCCCGACCCCAGAACCTAGGATATGATCATTGCCGGGTATCCGATAATACTTTTCAAAAACCCGCTCACGTTCTTCCGGCGGGATGCCAAGCCCTTGATCGCTGACGTTGATGACCGCTTCCGTTCCTAATTGGCAGACATTCACTACCACTGCCCTACCCTCTGGTGAATATTTGATCGCATTATCCAACAAGTTCAGCACAGCGGTTTTTAATAAACGTTGGTCGGCTGCAACCATCATATCCGTGTCAAGACTTGTGGAAAAAGCCAACTGACTCCAAGGCCAAAACTCCTTGGCTTGAGCAATGACTTCTTCAACCAAGCCTATCACGCCGACATTCTCCAGCTTGAGCTTAAAATCATCTTGGGCAAACTTTGCCTTGTCCAAATTGACTTCCAGTAGTTCCGTCAAACGGGCGATGGCCCGTTGCATTTTATTGATGGCAAAGGTCAACAATCTATTTGGATCGTGTTTCTTCTTGGACAACAAATCAAGATTGATGCGGATGATGGCGAGTGGGGTCCGGTATTCGTGGGTCACCATGGACACAAAGCGCACTTGCCGGTCCAAGGTCTCTTCCAAATCTTGCTTTTTTTGGCGCAGTTCCACGGTCATTTCGGCGGCCATTTCCTCAGCATTATGTTTGGCATTGCGCTCGGCTAATAAAGCGTTTTTATGGTCAATTCGCAGTTTGTCGGCCAAGCCAAACGTCAGCAGCATGATATTGCCAAACGTCACAAATTGGACTAGGTTGCTAATAACCCATGTGATCGGAAGCTTTCCAGTCAAACGCAATAGTTCCATGGCGGGTGCGACTAAGATCAGTAAAAACGCCATGCAATAATAGACACTGCCACATATTTTCTTTCGCACGGATTTAAAGCTGAGCCAAATCATCAGGCTAAACAAACCAATCCCAATCACGAAGATGGTGCAAAATATCACGGCAACCGGTAAGAAAGGAGTCGATACGAACGTCAGGGAGAT
>CAIYXP010000522.1 GCA_903930145.1 uncultured Methylococcaceae bacterium
CTTTTCCTTGGCGATCTGCAAGGCTTCATTAAATTCGTGTTCGGCAGTGACATCTTGGAGAATCGCCAACATGCCCTTTCCCGGGTCATTGATATCCAAGGCCCGTGCGACCAGCTTGGATAGGAATAGGCTGCCGTCTTTCTTTAAAACAGGTTGTTCTCGAACAAAGGTTTCGCCACGCTCAACCGCCGGATAACAGGCTGCACCCAATTGGTCGTAGGCAGCTTCATCCACATACCATTTCCGGGTGGGCATCCAATCCATTTCGCCGGGGTCATAGCCGAATAGTTCTTCCAATTTGCGATTGCAACGCAGGATAATGCGATTGTGCATCAGGGCGATACCCACGCCTGCCGAATCAAAAATGGCTTGCAACTCTTGGTTAGTGTTGCGCAATTCAAGTTCAAGCTGCTTGCGTTCGGTAATGTCGGTGATGGTTCCAACCACGCGAAGCGCTTGACTGTTTTCGTCCCATTCCACCACCTTGCCCCGGCTGAGCATCCATTTGTAACGACCCTCCTTGGTGCGCATTCTATATTCCAAATCAAAGGCTTGCGATGATTCTAGTTTTTGACGTTCGGTTACAAGTACCCACTCCCTTTCGTCGGGATGCACCATCTGATACCAAGTGTCCACCGTTTGTGGGAATTCATAAGGTTCGTATCCCAGCAGGGTAAAATAAGGTTTACTTAGCACTACTTGGTTGGTTTGCACAAACCAATCCCATATACCATCGCGGGAGGCTTCCAAAGCATAGGCATAACGTTGGTCGCTGTCGCGGAGCTTTTCCAGCAAGTTTATCTTTCCAGAAATGTCATGATTAATGCCAATGATCCGAATCGGTTTACCGTGGGTGTCCTGCTCGATGACAGCGGCAGCATGGATGTGGCGTATCAAACCATCCGGCAACACGATGCGGAAGGTATCATCATAGCGTGTGCCATTGTTCAAGGCTTCCATCAATTTCGCCTCGGCTTGCTCCACATCATCCGGGTGCAATCTTGAACGCCAGAAATCATGGCTGGTTTTGCCTGAAGCTTCGCGCAGGTCGTACCAAACACACATCCGCTCATCCCATTCCATCTCGTCATTGGCAAAATCCCAAGTCCATACGCCGATATTGGCGGCATCGTTGGCAAGTTTTAGCCGCTGCATGGCCTCACTCAGAGACTCGGCCTGTCGGTTAAGTTGTTGGTTGGCTTCCAACAAAGCTTGTTCTGTCTGATTGATGCGCAAAGAAGTGCCATCCGGGCCAAGGCCGTAATCGCCAGAGGGGACATTATCATTTAGATCTTCGAGTTTGGCGACCGTGGCGGCAAGCTTTTCTTTCATTCTTACAGTGGCCCGAAGTTGATCGGCCTCCCGTAATTCACGGATCATGGCAAATCGTTCAATGGCATGTTCGACGGCACGGGTGAGGCTTTCCGGGTTCATCCAACTCTTGCCGATCAATTCTTGCGCACCCAACCAAAGAACGGCGGAACTTTTCAAATGGCTTAGCTTGCCAGTCACGACAACGAACGGGAAACTCGGCGTATCGGGAGCGCCCAATTCCTTCAGCAATTCAGTCGCGTTGTCATCGGGCAGATGGTAGTCAACCAGAATGCAATCCAGTTGCCCATTTTCACTTTTACAGATTTGAAGCGCTGAGGAAACCGTATCGGCCTCCAAGATTTGATAGCTTCGCTCCGAACCCTTCAGCAACATTTCGCGCATCATCTGCCGGTCTTCTGGATTGTCATCGACAATCAGCACCCGGAGCAAGTCAGTTGGGTTTACGCGGTTCATCTACTGGGATTCAAAGGATTTCGTCAGCGTTCAGCATAGGTGGAAGTAGCCATCGTTCCAAGGTCAAGAAGGTTTCGCAAGCCGAATGGATTTGGATTGATTCATCTGCTTTTGCTTCCAGCACACTTGCCCTGAACGACTGCCACATCTCACCGGTTGCCTCCCCGTAACCGTTGAAAAAAGCGGCCCCGTTGTCAGCATCAAGCCCCAAGGTTTGCGACAAATGCCGGCTGATGACCTGCCCGCCCAAGCTTGCGCCTTCCATCACATAAAGACAGCCCAAAGCGGCGGCTATATTGTCACAAACCGGCAAATCCGTGCATAGGGGAAGCTGTGCCAAGTCATCGCCTGCAACCCACAGCACCTGCAAATCTTGCTCAAGCAATGGCGATTTGGCACGGAGGTGGATGTCCGGCAACCAATGCGGCAATTCGTGAAGCTGCGCAAGCCGGGTTTCCAAAGGGCGGCAATATCCCCAGAAGGATTTGATTAGACGCAGATAATCGGTGGATGAAAAACGAGGCGACAACAAGTTTAGTCTTCGCTCCAAGCGTTCATGGAGTGGCCAAGTGGCTTGTTTGAGTGATGTCAGTATGGAAGTCATGGAATCAGTTATTTATATTTCATTTTGAAAATTAAGATCGTGGCCGCCAAGACGAAAGTCACTAAGTTGGCGATGATCAACGGCCAATTGGTGATGAGAAAACCATACACCAGCCAGAGGAAGATGCCACTGGTAAAAATGACATACATCCACAGCGAAATGCCGGAGGTGTCCTTGGTTTTGATGGTATGCAAAGCTTGTGGGACGAAAGAAAGTGTCGTCAAAATGGCTGCTACAAAGCCGATGAATTCGATCATTTTGAGTTTTCCAAGTTAGAAGGACTGGCTAACACGTCATTTTGGCATGGATGCCGACAAATCCGCTGGGAGCAGATTTGGCCGCACGGAGTGCGGGGCGAAACCCGAACCACAGGGATACCGTTCGTAGTTCCGGCTTCAGCCGGGTCTTTTCGGTCAGTTTGCCGCCTAAAGGGGCATAGGTATCTACACAAGTCCCTCCCCCCTTGGGGGAGGGATTTAGGGAGAGGGGTACTGGGTTGATTATAAATAGCCTGTCGTCTCATCAACCATCCCAAGACCCTCTCCCCCGGCCCCTCCCCCTGCGAGGGGGAGGGGAGTAGAAACAATAGTTTGCAAGTTGTGTAGATACCTATGCCTAAAGGCGGGACTACGAACGCTAACTACCCACTAGATCAAAGGGATTATTCAAAACCAAAGCCACTTTGCCTCCAAGCTTTGGCCCCACCCTCCAAGTTCATCAAATGTGTGTAACCCAATTCATGCAGCGTCTTTGCAGCGGCATTACCCATAGGCCCGCCTTCGCAATACAAATAGATGGCGGCATTCTTATCTTTGGGGAATTTGTCCTGATATTTCTGGATTTCGTTATACGGAACGAAAAGATCAGTGCCTTTGATATGGGCTTGTTGGGGTGTGTGGACATCCACGAGGAAAATATCCTCATGTTGCATCAATTGATTCAACTCAACCGGCTTTATCATGGTGACATAGTCGGGTGCTTGGAACATGCAGCCCGTCAGGATAAAAACAAGGGCTAGGAATGAGCGTAGTATTGGCTTGATGAGAGTTTCGGTTTTCATAGAAATGACGATTTCAGTCTTTAGAGTAGTAATCATTATACACGCATCGCTTTGGGCAATTATCAAGACTCTTACGAGCTTGCCTTAAGCGCTCAGAGGCAATTTCAAGACTCTCCAACAAGCCGCCAAAGCGTTCAGCCAAGTTTTCAAGACTCTTACCCATTTGCCCTAAACGTTCGATGGAAATTTTTAGACTCTTGAAATTTTTGCCCAGACGACGGGGCAAAAGTTGAAGACTCTTGTACAGTCCGCACGAGCCTTCAGGCAAGTTTTTTAGACTCAAAAAAACCTCCCGCAGCGTTTGGAACGACTAAAAAGAGTCTTCGCATTGCCGCTTTAGCCTTAAGCCCAAACGTGAAGAGTCTTGGCAATCGCCCTTCACGCTTCATCGGCGTTGACTAGACGCTTTTGGGAGCCGATAAAGGCTGAAAAAATATTTTCAAGCGTCCGTCAAACCCCTAAAACGTGACTATACTCATGGATGGGGCGGGATGCATTGCCCATCCCGCATGATAAACCATTGAGTAGGAGATAGTCATCATGTCCAGTAACGCGATTCCTTCGACTTATGAACCCTTGATCCAATTGTTGACCGATGCCGTCGACGGGGCCAGCACCCACGGCGCGGCAGTGGGCTTGAAGCAGAACGACGAGACCGCCTTGCGGGCGGTTTTGCACGATCTGGTCGGCACGCCCACCGGCCCGGACGACCCCGCACAGGCACTGCCCGGACTCAAGGCGCAATACAACACCGCGAAAGCGAACAAGGCGGCAATGACGGCGGCCTTGCGTTCCGCGCAGAGCAACGGGCGGGCCTTGGCGATGGCTTGCATCGGCACCTTGAAGCCAAGGCTGGGCAACAAGTGGAACGCAGCTTGGCAGGAAGCGGGCTTCGCCTCCAGTTCCTTGCAAGTGCCAGCCAACCCGGTGTTCGTGCTGCAACATTTGCATTCATTTTATCTGGCCCATGCCGATTACGAGGTCAAAGAACTGACCCCGGACATCTCCTGCACGGCGTTAGCCTGTGCCGGGGCGGTGAAAACCATCGCCGATGCGCAAGTCGCCAGCAACCGGAGCAATTTCGACACCGGCGAAGCGCGGAACCGGCTCGAACAGGGTGTCAAAGCCGCCCGGATGCGCTTGTCCGGCTTGCGCGAGGAGCTTGCGCGTTTGATTGCCGACGACGACCACCGCTGGTATGCCTTTGGCTTTGACCGCCCGTCGCATGTCGGCAGCCCGGAGACACCGGACAATGTCGTGGTCACGCCCGGTGCGGCGGGCAGTGGCCTGTTGTTTGTCGATTGGGACGATGCCCGCCGCGCCGATAGTTACCGGCTCCGCGCCATGGATGCCGATGGCAAGCTCTTGGCCGAAGTGATGCCGCAGGACAGCGAGGCGAAGTTGACCGGCTTGCCGACCGGGTCCACGGTGGCGTTGACCGTGACCGCGCGCAATGCGGCGGGGGAAAGCCCCGCCAGCGAGGCGGTTGAGGTGGAAGTGCCGTAGGCATTACAAGTTCCTCCCCCCTTGGGGGGATGGATTTAGGGAGAGGGGGTATCGAGCCAGAGTAGAAGCGCGGATACAGGGGTATATCCGCCGAATGGAAAATGCCCCTGTTCTGGCTGCCTTTCATTCGGCGGAATACGCGGCGGAGCCACTCATGCCTTACCGTGCTACCCGCCCAGCTTGCATAGGATGTGCCGACGAAGGAGGCGCATCAATCGATTCACGCGAATGATGCGCCCTTCGACTCCGCTCAGGACAGGCTTCGTCCCTCAGCACATCCTATCTCGCTACCCGGCCAGCTCGCATAGGATGTGCCGACGAAGGAGGCGCATCAATCGATTCACGCGAATGATGCGCTTCGTCCCTCAGCGCATCCTATCTCGCTTTATGTTTTATAATTCCTGTAAAATTCCGAACTATCCTTCAACGAATCCAAGAGCAATATGCGAACCCTACCGCGAGTGATGCTGTCTATCTTTCCTGCGTTAGCGCTTTCGATTCTACAGTCCCCGGCATGGGCTGCGGAATCGGAAGGCGATCAGGTCACCAAGCCCTATTTGAATGGAACCGTGCGGGTGAGCGGCGCGGGCGGGAACGGGTTTGGATTCATCGTTGGGGAAAACCAAGGGATGCTCTCCATCGTCACCCCCGACCATGTGGTGACTTCAGAAAACCCAAGTCCCAACACATCAGTCAGCGTGTATTTTTACTCAAATCCGAACGCAGGGGTGCCTGTGGATAGTGCCTCAATAGTAATAGCTAGATTGCTGGATCTTGCCCTACTGCAAGTGAAAAGGCCCAACGATTTGGATTGGCAGCCGCAATCCGCCTGTTCCCGGTTTGAGCGGGCGGACACGGTTTGGTGGATAGGGCGGAATAAACAGTGGGACGTACCGCTGGATAACGAAGCGGGGCGCTTGCGATTTTCGAAACCGGAGGCCGAGTACGATCACATCGTTTTCAGCACTCAATTTGTCGAGGAGGGCGTTTCCGGTGCACCGTTGATCGGCTACACAGGCATCCTCGGGATGGTAGTGGTAGACAATAAAAAAGAGGCGGAAGCCTTGCCCATCGAGCGGATTCAACGCTTTGTCGCACAAAAAGGTGGCGCATGGAGCCTAGCCGACTGTGGGTTGGCTCAAGCGACAATAGTGGCTACCCAACCAGTTAGGACCGCTCAAACTACCCCAACGTCCGGCGAGGGTAAAACTTCCAGTCAGCTTAAGAATTTTCGCGATAATCTGAAAGATGGCGGACTAGGCCCGGAAATGGTGGTGATTCCCGCCGGTTCGTTCCAGATGGGTTCACCGAACGACGAACCGGGCCGCTCCAACGATGAAGGTCCGACCCGTCAGGTTACGATCCGAAGCTTTGCGCTAGGTCGCTATGAAGTCACCTTCGACGACTATGACCGCTTTGCTCGCGCCACGGGCCGGGCCTTGCCTTCTGATGAGGGATGGAAGCGCGGCAACCGGCCTGTCATCAACGTGACTTGGCACGATGCCCAAGCCTATGCGCAATGGTTGTCGGCGCAATCCGGTCACACCTATCGGCTGCCGGCGGAAGCGGAATGGGAATATGCGGCGCGGGCGGGAAAGCCTACGCCCTATTGGTGGGGCGCTCAAGCCAGCCATGAGCAGGCCAACTACGGTGAAGACGGATGGTTGTTCCTTGGCGGCTTGACCCAGGGCCGCGATCAATGGGTAAACACCGCACCAGTGGGCAGTTTTCCACCCAATGATTTTGAACTCTACGACACCGCCGGCAATGTCTGGGAATATGTGGCGGACTGCTGGCGTGGGTCCTACCAACATGCCCAGCCGGATGGGTCGGCCTGGATGCAGGAGAACGGCGGCGATTGTTACTTACGGGTGTTGCGCGGCGGCTCGTGGAGACGCGAATCTCAGGACGTGCGTTCGGCTTCCCGCGACGGTATCAGGCCTGATGACCGCAGCTACAGTGTCGGCTTTCGCCTCGCCAGGACTTTATAACCCTTTGCACTTTATTCTTTTTCCCTTTGTGGGGGGTGCGGGGGCGAAGCCCCCTGCTCGCGATTTTTTTGCATTCAGAAGTAGGTCGGCATCCCCATGCCGACAACGGACTTGCTTGTTGCTTTGGCGGCAAAGGGTTGCCGCCCTACTGCTCTGCCGTCCCTCAGCAATTCTTATTTTGAACTGAAAAGCGCATCATCCGTAGGGTGGGCTAGGTGCGCTTAGGAGAGACTATCCGCAACTCCGATCCTGACGCGCACCGTAGCCCACCTTTGCAATCCCGCCGCCCGTCTGGTGGGCTACGGTGCGCGTGAACTTTCGTTAGAAAGTCAAGGTTTTCGATACGCGCACCTAGCCCACCCTACAGTTTGTGCCAAAATGAAAATTGCTGCCGACCTTGTAAACCATGGAGAAACGTATGACAACCTATTACGCCACCCTAACTGGCAGAATCCTGTTGCTGATGACTTGCTTCCATCACTGGGCCGTCGCCGCGCCGCCCTGCGATGATCACTTAGCCCCGGTATCCGATCCTCGCACTGGCTATCACTTGCGCGAACCCAACACCCGCTGCGAGGGGTTTTATAAAGCGCCGGTGTCCGCCGCCGCCGATCTCGAACTGGTGGCGCTGACCCGTGGACGCTTGCGCTTCGATTCCGCTACTATTGGCCCATTGCAACTTAGCTCTCCCGTGCGCCACGAAGCCGTGCAGCTACGCGGCATCGCCCTGCCGGACAAGACCTATTACCGGCTGGACGGGCTAATTCCTGCGGCGGGTGATTTCCGTTGGGACTTGTCCGACGCGGTGCTGCCCCGGCATCTTCGCCCCGAAGACTTAGGTTTGTTTGGCCGACTCGCGGATAAGCTTGAGGTTTTTGTGCCGATCACCGTCGGCCCGGAACCGGGACTCAGCCTGCGGGTGCGCGACCCGAACCCCTACGATAAGGCTAGTTGGCGCTATGCGCTACGCAGCAATGGCGCTTGCGCGGCGATGCCCGCTTGGACCGCCGTTCGCTTGCCCGCGCACCGGATGACCAGCGATCCGTTCGATATTGCTTTGCCCGACACGCTGACCGGGGAAATCTGCCTAGAAGTCGGCACGCGTCCCGAAGGCAAAGCTCAGTGGAAACAGGAACGCTGGTTCATCCGCCTAGGGGATTGACATGAACGAGACAGAGCAACAGCGGCTTAAGCAGGCCATTCAACAAAAGCGCGAACTAGCGGCTAAGGCATTGCTGATCGACCGCGATACCCAACGCGCCCAAGCCCATCTCGCTTGGATAGAAACCGCCCAACGCTTGTTGCCAGCCGAACGGCCTGGGGTTTGGCGAAAACTCGGGCCAGTGTTGGTGATCGCTGGCCTGTGCCTGATTCTCGCTGCCCTCGCGGCCAGCCTCCATCCCTCAAGCAACCCGGTTCGACTCGAAGTGGAAGCCGAAAGCATCGGTTTTCGGCTGACTAAACCTTGGACATGGGAGTTGGCAGTGCCGGTGACCCGCATAGCCGCACAGGAGATCACGTCAGTCAGCACGTCCCAATACGGCGACCGGAAGGCGCAGCAAATCCGGGTTAAGGCATCCTCCGCAAGCTTGGAAAAGTTAGTGATTTCTGCGGGTGCGGTGCTTGAGCTTGAAACCACGCCGGAAGGTTGGCGGCTATTTCTGTCCCAAGGTTCCATCAACGGCGAGATCATCGTGAGCAAAGGCAGCTTGCAGGTCGATGGCGGTGCCGATGAAGCCTTGCAATCCAAACCCGGCGAGCCGCAGGAAATTTTGCGTTTTTCGGGCAAGCGAACGATTCAGGATGCCGTGCCGCTGCGCTTGGATATTGCCGGGAAACCCGCCAATGGAAAACTGGCTGAATTGGCAGTGACTGATCTTCGCTTTAACCGCCAACTTGGCACCGGGACCGGTCAATGGATTTCCACGCTCATCAGCGCCAAAGGCAAATTCCAGCATCAAGCGGATGCTTTCGAACTGGCGGAGGGCGACGAATTGCAGTGGGTGGACGCGCAAAGCCAGCGCTTTTCATTGCTACGCGAGGGAGGACACATCAAAGTGCTATTTCACGGAACGGTGGGTCGCCTCAGTGGTGGGCCGCAGGGCTATGTCGAGGATTTGACCCCCACTTGGTTGGATGTTTTCACCCACCACAAGACAATCCTAGGACTCTGGGCGGCAGTGGCTTTCCTCTGGCCTTTAGCCATTTGGTTTAAGAGCTTATAAAAAGTTAAAAAGGGTGCGCAATGCGCACCCTTCTTAATCAGCAATTCTCATTTTGGCTAAAAACCTCGTCATTCCGGCATGGATGCCGGAATCCAGGCCATGGACGGTAACTTTTCGCTGGTGTAAGCGCTTGATTTAGGCTGTGAGGTAAACCTAAGCTTGCCATCCTTGGACGCTGGATTTTGGCATCCCTGCCAAAATGACGATTCTACAACATGCACTTAGCTCATAGTGAGAACTGCTGCTTCTTATCTCTGGCAAAATCAGCATCCAACACAATCCGGTAACGCGCCTTGCCGGACTCCAAATGTTCCAACGCATCGTTCACCCGGCTCATCGGGAAATGTTCGACTTGCGGGGCGATGCCATGACGGGCGGCAAAGTCGAGCATCTTGGTCAAAGTTCCAGAGCCACCCGTCGGTGAACCCGAGACGCTTTTCTGCCCGAAGATTAATTCAAGGGCAGGAATCGGCATCGGTTCCAGCACGACCCCAACGACATGCAAGCGGCCTTTGGGTTTCAATGTCTTCAGCAACGCGGTCCAATCCAGCGGGACGTTGACCGTCACCATCAGCATGTCCAAGGAATTGGCGGCGTTGAGGATGGCATTGCTGTCGCGGCTGTTGATGACACGGTGTGCGCCAAAGCCCTTGGCTTCCTCGGCTTTTGAGTCATGGGAGGTAAAGGCCGTCACTTCGCAACCCCAAGCCTTGGCGAATTTCAGGCCCATGTGGCCCAAACCGCCGATGCCGACGACACCGACACGGTCGGTGGGTTTGACACCGAAGTTTAACAGCGGTGAAAACACGGTGACACCGCCGCATAACAAGGGGCCGGCACTGGCAATGTCCAGCGCGTCTGGCAGCGGAATCGCCCAGATCCAATGCGCCCGCAACCTTTCCGCGAAACCGCCACGATGCCCGATGATGGTCGGTTGCGCCGACTCGCACAGGCTGTTGTCGCCTTCCAAGCAGACAGGACAATGCATGCAACTGCCGGCATTCCAACCCACGCCCACTTTCTGCCCGACACGCAAGCCTTTCACCTGCTCGCCCACCGCGATAATGCGGCCTACGGCTTCATGTCCGGGAACGAGGGGATACTGTGAAATGTTCCAATCATCATTGATGACCGACAGGTCGGAATGGCAAAGTCCGCAATATTCGACGGCAATTTCGACTTCCTCCGGGCCGAGCGGTCCGGGGTTGAACGAAAATTTCTCCAGTTTTTGTTTGGGGCCTTGGCTGGCCCATGCTTGGATTTCAGTCATTGTTTTATTCCTAAATGTGAACACCAAATCTATCAATGGGAGAACGCTTATCCACTGTCATTCTACTGCTGGGTGGAATTAATAACAAAGTCTTTACACTTTGCCATAAAAAGCCGAATTCGGCGGCATGATCGCAGGGCATCGGCGAAAGCACTAACAAGCCACTCGCAACAACTTGGCCCCTCGCACCCTTCGGCTTTTCAATTCCAGCATTGCGCCGTTGCGTGAGGTTTTCTTTTGGAACGATGACATCACAACGCCTAATCCAAAGTACTTCAAGTCATAATGAGAATTGCTGGAGGTTGTGTAGGGGGTAGGTCTTGAGATAAAATCCATTCATAATTATTATACTAAGGTTAACTCTCCTGAATGACCACCCTGCAAAAATACATGGCTCAATCGACCCAAAGGTTCAACCATGTCTTCTGACTTTGCCATCCGCGTCAACAATCTAAGCAAATGCTACCAAATTTATGAGGAGCCGCATCACCGGCTTTTGCAAAGCATCTTTCGTGGGCGCAAGCAATTTTTCCGGGAATTTTGGGCCTTGCGAAATGTGTCGTTTGACGTAAAAAAAGGGGAGACGGTCGGCATTATCGGCAAGAATGGATCGGGCAAGTCAACCCTGCTGCAACTCATTTGCGGCATAGTTTCGCCGTCCGAAGGTCAGGTGGAGACCAATGGACGGATTGCCGCGTTGCTTGAATTGGGCGCTGGCTTCAATCCCGAGTTCACCGGACGCGAAAATGTCTATATGAACGCGACCATCCTCGGCCTGAGCAAATCTGAGATTGACTTGCGGTTAGCCGATATCATCGCCTTTGCCGACATCGGTGAGTTTGTCGATCAACCCGTCAAAATCTATTCCAGCGGCATGTTCGTGCGTTTGGCGTTTGCGGTTGCGGTGAATGTCGAACCAGAGATATTGGTTGTGGACGAAGCTTTGAGTGTCGGGGACGTGGCATTTCAAAACAAGTGCATCATGAAAATCAAGGATTTGCGTGACAAAGGGACGACCTTGTTGTTCGTCGCACACGACTTGAGCGTCTTACAGATGATTTGCGACCGGGTTGCATGGATAAACCAAGGGCAAATCGTTATGATCGGCGATTCGATTGAAGTATGCCAAGAGTATTACGTCAGAACTATGGAGAGGCAGATGCCGGAAGCGATTCACACTGTCAGCATCCCACAAAAAGACACGGGCATAGCTAAATTCGTCAAGGTTGATCTTGATAGCCTAGGGCACTCTGGGGAAAATAATCCAGTGATTAACGTTGGTAGCGCGATCCGGTTCAATTTTGCAGTTAAAGCAGAAAAGCCAATGGGTCGCACTGTATTCGCGGTGAGTATTTTCCGAGCCGATGGCGACTGGATGGTAGGGCAATCGAGTCTGGAGGCCGGCGTGTTTTGGCCGCCTACCAATCCGGGAGAAACCCAACGCGGTAGGCTTGTGTTTGAACCCAATTGCCTTGCACCCGGTGAGTACCTAGCCTCTTTCGCCGCCTATTCGGAAGACCTGTCGGTGTGCTATGCGCATACCGAACTCAACCTAGGTTTTTCGGTGCGCTGGAAATTTCCAACGTGGGGGCGCTTCGTCCATCCTTGCCGGTGGGTATCCCCTCTTGGGGAGGCGAGTCCGATATGACTTCAGACATGCAATCGGATCTGCTGGGGGTTTCACGCATGAAATCCATGGAAGTGGACATTTCAAACCATCATTACATCGTCCTTAGCCTTCTCCATCAATGGCTTGAAGATGTAGCCCTCCCACATGCCAGCGGGGTCATGCTGGATTTTGGCTGCGGCGGACAGCCCTACAAGGCGTTGTTCAGCCAGCGTATCTCCCAATACATCGGCGCCGACGTGGCTGCATCGAAGGATATTCAGCTTGACATCGAAATTCAGCCGGGGAAACCAGTTCCACTCGCAGATGCCAGCGTGGACACCATTTTATCAACGCAGACACTTGAGCATGTCTTCAATGTCGAGTTTTATCTGAGTGAATGCCAGCGCTTGCTCAAACCCGGCGGCACTCTAATACTCACGGTGCCAATGCAGTGGCGGGTGCATGAAGTGCCTTACGACTATTGGCGCTTTACCCGTTATGGCCTTGTCGAACTTATGAGACGCCATGGCTTCAATACGCCTAGCATAACTCCCTGCGGTGGTGCGTGGGCTTTGGTCGGCCAAGTCATCAATAGCCATCTTTCCTTTTATTGGCGAGGTAACGGAATGCTTTATTCTTTAATCAACCGTCTGGCGTTATGGCTGGATCGCCGCTATCCCGATCCGGACGAAACGCTGAACCTAATGTGCCTAAGTCAGAAGCAGGAGGCTAACACAACGCCAGAGGAACTCATCTAATGATGATGCCGAGAAGTTTATGAGTTTGAAGCCATCCCCCGCAAACTATGGCGAACGTACCACTGAAATACCCCTGCCTACTTGTGCAATCTCCCGCTCGTCTGAAGCGAAGCCGTTGTGCCAAGTGAATGGTTTCCAAGTTTGGCGCTGCCCTTCGTCGGCTACGGACTTTGTTTGGCCCAAGCCGACCGACATTATTCCCAAAGTTGATCCTGCTGGAAATGGGACTGGCAATGCTTGCGCAAACCATGAGGCGAGCGAATCTGTGTTGAACATAGCCACAGCCCTGCTGGATCGTTTCCCCGAAGGTGCGAAAAAACTGTCGGTTCTCGATGTTGCCTGCGGATATGGGACATGCCTCCGCCTAGCAGCAGACAAGGGTTGGAAATGCTTTGGCATCGAACCTTCCGCCCACGCCCGTGAAGTTGCCGCTCAACGCCATGGGGACTGCATCAACATAGTCGAGCGGGCCGAGGACTTGCTGCCGCAGCGTTTCGATCTTATCTTCATGTTCGAAGCCCTTGAGCATCTAACAGACCCTTATCCCTTGTTCTTCACACTGTTCGGCAGGGACGCGATAGGGCCGGAAACCTTGGTTGTCATCACCACACCGAATGCGCGCAGTCACGAGGCCATCGCCAATCCTTCTGGATGGGCTTATCGGAATCCGCCTTCGCGACTTGTTTTCTATTCGGCCAGGTCTTTGGAAATCTTGTTGCGGCGCTTGATGTTCAAATCTCTGCACCTAGCGGGCATGGAACCGCTGCCATCCGGCCCAGCGTCACACTTTGAAGACGAAGCTGCCTCACTGAACGACGAACTAGGTGGTTTTTTAGGGCTTGTCGCCGAAGCGAAAGGCAGCGATTTCAAGGAATTCATGCATGAACGTTATGTACCCGGGGCATTTTGGAAGTTGACTGAGTACGAACACCTTCCACGCTATGCCTTGGCAGGCACCCTCGCCAATGGAAAAAGGGTCTTGGACTTTGGTTGCGGCACTGGCTACGGGTCTGCGATGCTTGCGGAAGTCGCCGTTTCTGTTGTTGGCTTGGATATTTCAACGGATGCGATTGAGTGGGCTAGAGCCATGCACCGCAACCCCAGACTGGCTTTTGAATTGCGCTCAGATCTTGGTCGTGGCTTGCCGCCTGCTTCGTTTGACTTGGTGACTTGTTTTGAGATGATCGAGCATGTCGATTTTGAGATGCAGCAAGCAACCATCCAGAGCATTGCCAAGTTGCTGACACCGGAGGGGAAACTTGTCATCTCGACACCTGACCCCCGGTTCACGGCGGATTATGGCAATAATCCTTACCATTTGCGGGAAATGTCTGAAGCGGAATTCATGGAATTGTTGCAACCTTGCTTCCGGCAGGTGACGATGCTAAAGCAATGGGTGCGCCCAAGCATCCTCATCGGCACTCAAACCTTCCCTGGTTTGGAACCCGTGGTATTCGGCCCACTGGAGAAACATAGCTGCTACGACTCATTGGTAGGGTTCGTCGCCATTTGTTCGAACCAAGCCTTCAGCCCCCCTCCGCACTTCTGCCAATTTGACACAACAACGAACTTCAATCGTAAAACCCTCGAAACGGAACACCAATTAAACCGGCTCCGTTTTGAGAATCAATGTCTGCTCGACGGAAAGGCGCTTCTAGAAAGCCAAGCGATGGAACTCAACCGAGTTCTGGCGGAAACCCGAACATGGGTGGATACATTGATAGAAGGGAAGAATTGGCTGGAAGGCCAAGTTAACGCGCTCGAAGCGCAATTGCAGGAACTTGACCATATATTGGAAGAGACCCGCGCTTGGCTGAAAGAGCGGGAAGACTTACTCGCGGAAACCCAAGCTGTCAACTTGGCTCAGTCCTCTCAGATAAAGCGTCTGTTGGAGGAAGTCGAACACTACCAAAATACCTCGCGCGAACCGTTGAACAGCGAGCCCTTATAAACTGAAAACGAACGTGATCTAATTTAAGACTGGTCATGAACACGACTTTTAGGAATTTTCTCAATGGCTTTTAACGAACAACTTTTCCAGCGGCAGTTTAATAAGGAATGGTTTACCCAGTTTCGCTCAACTTATGAAGATATCAACGTCGACCGCCCATTAGAATCAACCAGTATTGGTTTTGATGAGACCGAACCGGGTTTTCGTGATTTCCTGCTTCAGGATAATCTGGACAAGCAGACGTTTGTGGACGAGTATCTACCCTATTTGGGGACATTTCTTCACGGCCCATTTCCGCTTCCGGGTCGGCGGGTCACCCGCAGCGCTTGGGACTGCCGGGGGAAGCTGGGTGCCTATCAAGCCACGGGTGTGTTGCCGAAAGTGCGTGGCGCACGAGCACTCGACATTGGCTGCAATGCAGGCTATGACAGTTTTTTATTGAGTTCGCAAGGCGCATTTGAAGTAGTCGGCATAGAACCCTATGGCTTTTATCATCAAGCCA
>CAIYXP010000523.1 GCA_903930145.1 uncultured Methylococcaceae bacterium
CCGCGAAGATCGCGCCGTCACCTACCCCCCCTTCATCCGGCCAGACTGGTAGACGTTGATAGTGAGTGGACATTTCACTTCTATTGTGAAAGCTTAAAGGTAGGGGCGAAAAATACAATGGTGAATGAATTCGCCCCTACAGGACTTCTGGAGATAGGTATAGCTAACGTCTTGTATAATGATTGCCGTTCATGGTGAGCTTGTCGAACCGTAAGCACCCTTCGACAAGCTCAGGGCGAACGGTTCTATAATCAATTTATAGCACGTCAGCTATATCAATAGGATTTGACCAAGTGCGCCATTGTTTGCATTGCGGTAATATGGACGCATGAAATTTAATATCTTCTTCAAACTCTTCCTCGCGATGCTGTTAAGCATGGTGATTGTGGTGGGTGCCATGATGGCATTCACCTATTGGAGTTTCCGTATTGGCTTGTCTGAATATATACAGAAAGTTGAGCTTGAGCGTGTCGAAAGGCTGTTGCCAGTCTTGGTGCAAGCTTTTCAAGAGAATGGCAGTTGGGATAGTCTGCGTGGCAATAGGCGGGCATGGATTGATCTATTGGACAAGGGGTTGGGAAAATTGGGCGATAAGAATATGGGGGGAAGTGAAGACATGCCCGAACCGCCGCTTCCACCGCCACCCTATCATGAGGGATTTTCCTTTTCACCCTTCGGGCCGCCCGATTTTGGGCCACCCTTTGGAGAGCCTCCACCCTTTACGGGAAATCCTGAATCAAACCGCCCACGCAGGGGAGGTCCGCTGCCTCATGACCCCATGTTTTTGGGTAGGCGGCTGCGGCTATTGGACGAAAACCGATTGCATGTGATTGGACCCCATTATGGCGGCAACGATGAGGTTTTTCGCCCTATTGTGCTAGACAATGTCATAGTCGGTTGGTTGGCGGTTCGCCCCGTCACGGCATTTACTGATCGTTTGGTGCTTTCTTTTCTTGAACAACAAAAACGGGCGAACACCCTGATTTTTGCGCTGGCATTGGGGCTATCGATGCTCGTATCCCTAATCTTGGCTCGGGTGTTTTTGGCTCCCATCAGACGTTTAGCCAACGGTGTTCAAGCCTTGGCCGAAGGCCGATACGACACCCAAATTACCCCGTCCAGCCGCGACGAATTGGGGCAATTGGCTAGACATTTCAATCTATTGGCGCAAACCCTGCAAAGCAATGAAAAAGCCCGCCGTCAATGGATTGCCGATATTGCCCACGAGTTGCGTACCCCATTGGCTATTTTAAAAGGCGAGATCGAAGCTATGCAGGATGGCATCCGACAACCCACCCCGGACAGCTTGCGTTCCTTGCATGGGGAGGTTTCGGCGCTAACCAAATTAGTGGGCGATTTGCATGAATTGTCGGTGTCCGATATGGGGGCGATGAATTACCGCCGAGTACAAACCGATTTGGCGGAGGTGTTGCGCGAAGTGTGCGAACAATTTGCCCAGCGATTTGCCAATGGCGGGCTTGAATTGGTCAACCGGATTGCAGCCGATGCCATCTACCCGGTATTTGCCGACCCCAGCCGATTATCGCAATTGTTTTCCAACCTACTGGAAAATAGCTGCCGATATACTGATAGCCCCGGATTATGTGAAATTACCGTGGATAATGCTGATCAAACCGTTGCCGTTAATTTCCGCGATACTGGACCCGGTGTTGCTGATGAGGATTTGCCAAAACTATTTGACAGGCTTTACCGAGTGGATAAATCCAGAAGTCGGGATTTGGGCGGGTCGGGTTTGGGGCTTTCGATAGCTAAGAATATCGTCGAGGCTCACGGCGGTACGATTACCGCCCAACAGTGTGAATATGGTGGGCTATGGATACGGGTAAGTTTGCCCTCGATCTAAATCAGGAGCGTCAAAGCAAGCTTTGACGCTCCAATATAAAAATTTAAAAACGATATGAACAATGGTGTCGGGGCAAAAAAAATATTAATCGTCGAAGACGAGCCAAAACTGGCTTCATTGCTCAATGATTATTTGGTGCAATCGGGCTTTTATGCGCATCGCTTGAGTAATGGCTTGGAGGTGATACCATGGATTAAAGACAATCCAATCGATCTGATTTTGCTCGATTTAATGCTGCCGGGGAAAGATGGCATCGATATATGCTGTGACCTCAGGCGGTTTTCCAATATTCCAATCATCATGACTACGGCACGGGTGGAGGAAATAGACCGCTTGCTTGGGCTTGAACTGGGGGCAGATGATTATGTGTGCAAGCCTTATAGCCCTAGGGAAGTGGTTGCACGGGTTAAAGCGATATTCCGGCGTATCGATTCGGTTGGGAAATCTGGCGAGTCAGACAAGGTTTTTTCAGTCGATGCCGAGCGCATGGAAATCAAGTTCACCGGGGTATTGCTCGATTTGACCGCTGTGGAATTCAGGTTGCTGGCAAGCTTAATCAAACAACCGGGGCGATTATTTTCACGCGATCAATTGCTAGACCAGATTTATGAAGACAACCGCATCGTCACCACCCGCACGGTGGATAGCCATATAAAGAATATCCGCAAGAAACTATCGGGTATCTCTTCGGCTTTAGACCCAATTGTCTCGGTTTATGGGGTGGGGTATAAGATTGAATGGTGAGCAAGTTTCAGGCTACCCCGCAAGCCGAAACTTGCACTTTTAGTATGAGGCTAATTGAAGGGTACTGAAAAAATTGTGAGTGCCACTAGCGCGGCACTCACAGTGGACAGCTATTCAATGATAGGGGACAGACACAACAAGCGAAAACCGCCGCTATAACTACGGTTAACAGTGTGGAAGTCGTTGCGAAAGGTGGCTCGGCAGTTACCCCAAGGATTGTTGAAAGATCCGCCTCGCATCGCCCTGAAAATTTTAGGATTTGTATCCATGCTCACATTGTCAGGGTTGTCGAAGGCATTGAGGCACCACTCCCACACCGTGCCGGACAGGTCATATAAACCGGATTCTGAACCCCCCCCGGGATACATCCCGACGGCAGTGGAACGGACCAAATTACTTTCGTAGGTATTGGCTCGCCAGGGTTCTTGGACAGGGTCCCAATCTTCGCCCCATGGGTAGTGTTGGTTTGACGAATCCGTCCGGCGATCCATGCCTGAATGACGGTCATTTCCCCCTATGGCAGCCAACTGCCATTCAAACTCGGTGGGCAGCCTGACCTCGTAACCCAGACTGACACTGAGCCAATGGCAGTAGGCCACGGCATCGTACCAGTTGACCGAATCCATGGGATGGTTGCCATGCCTTGCCGCCCATGGTTTGGGCAGAGAGTAGGAGTCTGGCAAATTGATCGGTGCTCCTTGAGGCAAGTGCCAACGCTGCCCGTCATGGCATTCACGCAAAAAGGCTTGGAATTGGGCAACTGTGACCGGATAGCGAGACAGCCAACAGGTTTCCACAGTGCGAGTCACGGTTCTAGCCACTGCCGAATCCGGGTCGTTGGACTTGGTGCGGATTTCAATCGTCACCTCGCCGCCAGGTACGTGAACCCAGTCGATATCCGGCAGGCCGTCTTCACGCAGGCCCACGCCTTTGCGGGTATCGCCGAGGCGATCCAAGCGCACCCCGATCATGGCACGTCGCTCGTGGGGGGTTTCGGGCTGTGCTATGGCCTCGAGCATGTCAACTGGGTTGATAGGGCCTAAAAACGCCTGTTCCGATTCGGGAAAGTCTTTCAGTGTCATGCCCAGGTGTTCTAGCATTTGCGCCACTTCCTTCACCCGCTCGTCGGGCCAGCGATGTTCGTCCTTGCGTTGGTTATTGTCCCAATAGTCGGCCAGTTTCCTAATTTGCCGCCTTAGCCTGTGGTCGTCGGCTGTCTGCGTCACCCATTCGGACAGCTTGCCCCAACTGTGGAAAAGGGACTCATGGGCCACTTCGAGGGTGACTTCCTCGCCTTCGCCGTCGGCGACCAGTAGCCGGGCATTGATGAGTGCATCGTTAAGGGCCGATGATGACGGATTTGGGTTTGTTTCGTCGTTCCGGCGGCGATTGCCGGAGCCCAGCCTCCAGGGATGGTTAGGCTTTGATGCGTCCATGCAATCTGGATACCGACGCTCCCTGCCGGTATGACGGTTCATTCTATCGTCTTCACTTTTCAAGCTGCTTTGAGTTGTCAAATTTGTCGTGTCCCCAAGCTTGGCCCTTCGACGTGTCGGCACACCACGCTCGTCCACCTGTACCAGTTCGCGGAAGACATGCGTGAATGTGGCTTGCACGTTTTCAGGCAGCGTCGAAAAAATGGCATCGGCCTGTTGACCGATGGACCCTTGCACCTTGCCGAAGCTGTTATAGGCTTTAAAAGTCAGCAAGCCTTGCTCCGTGCGACCTTGGTACAGCCGTTCCAGCGCGAAAGCCAGTAACGGCAATGCGCCGGGTTCGTTGCCGGTGTCTTCAAGGAGGGCATCCACCAAACCGGCTTCAAACTCCAAACCACCCAAGGCGGCGGGTTTAGCGATCATAAGCGACAAGGCATACGAACCCGGTGCAGCCAAAGGATACGAGCCAATTTTCAACAACTCCGCCAAGCCCTGCTCCACGCATTGTGCATAGAAATCCGCCCGCACAGTGATGACGACTCTTAGCCGTTCCGAGTTTGATGCCGCCAGCAGGAAACGGACAAACGCGGTGCGTACATCAGGGTTTTTGACGATGGTGAACAGTTCCTCAAACTGGTCGATGAACAATAGCAGTTGGGTGGCGGCGGGGCGGTTTGCCAAGGCCATTTGCAACCACCCATCCCATTGTTCCGGGGTTTGTTGCAGCGTGTCGGCACATTCGCGTATTGATTTTCCGGTTGCTTCCAAAGTGTCTTTCCAGCCGTTGGCGAGGGCGATGAATGGGTTGTCCCCCAACTGCCCCGGCGTGAAGCGCACCCATGCCCAATCCTCGCTGCCTTCCAATGCGCCATTCATCAATCTTGGGATCAACCCGGCCCACACCAAGGATGATTTGCCGGAACCGGATGCACCCACCACGGCGATGAACCGTTGGTTCGGGTCGCGCAATCGCGACAGCAGTTCGTCGGTTTCCCGCCCCCTGCCGAAAAAAATGGGCGAGTCTTTGTCGGTGAAGGGGCGTAGGCCGGGGAAGGGGGGGCCTGTCCAGAAGGGTTCTGCGATTGCATTTGGGTCAATGCTATTGGATTGTTCCTCGTTCCAATCCTTGCCGTTGTCCGTGGCGTGTTCTTCTAACAGTTTAAAGACGATTTCTTCCAATTGCATTTCAAACAGGTTGGCAAACTCACTGGCCCCTCCTTCGTATTCGTTGATGGCAATGCCGCGTTCACGACAATTCCGCATGAAAACTTCCACCTGCTCCAAATCTTCAATGTGTTTGAGTATCGAGGTTTTATTTTCCAGCTTTATTTTGTCGGGAAGTTCGTCTTTGCGGTGATAGAGCAATACCTTGGGGCGTTGCCGGCCCGATGCGACACTGGCTTTCATGGCGTTGTCAAATTCCCATTCCGTGCCGGTGAAAAAACCGCCATCGGGTTTGGCATAGTCAGTCCCTTGCGCGGCTGAGCCTAACCTCGACCATAGGATGATGATCGCAACATCACAGGTGGCGGGTTCCCCTTTAATCCAGTTCACTGAGCTTTGCGGGGGTATGTTCGCCAACAATGGAATCTTACCGAGAGGCAGATTCCAAGCCACTGCCTCAAAGAAGACCTTGCCTCGAAAAGCTGGTAGGGAGGGTAGCAGGGTGAGTACTTTCCAAGCTTCTTGGCGTTCGTCGTTGACATCGCTGGGGGAGCCGATGAAAACCTTCAGGTGTAATGGGTCGGGGGCGTGTGTTGGCATGAGATTGTTCCTTAAAGCCGTGAATTGGTTGTTTGAAAATTTTACTAGGGACAGGCGGTTTTGCAAAGCATCAAGCGGATTAGGGCAATGCTGTTGACACAGCCGTTCGTGCTGAGCCTCCTGAGATTGCCCAAGGGCGAAGCATGAACGGCATAAGTTCCAGTAAATTGCTTTTTTTCCGATCACCCCCATTCGACAGGCTCAGGACAGGTATCGACAAGCTCAGGGCGAACGGAAAAATCCTGTGTCAACGGTAGGGGCCTCCATTCAATCTGGATTCCGGCGATCCCTGCCGGAACGACGACACTATTGCTGACCACTAACCACTTAGCGCTACCCACTACCCCCCTCGTCCTCCTGACAATCCACCCGGCAATCATCCCAACTTTGTGGCGGCTCCAGGGTGTCGTGGACGGCAATGCCGTTGGCCTGCACGGCCTCTTGCAAGCTTTCCACTTGTTCCTTCAATTTCAAAATATGTTCCAACAAGTGATCGATGGCATTGGCGACCGGGTCTGAAATATCAGCGGTCATGCCATAGGCATCAAAACCGATTTTATCGGCGATGGCTTGGCGTTGCGCATCTTGCGCCTTGCGGTCAGGATTGACGCGGTGGCTGGGGATGCCAACCACCGTCGCCCCGGCTGGCACGTTTTTCAACACCACGGAATTGGAGCCTACCCGTGCGCCGTCCCCCACAGTAATCGGACCGAGAATCTTTGCCCCTGCGCCAATCACCACGCCGTTGCCCAAGGTTGGGTGGCGTTTGCCCTTTTTCCAACTTGTCCCGCCCAAGGTGACGCCGTGATACAGTGTGCAGTCGTCACCGATGACAGCGGTTTCACCGATCACCACCCCCATGCCGTGATCGATGAACACGCGGCAACCGATTTTCGCTCCGGGGTGGATTTCGATGCCGGTCAGCCAACGAGCAATATGTGACAAGAACCGGGCAGGCCAGCGCAAGCCCAAAGTCCAAAGTCGGTGGCTTAAGCGGTGAATGAGCAGGGCGTGTATGCCGGGGTAGCAAGTCAGAATTTCAAAGTAGGTCTGTGCCGCCGGGTCGCGCTCGAAGATGCAATCGAGTTCTTCTTTGAATTTGTTTAGCATGGTTCAAGTTTTCCCTGACTAAGGCGTGTTGGAGGTGGTCGCCATTAAAAGTGATGCAGGAGTGCAAGGCTTGCATTGCAGGGGCATGTTCGGGCAAGGCAAGCCTTGCACTCCCAACGTAATTTCAAACATATCTTAGTGGTCTTATGCATCACTTTTAATCACACCCGTTGGAGGTAGTCAAATGTCTAACGGTCTTTTTCTGGATCGTGGCGAGTATGCCGCGCAGGATGTGAATGTCGGTTTTTTCCAAGGCGGAACGGTTGAAAATTCGCCGCAATCGGCGGATCAACATGGGGGACGATTTTCTTTCGTGCAAAAAACCGATGGCGAACAGCGTTTCCAGCAAGTGTCCGTGGAAAGACTCCATTTCCTCGCCGTTGGCTTTTTCCTCGCCGGAGATAGGCATAGGGTTGGCGGAGCCTTTCTCTAAAGCTGCTTGGAACAGTTCGTAGACCACCACTTGCACGGCAGCGGCAATATTGAGCGAACTGAATGCCGGGTTGCAAGGGATGTGCAGTAGATAATGGCAGCGTTCCAGTTCCTCGTTGCTCAATCCGGTGCGCTCGCGCCCGAACAGAATGGCGGTTTTGAGATGGCTGTCGGCGATGACTTTCTCCGCGCATTGTTTGGGGTTTAGCTGCGGCCAAGTGACTGCGCGAAGACGGGCGCTGGCCCCGATGATCTGCTGACGGTCGGCTAGAGCTTCATCCAATGAATCAAACACTTGGGCGTTTAGCAAAATATCCTCAGCACCGGCTGCACGGGCATCCGCTTCCTCGCTGGGGAAAATCTTGGGGGTGACCAAGCCCAGATCGGTAAGCCCCATGTTCTTCATGGCGCGGGCGGTCGCGCCGATGTTGCCGGGGTGTGTGGTGGCGACCAACAGTATGCGAATATTCGACAGCAAGTCTATTAACCTAAGCAAGTGAGAGCATTGTGAACAAAAGGGGTAAAATACTAGCAGATATTTTACTATCCCTTTGTGTATTTTAACCTTAATGGTGAACCATGGACCCAATGTTGACAATGGCGGTGCGCGCCGCACGTGCCGCCGGTGATTTAATCGTCCGTTATGTCGATAGAATCGACACGCTTAATATTTCGGCCAAAGGCCGCAACGACTTCGTTAGCGAGGTGGATGCTTTGGCCGAGCAAGAAATTGTGGGCATCTTGAGCAGAGCCTATCCCAACCATGCTTTTTTGGGAGAGGAGGGCGGACGGCATAATTTACCCAAGGGCGAATACACTTGGATTATCGACCCCCTAGACGGCACGACCAACTTTCTCCATGGTTTTCCTCAATTTGCCGTGTCCATTGCCTTGATTCACCGGGGCAATATCGAATGTGGCGTGATTTACGACCCCATGCGGCAGGAGTTGTTCACCGCCAAGCGGGGGAGTGGCGCAACCCTGGAAAGCCGTCGCTTGCGCGTGACCAAGCAAAAAGCCTTTACCGGTGCGTTGCTAGGCACGGGTTTTCCATTCAAAGACCAGCGCCACAATGATGCCTATTTTGGCATGTTTCGTGAATTGATGAAGGACACTGCTGGCATACGCCGCGCTGGTTCCGCCGCGTTGGATTTGGCATGGGTGGCTTGTGGCAGGATGGATGGATTCTGGGAGATTGGCTTGATGCCTTGGGACATTGCCGCCGGGGTTTTGTTGGTTCAGGAAGCCGGTGGCATCGTCACCGATTTCGAGGGCGGGACAAAATATTTGGAAACCGGCAATGTGCTGACTGCGAACCCGAAATTGCATCCGTTAATGTTGGAGGCCATCCAACCTTATGTCACCGATGCTTTGCGCTATAAAGCGCCGTTGGGGGACTAGGAGGTTGGGCCGGAAAGAAGCAAAGCGGAGCTTGCCAAACCTGTCAAAGCAAGCTTTGACGCTCAAACCCTAGACCGATGCGTAACATTGGTTATTTCCACAATTTAGCAAGTTGATATGTCTAGAATAATCGAAAATTTAAAGCGATTTAATTCAAAGGAAAGATATTTCCTAGTGAATTATGCGACTAAAGGCGGATTTGAACTCTCAGATGAGTTCCGCAAGAAAGTCTCTGAGGCACTTAATCTTGAATTGCCAGAATCGCCACCATTTGTGGCAATGGATTACCATCTCGATTGGTTATTAGCGAGTTTGGCACTTGAACAAAATCCCGAATGGGAGTTTTCCGAAGATAAAGACCCTCCCATTTATAATAACAAAAATAAGAACATCCAAGCTACGCAAGAAGATATCGATTCCATTATTGCATTTGATAAAGGCGAGGAAACCCATATTGTTTTGCTTGAGGTAAAAGGAGTGACTGGCTGGACCAATAAGCAACTTAACTCGAAAGCGGTTCATTTAGACAAAATAGATAAAATCTTGGATAGTGAGGAGGAATGTTACCAAGGAGTTTTTTTCCACTTTGCCATTTTCTCTCCAAAAAAACCCACCGAACGACTTAAGCTTACTAAAGGGCCGAAATGGATGAAGTCTAAGGCTAATGACGAAGTTATTTGGATAAAATTGCCACTGGGAACCAAAGATCTGCCGCTGGAGATCAAAGATCTTTGGAAAGTGGAACGTTGCGATAAAGATCGGAAACGGGGTAAAAATGGAAAGTGGTGGACAGTCAAACCTAGGTAGAAATGAGATACTAAAGACTCAATACCATGAACCCGGATCGCCTAATCGAAATCGAAACCAAGCTGTCATTCCAAGAAGATGCCATCCAATCGCTGAACGACGTGGTGTGGTCGGCCAACTGATAGAAACGTAATCTTAAAGATTAAGAAGCGTTAATTCCCTCGGTTCGTAGATTTTTCGATAACTTGAGTTGATCTTAAAATAATTAAAATAATAATGGTC
>CAIYXP010000524.1 GCA_903930145.1 uncultured Methylococcaceae bacterium
ACTCCGTCCATTGCCATAATAACCATCGGTGAGATTTACCGCATTATGAATTTTCGGATAGCCAGAAATCGTTCCTGACACCATTGTCGTATGCCCTAGAGCAATATTATTTGGATTATTGAAAGCCGCATACATGCCTGCCACAGGAGGAGTATAACCCGCTTCGAGATTGATTGATCCTGTAAGAGGGGATAAAGGCACAAAGCTTAAAGAAGCAGAAGCCTCGGTTGAGGACAAGCCAAGCAAAGCCACAATAGAAATGGCTGAGTGCAAGGTAAATTTTGTTGTCATTGATCTCTCCTAGTAAAATTAAGACTAACTTTGTTAAAGATATTAACACGTTGCCTTTGACTTTTAGGCATCATCGTTATTGACGCTTAGCCTCAAAAACGATAATACTAAAAGGGTAAAATACACCTTAACTTTTATCCAGACTTCATGTCAACAAGTTTTTGGCTTGGTTCCTAATGATGGTGTTTTTCGTCAAATCATCAGGATGTCAGCTTTGTTTAGGTTTTGATCGTTCCCACGGTCTCCGCTCGTCGTTATACACAAGTCCTGCCGAGCAAAAAATAGAAAGAGTAGTAGAAAGAGTAGGGTCAGGTCTTGTCTTTTGAATATAGAAAGAGTAGGGTCAGGTCTTGTCTTTTGAATATAATAAAAAACAAATTAGCAAAAAGAAAGACCTGCCCCCTTCTTTCCACGTTGCGCCGTTGCGTCTTTGCGTGAAACCTTTTGTTGCTGTTTTGGTGCTGAGATGCCTAAACTTCCGAAGGGTTTACGCCAAACAGAGAATTGCTTGGGCTATCACCTGTACTTTGCCCGAAATCAACGAATGTTCTAAAATTACTCTTCATGCACATAACATCGAACTGCCCATTTTCACCCTTTTTGCCGATGATTACTTCACCGAAGGGGAACTGGCAGATGTGAAGACAGCGATAACGAACGACCCTACGGTGGGTGACGTGGTGCCCGGTACGCGCGGGGTACGCAAACTACGCTGGAAACGCCAAGGGAGAGGCAAACTCGGCGGCGTTTGCGTCTTGTATTACGTCCAAGATGCGCGGGGCCGAATCTGGCTGTTGACGGTGTACGCGAAAAGTACGCAGGAGAACATCGCCGCTTCGACCTTGAACGCCTTGCGGGAGATTGCCGAACATGCTGAAATTATCTGAAACTGAATTGCTGGCCCGCGATGCCAAGCGAGACCTCAACGCCGAATTGCTCGAATCCATCGAACACTTGAAAGCCGGTCAACTGGGTCGGGTCTCGGTGGTGGCGAGGGACGGGCGCATTGTCGAGTCGACTGTTGCTCGGATGCGCTTGGCTTCGCGCCTGTCACCCAGCCAATTTTCCGAATTATTGGGTGTGACCTTGCAAGCGTGTGAGCAGGGCGAGGGCGAACCCGTCGGGGCGGCGAAGACATTGATACGCATGGCTGAGCGGCATCCTGATTTATTGCGTGAACTGACTGAATAAACGTCTATGTGGAACAGTGTGGCTATGCCGTAGCTTGGAATTCTGATTTGGCTGGTATCACAGGAAGAGAACCAAGCAATCTTTCTCGTACCCTGAAAACGATTTCGAATTTTGGTTTGGTGGAAATGCGGCATGAGAAGAATCATATTAAACCAATTGCCGTGGCTACAGTGTTTCAAATTTTTGCTTGAGTGACCAAAATGATAGCAAGAAGCAAGCATAGGGTCTGATCTGAAGTGACGCGCAAGTGCGTTAAGGTTTATACTTTGAGCAATCGTAGGTTGCCCCGACAGGTGAGGCGCATCATTATCGATTGATGGGCTTAAAAATTATCCGGTGCATTTCGCTAAATCGCTAATGCGCCCGCCCTACTCGGACTGCTAAAGCTGTTTTTACTAAAGAATAAAATCAACAAATCCATGGTCAAAAAATGACTCAATACCTTATAAAATCCACCCCAGAGTTTTTTATTAATGCAGTTGATGGTATCAAGCTAAGGGTAAATTGCACAATCTTAGAGGAAGCTAAAGGAGTCTTTGTCATGGTGCATGGATTAGGAGAACATTTAGGCCGTTATCAGTACTTGAAAGAATGGCTGTTGCAGGAGGGTTATCATTGCTATCAATACGATCAACGCGGACACGGTTTGTCGGGCGGCAAACGTGGAGATGTGGTTTCTTTCCATGATTATGCAAGCGATTTGAACCTAATTTATGAGATGGCTAAAAGCGATTATCACGATTTACCGATCTATGTGTTTGGGCATAGCATGGGCTCGCTAGTGGTTCTGTTAAATTTAATCCTATACACCAATCAATGGCAAGGGGCAATTTTATCAGGAGTGCCGTTAGAAATTACAAGGCCAATCCCAAAATGGGAGGAATTTCTGGCAACAAAAGCCGCAAGAGTAGTCCCATGGTTCCCAATCTCTTCTGACATTGATTCAGCTTATCTGAGCCATGATACGGCAGTCACATCCGCCTATCTAACCGATCCATTAGTCAACCATCGGGTCACTGTGCGTTGGGCTGTGGCATTTTTGACCGCCATCCAGGAAGTCAAGGCGAGATTAGCTGAGATCACCGAAAACCTTTTGATCTTACATGGCGAAAAAGACCAGATTTCTAAAGTCGAAGGTGCGCGTTTGCTGGCTGAAACCCTTGGTAGCCAGCAAACACAATTAATTGTCTACCCCGGCTTATACCATGAGATTCACAACGAACGCGAAGCAGATAGAAACCGAGAGTTTCAGGATATAGGACATTGGTTGACTAGGTAGTGAGGAAAATCCTGAAATGTGAGTGATAATTAAAGAACCGTCATTGGTTCAGCGGATTGGTTAGGGACTAGGCCAGAATAAGCCGCCCAAGCGGCGTTTTCGGCAATTTGTTAGAAAAAGGGCGCTGAGGCGATCTTTTCCGGCCTAACAACAGATAGAATATTCCTATTGTAGGAGCGGGCCATACCCACCATAATTGCGCGAATACAGTTTCATCGACGCATTAGGACTATGGGCCAC
>CAIYXP010000525.1 GCA_903930145.1 uncultured Methylococcaceae bacterium
ACAAAGTATGCGTCATTGGCTTACCTCGGAGAGTTGTTTTTCAAGCTTCTTGACGGTCTTTTTGAGGTCATGAACGGTTTTGTACAGATCATCCATTTCAGACCGCAGTGCAATAGGCAGGTCGGTTAGATGCATTTCCATCACCTTGAAAAAATGCGATCTGACGTTCAATGCGGTGTCTAGCAATTCACCCTGAAGTTTGGCAAATTCTTCGGTTTGGAATAGCTTGAAATAGGATTGTTCGCTAGTGTCAATCCAAATATCAAAAAACTCATCAAATTGTTTAATTTCTTCGCCTGAAGTAATTTTTTGCGCAAGCCTTTCCACAACCTTGTCCATGGCCGTCATGCCGGTAATATAGATGGTGTGCTGGTACTCGGTATTCTTAGCCGCATACACCGTCAGGTCGTCAAAGCATTTTAAAATCAGTTCAAATTTTTCCCTGTCCTTGCCGACGGGTGGCACATGAAATATCCTTCCTATGGTATTATCGAAGGCACTGAACATGGAATGGAATATTTTGATGAAGGACTCGGGATGCCCTTGTGCAAACTGTGGGTAGGCATTTAAGCTTGCCTTGGACGCCTCTAGCCAAGGCGTGGCAAATTGTTGTCCCGAACCCGATAGCAATTCAAGAAATTGAACGGCTTGATTGAGCATTAATTTGTTGGCATCGGGATCAAAGCCAAATACTTTATCGATAAGTTCTTTATATTTTGCGGGATCGACAAAGTCTTTATAGGCTTCTGGATTCAAGCTCCTTTCCTGTGCTGCTTTGACTAGGGGTGCCCAGATCTCATAGAGCTTCATGTAAGCATTCGACCCGCCTAGCATTTTGCCAAGATTATCTTTGATGGTTAGATTGCCATTACTCGCTTCCGACAAGGATTTCATGACCGCTGAGGTCCATGACGAATAAATATTATTGAGCCCTCCCGCGTCGCCGCCGAAAGAAGGGTATTGTTGACTAAAAAGTTGCTGAGTCCGCTTGGTGTTTTCAATAAAACCATCGAACAATTTTTCTTGAGTTTTGATCCAAGTTTGAAAATAACTTTCTGGATTTTCCATAGCTGATTCCCCCTAGGGTTAGCTTTTGATTAGGCTATCATTACGCCGGAATGCATTGCCGAATAATTAAGGGCCAGGAGGGACAGTGCTTGTCCTTCCTTAGGCCCTGATGGTGTGTTGCGAGAAAAAAGCTACTTAGGGCTAGCCTTTTCCAGATATTCGGTAAATACTTTGACTAACTCTTTGCTTTGTTCAATCTGATTTTCCAGCGTCTTTCCCCATGATTGCTGAAGTTTAACCACTTCATCATTGAAGAGTTCAGAAGTATTAATCATAGTGCCTATCCATGTATTAAAGAGTTTGAGCATTTCCTGTGCGTGAGGGTTGTCAACCGACCCCGCTGTGCTGAAAAATGACTCCTGTGATTTTTTCATCGAGTCTAGCCAGTGCGCCCGAAAAACTTCCTGCGTCTTGAGTGAAGTCTCAAGAAATTCCTTTTGGGTTTTAGCCCATGCGTCAAAAAACTCTAAGCCTTTATCCATTTTCGTGTCCTCGTCTGTGTAGTGAGTGATTAACGATTGATTGCTGGCATCGCCAACGTTGTTAAGTAGTCGTTTTGAATTGACGAATGGCCTCAAAAAAGGTATTCGTCATTTCGGTGTTCACCTTGATTTGTTTGTCAATAATGTCATGCCAGGCTTGCTGCGCTTTTTCACCTCCTTCGGTAAAAAGGTTTAATTGCAGGTCCTTGATCATATTCCTCAACAAAGTGTTCTCTTCTTTTAATTTGGTATTTTCGTCCATGACTTGCTTATAGTTGATACTCGGCACAAAACCCATCATCGAATACCAGTCCGTCATTTTTTCCAGCATGTCACCAGAAAACGGAAAGGTTTTGCCATATTCGGACAATCCCCAAAACTTTTTGGCAGACTCTATGCCTTCTTGTTGGGCTTTGCTGACAAACTCGGTCAACCCGGTTTTGAATAATGGGTTCCCAAACAGGTCCATCATGTTTTTGAAAATATCTTCGTTTTTATACATTCTATAGTGCCTTGAATTGGTGACAGGTGTTGCGGTTAATGGAGGGGGAAAGTCATTCTGCACTTTCACTGTTTGGACTCCCCGCCTTTTCGTCTGGGCTAAGCGGGTCTAGCATGTCACGAATCAGAAATTCTTTTGGACCCGTCGGCGACTCATTGGGTTTCCAATAAGCCCATGGATTCAGCGTCATTTTGGCGAACATCTCAATATCTTTGATGGAACCGATTTGTTTAAGCCAGTATCCGACCAAGCCGAAATAGTTTTTCAAATCCCAACCCGAACTCACCAAGAAAGGCATGACCCGATTGACATCCCTGATGTAGGCTCTCAACACATAGGCCACGTTGATATCAGGGTCACCGAATTGGCTTAGGTGCGCCCTTAATTTCTCGTACTCTTCTTCATCCAACCTTAGTGTGACTGGCTTGAGCGCCATGATGCCTCCAAGACCTAACAATGTAGGCTCATCGTAATACTAACGTAATTTGAATGTCAAGAAAAAAATCGCGACCGCTACGCGGTATATGAAAAAGCAAAAGAAAAAAGCAGAAAACAGAAAAGCAGGAACCAGAAATCAGAAGGCAGAAATCAGAAATCACCAGGGAGAACCCAAGACCAACCGGAACCCTAGATAATTGAATCGATTGAGAGGATGGAGCCTGTAGCGGATCGCACAACGAAGGAAGTCCGACCGATTGAGCCAGGAACCGCCGCGAAGTGTTCTTTCCGCGCTGCCCCCCAATATTATTTTATTTAGTGGCATGGGTTTTGCATATTCATTCAGACACCACTCCCAAACATTGCCCGCCATGTCTATGGGCCTATCATCGGGCCAGTCTTGGGCATACAAGCCCACGGCTATGGTCCGGTTCAACTGGCTTTCATCGCTGTTGCAACGCCGCTCCTGCCAATCCGATCCCCACGGGTAGGTGTTGTTGGGATTGCCGTGGCAAGCGGCTTGCTGCCATTCCCATTCGGTTGGCAAGCGCACATCTTGGCCTAAACGCTGGCTTAACCATCGGCAATAGGCCATTGCCTCAATCCACGCTACATTGACCGCCGGGTGATTGCCATAAGCCGGAATTTGCCGACCGGGTTCATGGTAATAGCGTTTCGGCAAGCCTTCCCACCAGCGGGGATTGCTGTAGCCGTCTTTGGCATCGATAAACAATTGATATTGGGCTTGAGTGACGGGGTATTTGGCAATCCAACCCGCTTCCACGTCGAAGCTGCCTGCATCATCTTCCAATTCTACTGTTCCGGCTGGAATGGGACACCAGACGATGTCGGGTAGGCTGTCTTGAACTCCCAGCCCAGGCCGCTCATCTCCCAACAAGGCCAAGCGCACACCGATAGTGGCGCGGAGTTCGTGGGAGGTGTCAGCTTGCCGAATCAATGCCAGCATATCCTCACGCTGCACCGGGCCGAGGAAGCGGGTTTCCATTTCCGTGGGCTGGTATCGCAAAGCCCGAATCATCGCCCCTGCTTCCAAAGCTAAGGGGTCCAGCCAGCGGAAAGTGTCCGGCTCGCCGCGCCGCACCCATTCCGCTGCATCGCGTTGCAAGCGCTTGCGCATCAGCAATTGGTCTTTACGCTCATCAATCCAGTCTTTCAGCAAGGGCCAGTTGCGGAACAGGGCTTCGTGGGCGACTTCCAAGGTCGGCTCACGTTTGGAATCGGGGGAAATATCGGTCAACAGCAAACGCGCTTCAATAAACGCATCAATCAGTTGTTGCGCGGGGGTGGGTTGATTGGTTTGATTGTCATGGCCCAAACCCCACACCGTTAAAAGCACTCGTCGCCGGGTGGCTGCACCGCTATGTTCGTCAATTTCCACCAATTCACGGAACACTTCGCCCAATAAGTCAGACTTGGATTGTGGCATTGACGAATCCAAGCCGGAACCAAACAACTGTTCGGCTTTGTCGGCAATCGCACCTTCAATGCCGCCAAAGGCTTGATATGCATGGCTAGGCATCCGTAGTCCTTCCTTTTGCTCGTACAGTCGTTCCAAGGCGAAGGCCATCAAAGCCAAGTTGCCGGGTTTTAGCCCGGTGTCTTTGACAATCTGTTCAACCAGTCCAGCTTCAAATCCCAGCCCGGCCAGCTTGGCCGGCCCTTTGACCATCTGCTGCAAATCCTCCGCATCCGGTGCGGCTAACAGCAATTGCCCCGAATTAAACCAAGCCGTCATGTGTTTGCCAAACGCTTCGCAATCCATGCAAGCCCCAAGGAACTCCGCCCGCATCGTCGCCACGACCCGCACTTTGCTAGTCGCCATCAAATCGTCCAGAGCATCAATGAAGGGTTTGCGCAAATTGGGCGCGATCAAGCTGAACAATTCCTCGAATTGATCGACAAACACCAATAGCTGCGAGTCCGACTCGGTTTTTAAAACCGAGTCGGACTGTTCTAGTAGTGGTTGCAATGCCTCCCCACCTGCTTGCAGGGCTTTTTTGACCGGGGTGTAACGTTCGTTTAAGGCGGTGGCGACGGCCTCAGCTAAAATCTTGACCGGGGTGAAATCCTCATCGCCTTTGTATTGTGCCGGGGTGATCCTTCGCCAAAGCCAATGACTGAAACCGCCGACTTTCCAACGATTTAAATTCGGCAATAAACCCGCCCAAACCAATGACGATTTGCCCGCCCCGGATGCGCCGACCACGATGACAAAGCGTTGCTCAGCCAGTTTTTTCGCCAGTTCTATCAACTCTGCCCCGCGCCCGAAAAACAAGTCGGCTTGCTGGTCTTTCAGTGCTTCCAAGCCGCGATAAGGCGGGCCTTGGGTATCAATATCCCAAGTCGGTTCGGGTTGAGGTTTCGGCGGAATGGGAGCCAACGGGTTCCGGCATACTTCAAGCAAGTCTGCCAATGCGCCAGAGGCATTCTCGCGGAAATCCACATAATCATATCGGCTTAGGGTGTCTGGGATTTTGCAATCATTCAATAATAGCGGGATAAAGCGGCGGTCATGGTTGGATGGGGAGCGAAACAAGGTTGTGTGACTTTCCATGTCCACCCAATCCGATTCCAAGGCATCAGACGAAAGACACATAATCAGTGTGCGTGAAGCCTCCAGACCCTTATTAATGACGAGTAAGAAATCATCACCCGGTTTAATGTTCCATTCATCAAACCACACACGCAAACCTGCCTTTTGCAAATGCTCGGCGAGTAGTCGGACGCGGGTTCTGTCCTTGGAGCTATAGCTTAGGAATACATCGTAAGTGAATTGGGGTTCCATGTTGGGTAACGCTTGGATGGATATTCATATCCTTATTATCCATGAATTGTGCGTGAAACGCCAAAACAGGTCGGGGTTGTAAATCCCGACCCAATCGACTTGTTATTCAAACTTAAGCACAAATTCCACGCCTCGGCTGAACGTGACATTAGCGCCCAAGCCCAGAATGGACAGCTTGCCCGTTGGCAATTGCAATTGGTTTCCCGGTGCGGATAATTTAACCCCCGCCGATGCGGAAGGAATTGACAAGGTGTCGCTCTGGCTGGCAGCGCGAAATGCTTGATTAGGCGTGTAACCATTGAAGGTTCGGAAAGCCAAACCCACGGGATCGCTAATGACGCGGTTATTAATCGCCGCTGGACCTTCGGCTTCGGCCTTGAGTTTGAAGCCAATGCCAGGGTCTGACAGTTCAAAGCTGAAATGTAACTTGCCTTTCTTTTCCTCGATTTCAACCTCAACTTTCGCCAATCGTGCAGACCCTGGGCCAAAGGCTGCATTCAATTCGTTAATGTATGCCGACGCCTCAAATGCGGGGAACACGATTTCCGATCTAGGCGTGGCGAGATTGTTGTTCAACGCGGTGACCGTCACCAAAAGCGCCGAGGTTGGGCCATAGGTGGGACCGCCTACAGTGGGTTGAAAACGCTGGTCAAGAAACAAGTTTAAGGTCACGGTAGCCGTAGCCGATCCTGCCGGGGTGGCAATCGCGACAAAGCCGGGAGGCAACACTGCCTGAAGCTCATCCAGCGGAACCAGCACAGGGATGGCGACTTGGTAAGTCCTCACGCTACGGTAGGTGTAACCGTCCAGCAAGGGCGATTGCGGCGGCTGCGTCCCCGGTGTCAGCAAATCATAATCATAGGTCGGAGGTGGCCCTTCAACCGCCGAGCCTGTGGTTGCGAAAGTTAGAAGTTGAGCAAGCGTAAATGCAAGCATCCCAAATTTAGACAGCATTCGTTGTGGCTTGGATGTTGTTGGCATATCGACTCCCGCTGAAAATAAGCCTGTGTGAAAGAAAAACACTTGCACTGTCAGGTTAGTTTAATAACCTAGCAATGTAGTCTGAGAATAGGCTCATCCAAAGCTTGCGTCAACATTTTCACGAACGAAAAAACTGCTGCATCACTTTAATCATCCAACCATGGTCAACCACGCCGGCGCTCTCGCGGGCACTATGCATGGCCCACATGGGATTGCCAACATCCACGCAACGCACCCCCAAATGCGAGGCAAGTATCGGCCCTATCGTGCTCCCGCAAGCCAAGTCGGTGCGATGGGCGTATTGCTGCCAAGGGACATCGACGCTATCGCACAATCCGATGAAATAAGCCTCGGATTCGGCATTGGTGGCATAGCGCTGATTGGCATTGGTTTTAATGACCGGGCCGGCATTGACACGAATCTGATGCAATGGCTCGTAAGCGGATGGGAAATTGGGGTGATAGGCATGAGCCATGTCTGCACTGATGAAAAAACTACGGGCCATCGCTTGGCCTAGCGTATCCCGGTCTAATCCGCAAGCAATGCGTTCCAGCACATCGGATAGAAAACTGCCTCCCGCGCCATGGGCGCTTTCGCTGCCCACTTCCTCATGATCGAACATTGCGCACACACAGGTTGCCTCGGGTTCGTTGACGCTGAGCAAGGCAGTCAAACTGGAATGACAAGAAGACAGATTGTCCAATTGGCTATTGGCGATGAATTCTTCCTGCGGACCCCAAAATGTGCCTTTTTGAGTATCATAAACATGAAACTCCCAACTAATGATGTCTTTGACCTCCACTTTGGCTTCTTGGGCCAGTAAGCTGCGGAATTGCTCGGCCGGCAAAGCCTCTTGTAGTTCGCTCAACAATAAGGGCAATTCGGTTTGTTTGTTCAATTTCAATCCATCTTCGTTGACCGTGCGGTTCATGTGAATCGCTAGGTTGGGCAAGCGAACCAACGGACGGGCGAAGCGGATTAAGCGGGTTTGCAATCCTTTTCGCCCACGCACGACGATGCGACCGGCTAGGCTTAAGTCACGGTCGGTGAAGGTGGCGAGTATGGCCCCGCCATAAACCTCGACGCCTAATCGAGACATTCCCTCGGCGGCATGAGGTGCGCGGGGTTTAAGGCGGAAACCAGGTGAGTCGGTGTGAGCGCCAATGATGCGAAATCCGGTCCAGTCCGGGGTTTGCGTCCCCACGACAAAGGCGACCAATGAAGAGCCGCCACGCATGACATAATACCGGCCTCCGTTTTCCAACAGCCAGCCTTCTTCTTCCCTTAAGGATTCAAAACCATGGCTTTCCAATCGTTGCGACATCGTGGCGGCGGCATGCCAAGGGCTTGGGGATGCGTCAATAAAATCCAGCAATTCTTGGGCTTGCGCCCGGGCTTCAGGTGTGATGTTCATGGATATTCCTTAAATAAAATTGACTACATAAGTTAAGCTTGAACGGAGTGCAAGGCTTGCCTTGCACTCCAAGATTTGACAAAACCAAGCCCTTAACTATGGCAGTGCCTCAAAGCATGGGTATAAGCCGTAAACACTGCCTCCCCAAAACAAACCAGATAGACTTTCTCCATCTGCTGGTTGGTTTGCAGAGCTTCTGCAATCGTCTTGACGGCAATTTCCGCAGCTTGTGCAATGGGATAACCATAAACCCCACAGGAAATAGCCGGAAAAGCGATGCTGGCAAGCTTGTGCTGAGCGGCAATGTGCATGACATTCCGGTAACAGGATGCCAGCAATTCGGCCTCCCCTTCATGTCCACCTAACCAGATTGGGCCTACCGTGTGAATGACAAAGCGGGCTGGCAAACGATAGCCCGAAGTGAGCTTGGCTTGACCCGTGGGACAACCGTTGAGGGTTCGGCATTCGGCCAATAATTCAGGGCCGGCGGCACGGTGGATGGCTCCGTCCACACCACCTCCGCCCAATAAGGATTCATTGGCGGCATTGACGATGGCATCCACCGCTAAGCGGGTTATGTCATCTTGGATGATTTGGATTCTGTTCATACAACCAGCCTTCCTTTATGATCGGCAGGATAAATGGTGGCTTGAATACCGGAGTTGAAAGCAAGATAGTCGCTTTCTATCCCATCGCTAAATATTACTCCATTTTCAGCCATTTCAGATAGGATTCTGAGTGGCTTGTCTTTGGTGACTTGCCCGAATACCAAGTTCGACGAGGAATTTCGGCTGGGGAAGGGTTCGCGGACCGAAAATAACAGATAATCCGCATTCCAAGGCATATTCCCGGCAGAACTGTCCACAGGCTTAGTTTCCCCCATCTGGGAAATCAACTGGGAAGCGCCGGCAATGATGCTTTTCAGCCAGCCAGTGGAACCCAAACCCGTTGAGATGATAATACCGCTTGAAGATTGACGCTCCTGCTCACGATCAATATGCAAAGTGTAACGTGAAGAGGTATGGGTTTTTTGCCCAATGAAGAAATCATTGACCGCCATCAAACGCTGACCGTCGTTTAATTCCACTTGAGCAAGGGTAACCTCCTTGATCGGTCTTTTGCCCTTGAATACCTCTGTCACCACGCTTTGCAATTGCCAAACCACAAAGGGCAGCAAAACACCATCCCAGCGGGCCGGGTCAGAATTCACTCCAATCAAAACCTGATTAGAGAGATATTTTAAGGTATTGGCGACAAGCCCATCTTGACCTATCGCAATCACGACATCATTAGCTCCAAAAATAAAATTGGGCAATAAGGTTCGATCCAAGGTTTGAACACGGCCTATGCCAGATAGTTTTGCTAGGGCCAGTTGCAAAGTCTGATAATAGGTTTCATGCTCGCGTTGATAATCCGAAAAGTCAGCCCCCAAATGCTCGATGTAAAACTTGGCTTGGGCGACTGTGTTAAACCGGGTCACCAATTCGTCCAGCCTAGTCTTGCGGGTGACCACAATCAGCTTGTTCTCGGATAAGCGTTCCATGTTTATTGCACGTTGTTCTTTTTCAACAGTTCTCGCAACAAATCTGGTGAGATATTCAATTCGCCAATTTTGTCTGCCTTCTCGGCCAGACCTTGAAAGGCTAACGCAATCAAGGTATCAGGGGACATACCAACCGAAGCAAGTGATTGCAAGATGCCGGGATTGACGTTTTGGAAGGCATCCATAAGTTTGCCGACTGCATAGGCTTTCGCATCTGACTCTGCCTTGGCGTTTTCCACCGCCAAATGCACCAGTTCCTGTTTTTGGCCTTCCAATGTGATGTTGAAACTCATCTGGTCTGCCTCCAATGCATGGCGCTTTTCTTGAACGGCTTGTTCGGCTTCCATTTGAGTCTCCCGAATTTGCCGTTTCTTGCGTTCGACGGCAATTTCGGTATTCAATTCATTTTCCTTGATGATCCTTTCTTGTTCCACGGCGGAATTACGCCGAATATATATTGCGTCATCCGCCTCTTTCAATATCTGTTCGCGAGCTTCCGCTTCCAAGGCACGGGAAGTTTCCTTGGTTGGCAAGATAGCAAGGATGGCTACCCCTAACACTTCAATGCCTAATAACACTATTTCCTTTTGCGTTCCAATCGCGTTATTAATCTTGAGGGTCAGTTCTTCCGTCGAGGTCAGTGCTTGTTTAAGGACAAGGCTGCTCACTTCCTTTTTGATCAAGACATGGACAATATCGATGATGCGCTGGGACAATTTGTCCGGGTCGTCAGACAGATAGCCTTTCCCCGAACTATTCAAGGTGTAGTTTAATAAAGCCGAGGTTTTTTTAACGTCGATGATACGGAAAGTGACATGGCCTTGAATGGTGATGGCCTGAAAATCCTTGGTAGTCTCTTCAAATATAAAAGGGGACTCCAAGCTACTGACAGGAATCGCCACCAAAGAAGTCGTCGGGGTATAATAAAAAAACGAAAGCCCCAGACCTTCATGGATGATTTGACCCTTTTGGTATTTCAACACATACATATTGGGTTGAAATTTAATAAATTTGATGCCGAACATATCAAGCTCCTCGAATATCGCCTAGTGACAGATATTATATCACTCGGATAAATTCCCCCAAGGCTTCCCGGCTGGAGCCGACCACCAAACGTTTGTGACCATCGCTCGCCATTTCCACCTGACCAGCGGCCTGAATGGTTTCGCCCATTCTGGCCTGACCGGTGTAAGTTTGGGTAAAGCTGAGGATTTCGTCGATGTCTGCATGTTCAATCAAGTAGCGGGCAGGTTGCTCAAAAGAACGAGAGTCATCCAACACCTTGGCTTGGATTGTCGCTGGTCCGGCCTTATGCCAATCGATAGGCGGCTCCGCAATCGCATCCTCCACAATTAGGGCAAGGTCGAATTTAGTGCCATCGATCAAACCCATATTGCCCTTGCGACGCTCGTGCCAGAGATACTCTTCAAAGCTTAATTCACAACCTCGCCGGCTATATGCATCTTTCCAAGCTAGTTCGTCTAAATCGGCTAACAACCCTGTCTTTTTCAACTCACGTACCCTGGCTAACGCTTGGAAAAAATAGTCACTGCCATAGACCACCACATCGATATCCGAGGTCGAAGATTGTCGCCCAATCAACAAGGAGCCAGTAACCCCCAAACATTCGACTGGCAACCCTGCCTCCATCAAGCTCTTCACTAGGCTAATCAATTTGCGTTCAATGCCATCCTTGGAACATTGTGCCAATAACGCTTGCACACGCTTTCTGGGTTGGTGATGTTTGAGGATGCACTCGACCGGTACTGCATGTAGATCGGCGTTCAGGCGCAAGGAATGATGTAAATACTGGGGGAAAGAATCGTGTAAAAGATAATTAGCCGCTGCTGTAGACAATTTGCCTGCTGGCCCGTAACGAAGGAAACACAAAGCTTTACCGTCTTCGATAACAGCATCAACGACAGCGAATAGAAGCCCTTCACCTGTTTCGATGAAGTCTCGCGGCAGAAAAATCATGCGTTTCTTCCGTCAACAGTCAAGCGTAAAAAATTATTAGTTTGATGGCATGGATTTTGGTGGAGGGTTCTTCCGCAATACTGTTGACACAGCCGTTCGTGCTGAGCCTGTCGAAGCATGAACGGCTTAAGTTCCAGTAAGTTGCGCTTTTCCGTTCACCCTTCGACAAGCTCAGGGCGAACGGAAAATTCCTAAATTCAACAGTATTGGAGTCCTTCCACCCAAGTGGTCTGTTTATTCGCTAACCCAAACCAATTCAACACGGCGGTTCTTGATACGGCCCGCTTCGGTGGAGTTGTCGGCTATCGGATAGGCGGTACCGAATCCTTTGGCGATCATCTTATTGGCGACGCCTCTGGATTTCAGATAATTGACAACCGACTCCGAACGGCGCTGTGACAGCCTCAAGTTGTGCTCTGCTTGCTCTTTCTTTTCCTCGCTGGCAAAGCCTCTGACTTCGATGGTCTTCTTCAGCGGATAGACGCTGAGGTCGTTGGCCACCTTATTCAGAATGGTCTTAGCGGTTTCGGTCAATTCAGGCGAATCAAAATTGAAGTTGACGCCTTTCAACTCGATCTTGATTGGGCAGCCATATTCGTCAACTTTCGTGCCTTTGGCGGTGCCTGGGCATTTGTCGTCACAATTGTTCACGCCGTCATGGTCATCGTCTTTGGTGGAGCAATCATCCACCGGAGCCACAGCCGCCACTTTGGTGGGCTTGTCGCCTAACGGAACCATGAAGCCGACGTTTACGAGCAGGTCATTAAACACACTGAGGTTGGAAGAATTATGTGATGCTGGAGAAGTATCCAAGCGGTAACGCACGTCAGCCCGAACCAAGAAATTATCCAAGATTTCATAGGTGGCACCGAGTCCAGTCTCGAAGATGAATGAAGTGGTCGAACTGCCAGAACCTTTAGTATACCCAATAAACTCCGGCTGATTGCCCCACCCGCCTGGCCCATACGGCCAAAAAACGGGCCCTTGGGGGGCTCGAATGCTGGTGTTCATGCCGCCGACACCTGCGACCACATAAGGGGAGAAGGCATCACGGAAGAAGAAGTATTGCAAATCAATCGTACCGCCCGTGAAGTCGGCATTGTAGCGATAAAGATCCTGATTAAGAGTATCCATTGACCTAGGGCGACCATTGAATTGTTGCCAGAAGCCTTTGACTTCAATGTTGAAATGCTCATTGATGATTTTGCCGATCCCCATGCCTCCACCCCAACCATCGAAGGAGTTGCGGTTACCCCCGCCATGGACATAGGTTCCAAAAGGGGCGACATAAAAGCGATCATCTAGGAAATCATCATCCGCTTGGGCGGTGGTCAGTCCCGCCAGCCCAGTAAACACCAATGCAAAAAACTGTTGTCTTAACATAGTCATGCTCCTGTAATATATTTGCAACAATTATTATCAAAATAACAACAGTGCAGATAATATAAGAGCTTGGCATTTATTGCAATGGAATCTAAACTAAAATTAACTGTTTGCACTACACCCGACTAAAGCCCTAACGCCCTAGCTCCTTGATAAAACACAAAACTGGCCGCCCAAGCCAATAGCAAAGACCAAACGATGGATGCAAACATGAAGGCAACACTTTTCGATTCGTTGCGCAAGGTTGCCACGGCGGACAGGCAGGGAGTGTAAATCAGGGTAAACAGCATGAAGCTATAGGCTTGCACCCAATCCAATTTCTGCGCCATCAAGCCCATCAAAGAATCCCCTTCCAAGCCATATATCGCAGCCAAAGAGCCAATGACGATTTCCTTGGCGACAAAACCAAAGATTAAAACAACTGACAATTGCGCGTCTATGCCAATCGGGGACAATACTGGCGCCAGCCAAGTGCTGATATGACCGGCCAAAGTTTCAGCACTGGCAGGAGGCACATCGAAAGGCACATGAGTCAACACCCAAACCGCCACGACACCTAGGGTGATGAATTTGGATGCCCGTTTGAGGAAATGGCGAACCTCATGCCAAGCCCTCAAAATGATTTGGCGGGTGGTCGGCAGTCGGTACGGGGGCAGTTCGATGA
>CAIYXP010000526.1 GCA_903930145.1 uncultured Methylococcaceae bacterium
CCGATCTTCAGCAACAAGATTTGTCGGACTCAACTAGACTTTCACCGACTAGGGCTGGTAATCCATGGGATGCCAAAGAGGACGAAGAACTAACTGAGGAATTTAAAGCAAGACTAACGTTAGAGGCGATGGTCGAAAAACATCAAAGGTCGAAAGGCGCCATTCAATCTCGCTTGGTCCGTTTGGGATTGATTGAGCAACAAACCTTTTATGAATCAGTGGATGGCCTCAGGCCTGCGCCTAAGCAATGGTGGAAAGAGCAAGGTAGGACACAAGCTGGCAAGCCTTGGACAAAGGATGAGGATGACGCGCTGTTACGGGATTTTCAATCGGGCATGCCCCTTGAAATGCTCGCAGAACGGCTCCAGCGCGGAATTAACGCCGTGGAGGTTCGTTTGGTCAAGCTCGGAATCAAGCAGTCGATGTAGGGCAATCGCGCTATGTATAATGAATAATCAATAACTTACTAATGATAAATTGATGACTGGCTTGCTAGAAAATGGGGCTGTGCTTCGGTTAGGCATAAAAATATCGTATTTCTGAGAATACATTAGGAAATCCGGTTTTCCAGTCACGGATTGCGAGACATGTCAAATATTAGGGTTGCTGTAAATCAATAAGTTAGCATATCAACATAGCGCGATTGACCTGGCAGTCGATGCTTTAGGTGTTTTCACTCTGGCGATTTTATCCGTATAATAGTCGTTGTGGTGAAAAAGCCACTCTGTGGGGAATTCCCCACCTCCTTGATTTGAAAAAAGCCTGATCGGATACGAGATATGTCAAGATTCTTAGTGCCGTTTGTTGTTGCGTTGATGATGTCTGCCCTGTCAATGAATGTGTTGGCCGATGTTTACAAATTTGTGGATCGCTCGGGCCATGTGTTTTATACCGACAAGCCTAAGCATTCGGGCTACAAGATTATTTTACGCAGCCCCCCAGCATTTTCGTATGTCAAAAGTAGTGCAGGAAGGTCAAGCATCAATGGCAACCCCGCTTGGCAGTCAAGACCACAGTTAAGTGCCTCCCGATCACAAAAGAAGGAGGAACTTGCACCGATCATCAATGCCGCCGCCTATAAATACGATCTTGACCCTGCCTTGTTGCATGCTGTCATTCGTGCCGAATCTGGCTACAATCCCGAAGCTGTCTCCAACAAGGGCGCGGCAGGTTTGATGCAACTCATGCCAGCCACGGCCAGCCGTTACGGGGTGCGCGACCGGTTTGACCCGCAAGAAAATGTTGAAGGTGGCGCACGTTATCTTAGCGACCTGCTGGATATGTTCCCATCCAACCTCAAATTGGCAGTGGCGGCTTACAATTCCGGCGAAAATAGAGTGAAGCGCTCCGGCTATCAAGTCCCGCCCATCGCCGAAACCCAAAATTATGTGGAGCGTGTTTTGGGTTACTATAACCGATGGTAGACAGGAAAATCAGGCGCATGGGATTTCCAGGCCGAACTTTTCCAACAGTCCGACTAGCTTGATCAGCGGTAAGCCGATGAGTGCGTTGGGGTCGGTTGTCTCCAGCTTTTCGAATAAGGCTATGCCTAAACCTTCTGATTTGAACCCGCCGGCACAATCGAAAGGGCGTTCTAGCAAAACGTAGCGCTCTATTTTGGTTTCTGACAACGGGCGGAATTGGACGATGGTCTTATCGGTTTCCGTGAGCGCTTCTCCGGTTGCCGATTCCAACACGCATACGCTGGTGAAAAACGCCACGGTCTTGCCCGATGTGGCGCGCAACTGCTCAACTGTGCGTTCATGATTGCCGGGTTTGCAAAGTTGCACCCCTTCCAAAAAGGCAACTTGGTCAGACCCAATGATCAAATGGGAGGGGAACAGCAACTGTAACGCACGAGCTTTTTCCTCGGCCAGCCTTATCGACAGTTGTACAGGAGATTCCCCCGTTCTTGCCGTTTCGTCAATGCAAGGTGATGCCGTTTCGAATGGGATACCTAATTTTGACAGCAGTTGTTGCCTATATTGTGAACTTGAAGCAAGAACCAGTCGTTTGTTAAATGAAGCTTGGAATTCCATGGACTCTCCTGTTGGGTTTGGTCAGATAATTTTGACAGTTTTATAGGTTTCTAGGTATCATTGACAGATTATGGTCGAACATTTGCCCGAATACATTGATCCCTTGGCGTTGGCGGATAAACATCGTAGGTTTAAGGGGTCTTTCCCCTTATCTAAAATGACCCGCTTGCAGGATGTCCTGCTCGACCAAGCGGGAGAGGTAAAGTTTGAGTTGGAGTTCGGAAAAGACGGCAAATATGCTGTAGTGACGGGTGTGGTGATGGCAGAGCTAGTGCTGCAATGCCAGTGTTGCTTGGGTTCAATCCCTTGGACAGTTAATGGTCCAGTAAGCTTGGCGGTGGTAGGGTCGATTGATGAGGCCGATTTGCTACCCGATTCATACGAACCATTGTTGCTGGAAGAGGAAAGCATTCCCCTGTCTGACATAGTCCAAGAGGAGTTGTTATTGGCTGTCCCCTCCATACCGCAGCACGAAAAGTGCGGGGTATCCATGGCTAAGCCAAGCGAACCCGCGCAGGAAGCCCAGAAGCGTCCCAATCCATTTGCCGTTTTGGCTAAATTGAAAAAATAATGAATCACGAGGAATTATCCCATGGCTGTACAACAGAATCGTAAAACCCGTTCAAAGCGTGGCATGCGCCGTGCGCATGACGCATTGACGGCAAAGGCACTCTCCATAGAGCCTAACACAGGCGAAACCCACTTGCGCCACCACGTCAGTCCAGACGGCTTCTACCGTGGACGGAAAGTCATAGCATCCAAAGCGAATATTGAAGCAGACGAATAAGTTTTTCGACGTTCGTTTTGAATTTGCATAGCCCTTGCCGCCTCAGCGCGAGGTGGGCCTTTATAATAATATTCAAATGTCAGAACTAAGTTCGGTTACCGAGCGGTGCGCCCAATGAATGACCATCCCACGATAGCCCTTGATGCCATGGGTGGGGACTTTGGCCCTCAAGTGGTCGTGCCTGCTGCCTTGGAAATTTTGAACCACAATCAAAAGGTAGATTTGATTTTGGTTGGAGACGAGGGAGTCCTAACACAGGCATTGGCCAGTTCACCCTATCTGGGCAATCGACTGGCTATCCGTCATGCCTCCGAAATAGTGGAAATGCATGAACCCCCCTCTAAGGCGCTGCGAAACAAAAAGGACTCTTCTATGAGGGTGGCCATTGATCTGGTCAAGGAAGGAAAGGCTGCGGCCTGTGTAAGCGCAGGGAACACGGGTGCATTGATGGCTATTTCAAAATTCGTCCTAAAAACCATTCCGGGCATAGACCGTCCTGCGATTATTGGTGTCGTCCCTTCGTTAAATGGGCATACGCATGTTTTGGATTTAGGGGCGAATGTCGATAGTAGCGCGGAGCATTTGCGTCAGTTCGCGATCATGGCGTATGAGTTGGTCAAAGCAGTGGAACATAACCCCAATCCAAAAGTGGGGTTGCTAAACATTGGCGAAGAAGAAATCAAAGGCAACGAACAAGTCAAGCAAGCAATGAAATTGATTGCGGAATCCCACATCAATTTCATTGGCTCCGTGGAGGGTAACGATATTTACACCGGGGACGTGGACATTGTGGTCACTGATGGATTTATTGGGAATGTAGCATTGAAGACCAGCGAAGGCTTGGCAAAAATGATCAGTGAGGCATTGAAACAAGCCTTTTCCGAAAACCTACTGACTAAGCTAGCTGGATTGATTGCGTTGCCAGTGCTACGCACGTTTAGAAAACGCTTTGACCCAAGGCAGTATAATGGTGCCAGTTTGGTCGGCTTGCGAGGCATTGTCGTCAAAAGCCACGGCAATGCTGATTGTGTGGCTTTCGCTAAAGCTATCGAAATCGCGATTTTGGAAATCGAACATGCCGTGCCTGAAAAAATCGGGGCGAGGATGGCTGAGTTGATAGCAGAAGGGATGTCCGCGTGAGCCGATATTCCAGAATTGCCGGAACGGGAGGCTATTTGCCCGAAACCGTTCGGACAAACTATGACATTGCCAAGATGGTGGATACCACCAATGAATGGATACTTGAACGTACCGGCATATTTTCGAGGCACATAGCTGCTGCCCATGAGACGGCTTCGAGCATGGCCGAGATTGCATCTTTGCAGGCTATTGCCGAATCCGGGCGGAATGCCGAAGACATTGATCTGATTGTCCTTGCCACTAGTTCACCCGACAGGGTTTTTCCAAGCACAGCCTGCCTTTTGCAACAGAGGTTGAATATTAGAAATTGCGCTTCTTTCGATGTGCAAGCGGCCTGTTCTGGTTTTATTTTCGCTTTAAGTGTCGCCGACCAATATATCCGGGCGGGCAATGCCAAGCGGGTCTTGGTGGTCGGTAGCGAAATAAACTCTCGCTTGGTTGACTGGACTGACAGGACGACATGCATCCTCTTTGGAGACGGCGCGGAAGAGTTGCAGCTTGGCGGCGTCGCCGTCGTGCGACTGGACGAATTCCATGTCAGCGG
>CAIYXP010000527.1 GCA_903930145.1 uncultured Methylococcaceae bacterium
ACCCCGAATGATGACGATTTGAGGTGGGCATGCCCATTCATCGAATGCATTTAACAACGACCCATAGCCTTGTGGATAATGGGTCATGTCCTGCATGGCTGCTTTTAGTGTGCGTTCTGCCGAACGCATGAAACGTTCTTCGCCTAACAAATGACCCAATCTATTCAGCGCCAATGCAGCCACTCCATTACCGGATGGCATGGCTTCGTCCATCATTGATTTGGGGCGATGAATCAGATTCTCATGGTCGTGGGCAGTGAAGAAAAATCCACCATTGACTTCATCTTCAAAACGCTCCAATAAATCCTCGGCAAGGGATATTGCAAAGTTCAAAACGGAGTGATCCCAGCGGTTTTGCAACAACTCCAGTGCGGCATCTAGCAGGAATGCATAATCATCCAGATAAGCAGGAAACCTCGCCTGACCATTTTTCCATGTGGCGAGCAATTTTCCTTCATGATAGGTATTTGCCTTGAGAAAATTAAAGGCTTGAACTGCCGCCTCGCTGAAATCTTCCCTATGCAATATTCGTCCGGCCATGGACAAGCCTTTAATCATTAATGCATTCCAAGATGTCAAGATTTTATCGTCAAGCCCCGGACGTATACGAGTAGCCCTTGTTGCCATTAGTTTGCTTTTTGACGAGATTAGCAACTTCTCAGCGGCCTGTACGTCAATACCCAACGAGGCTGCCAAGTCTAATTTTGATAAAGCCACATACAAATGCCAATGACCTTCAAAATTGGGGGTTTCACCCAACCCGTAATATAGCGAGACCAATTCAAATTCTTCTTTGCTCAATAAAGATTTGACTTGTTGTCTATTCCAAACATAAAAACGTCCCTCTTCCCCTTCTGAATCGGCATCTAAACTAGAGTAAAATGCTCCTTCTGGCGATTTCATTTCCCGCAAAACCCACTCGGCAGTTTCGATGGCGACATTGCGGAACAATTCTTCACTTGTGATTTGCCAAGCCTGGCAATAAAGTCCTAATAATGGGCCATTATCATAAAGCATTTTTTCAAAGTGGGGGATGTTCCACTCGGCATCGACCGAGTAGCGGCAAAAGCCACCGCCAAGCTGATCGTAAATGCCCCCCTCAGCCATTCTTCTCAAGCTGAATAAAGCCATGTGCAAAGCCAGGCTATCATCCTCACGCGCATGACGGCGGAGTAAAAAATCCAAACTGGTGGGATGTGGAAACTTGGGGGCGCTTCCAAAACCTCCCCAAACTGGATCATAACCCTTCTCCATTTCCTTAGTGACTCGGGACAGCAAACTCACATCCATCGTTGAAGATACCGATCCTTTACCGGTGATGGAGTTTAGGGCATTAATGAACTGTTCCTTGCCTTGCTCCAAGCTGGATGTGTTTTCATGATAATAGTCGCTTACTTTTTCCAATAAAGGGACAAACCCCGGTAAGTTGTAACGGGATTCTTTAGGAAAATAAGTGCCGGTGAAAAATGGCACTAAATCTTTAGGATTGAGAAATACGGTAAGCGGCCAACCGCCGGATCGACGCGACAATAATTGATGGGCTAATTGGTATATCTTGTCCAAATCGGGTCGTTCCTCCCTGTCCACCTTGATGTTGACAAATAAATCATTCATTTTTGCGGCCGTGGCGGGGTCCTCGAACGATTCATGTGCCATTACGTGACACCAGTGGCAGGCGGAATAACCGATGGAAAGCAAGATCGGTTTGTCCGAACGTCGTGCCAGCTCCAAAGTGCTGTCGTTCCATGGATGCCAATCGACTGGATTATGCACGTGTTGCAGGAGATAAGGGCTGGTCTCTTGGGCTAAATGGTTGACAGCAGATTCATTTTGCATAATTTTCTCAGTTATTAATAGGGTGCTTTAGGTTTTATCTAATTTGACTATATTCCCATTTTCATCAAAATGAACGACAATGAATCGGCTATTTTGGCATTCATCTATAATATTCTCGGCTACACCAAATGTCTGCGACAAGTCGCTGACATTGACTTGGTTTAAGGGATAGTTCAATGGTTGAGTAAATAACTTGGCATGGTCATATACGACCCATGCCATCCAAATGAAGATGATTGCAATGATAGTTTTCAAATAAACAAAAAGTATTTGTTGTACATTAACATACTCATATGATAATTGAGTCCATTGTCCGCACAGGAAAAAGTCTAGTAATGAACAGCCCAAGGCCGCAATCGGAAATAGAAAATAAGCCCATAAACACCACCCAGTCAGATTTAGCATGAGATTGATCAAGCGTTTGCCCATTGTTTGGGCATGAGGTGAATTAATGATAATCTCAATCACGCTTTAATAGTCCCCTATCCGATGTGACCCAAACTGCCCTCTGTCCTCTCTTTTTGGCAATGGCCTTGACCAAACCAAACACTGTAGTCAATACATTATTAATCCAATAAATCAGAGGATACCAAATCATCCAATAATAATATCGACCGATACCGCCAAATTTACGCTCATAGCGGGAATCAATGGCGAGACTGACTGCAAACTGAGCCAAGCAGGTTATGCTAAGCAACATACCAGTCCAATGCGGCAGCAATACGGGCATAAATTGTTGATGAATATTCAATAATTGGCTTGTAACCCATATTCCCATACCCAACAATATCAAGCATGACCATAGTATGCTGGCAACACATTCTAACCAAATAGGCCACATTCGGCGTGACTTCCATTGCAACACTGCGTTGCTATGGCGTATTAAAACTTCAGCGCCACCCTGCGACCATCGTAAACGCTGTTTCCATAATCCTTTGATGGTTTCTGGCATCAATACCCAACATAATGCATTGGGTTCAAAGTGGATATGCCAGCCTTTTAATTGTAGCTTCCAACTGATGTCTATATCTTCCGTGACTATATCATTACTCCAATAGCCTACATTATGCAATGCGGACTTGCGGAATCCAGCAATCACGCCGGAAACAGTGAATATCCTTCCATAAACTTGTTGGGCGCGTTTGATGAGTCCAACAATGGCTGAAAATTCTCCGACTTGGATTTTTCCTAGCAGTGTGGATCGAGTCCGAATGCGTGGGTTGCCAGTCACAGCAGCCACTTTTGGATTATCCTGAAAATGTCGCATCATCCAAGCCACTGCTTGGGTATCCAACAAAGCATCGCCATCAATGCAAACCAAAAATTCATTTTTGGTGAGCATTGCCCCCGTGCGCAAAGCCATGGCCTTGCCTTGGTTTGAACTCAGATTGATTACCCTTATCTGGGGATGTTTTTCCGCCATGCTTCGCAAGATATCCAATGTGCTATCAACGCTTCCATCGTTAATGGCAATGATCTCAAAATCAGGATATTGTTGGCTCAGCAGGAATTCCAAGGTGTCTTGGATATTGTTGGCTTCATTATAACAAGGAACCAGAATGGATACGGGGGGAGGCTCTTTCAAAGCCGCCACAGGTTCGCAAGTGTTGACTTGTTTGCGCTCAAATGAAACATAAAATATGACTGCTCCAATCATCCACACATAAGACATCACGAGTGGGTAATAAAAAATAAAGCTGGAAATATGGGATAAAAAATCGGGCCAAGGAATAAGATAAAATTTTTCAATACAGAATTGCCAAGCTGAGTGTAACCCATCCTGCAATAGTGAAACCAACTGCAACCAGTATTGATTCAAGGACGACAAATCCAAGCCAATAATAGGGTAGGGGTCAAGACTAACCACCATAGATGACCAATTACGGATGTTTATGGGAATCGGGGAAGTGCAAACGCACTTTCCATGTCTTGGACGCGGGGATGATCGGCATATACATTGTCAGGGTAATAGCCGAGATGAATTGCCCCTTTGGCTTGCATACGCTTAAATTGCTTCAAGAGTATTTCCATGGGAATATTCAGCCGAGTATTCCAATCAACAGTCTGCAATTCAAATACCGTTTTTTTCAACCCCTCTGGATACATACCAACTGCCATCACTAGTTTATCAAGCCATGCGTCTGGATTTTCAGCTTTTTCCATGAACGGCATGGCTTCAATCGCTACATAATCATACGAAGCAAGCCCGCTTGCCATGGATTGGGCATACCATTCCTCGCTGTTGGGTTCCAATATCGGCAGAGCATAATAATTACGGGCAGTTTTCAAGTCGGGATGATTTTTACGCACAATATTTGCCAGATAATCCGTCCATTCCACTAGCAAGTGGGTTTTGTGCTTGGCCCATTTCATACGCATTTCCACATTGTCACGCAATTGATTGCGGCGGGTGGGAAGTTGCCAATGTTTGCCGACGTAATGCAAGGCTTGCGGCGTGACATCTTCATAATCCGTCAAAATCGCATCGTCATGAAACAAAATCCCTGCGAAGTGATTATATTTTGCCAAATCTTCATATATTTCACCCACCATCCGTTTGGCTTTGAAATTAAAAGGCGACAGGCGTTTATAGTCACGGGTGGACAGGTAAGCCTTTTCCCGTTGGCTGGTTCGATCAGATTGTGATGCAGGCACTTGAGATTGCCCCCGCTGTTTGTCGGCTACGCGCCATTCATGGACAAACCAAGCCTCAGGAACCTTCAATCCGAAGGCCAATACCGGCATCCAAGCGTACACTTTTACTCGGGTGCGAGTCAGTAACTGCCAAGCCGTTCGGTTGAATAAATCGTCAGCCACTGGCAAATGGCGATTGGGGAAATACAGCGCATCGGCGTTGCCATCCCCATCCGGGTCGGCAAACGCTTGCAAATAGACGGTATTCACCCCCATGGTCTGGATGCGGTCGAGCAACATCCCTAAATTGCGCTCGGTTTGAACCGGGTCGGGGTCATGGATATAGTCTAAATCCACATGGGCTACCCTCAAGGGTCTGTCATGAGTCCGTTGCCCCTCCACCATTTTGGCAAATTCTTCGATGTTCGGATTTTCCACAATGAGCAATCGCCGGGCATAGCTTAAATCAGCCAGTGAGTTCTGCCCATCGCCCAAACCTAAGCTTATCCCCATGCCTAGATTCTTTGCCTCTTGAATCAATAAATGATTGGTTTCGCCATAGGGCCAAACCATTACGCGGGGTTTTTTGCCAATGTGAGCAAATAAGGCATCGGCGGCATGTTTGAGCTCTAGTCGGATGCGCTGACGATAGGCGGCATCGGTTTCATACAATTGGTGGATGGGATCATAAGCCCAAGTGACGGCAGCGGGTTGCAGATTCCCTTGCGGATTGCCTTGGATGCCATGGTGTAAATCATAGCTGTGGGATGCAATTTCCACCAAACAGGAGCGTTTCATTTCGTTGATCTGCTCCCATGACAGCAAACTTTCATTAGCTGGGGAATCATCATCGTGGTGGAAGCTTCCAGCAGCAGTTCGCTTGGGTTCCATCCATTTGCCTACCACAGCGACTAGCGCGGGGTAGTGGTATTGCTTGAGCAAAGGATAAACCTTGAAATAGAGGCTTGAATACCCATCGTCAAAGCTCAGCAATACAGACTTGCTTGGCAAATTGGTTTTCCCTTCCTTAGCTTGCAACAAATCATCTACGGAAATAACGTGATAACCCGTCTGCTTCAGCCACTCGAATTGCTTTTTCAAGTTTTCGGTACTGACCGTCGTTTTGCCTGCGCTCGCGTCTTCAACGACTGCATCTTTGACATCGTGGTAAGACAAAACGATAAATTGACCGTCTCCCTTAGCCAAGCTCATGTAAAAACAAAGCAAAGCCAATGCAAGTGGCAATTTCAATATGACCAAGCGATCTAGCCCTAGTCGGGTTGACTCGATTATTTGACTAAGGCCAACAACACGCCCGCAGCCACGGCGGAACCAATCACCCCTGCCACATTGGGGCCCATGGCATGCATCAACAGAAAATTATGCGGGTTGCTTTCTTGACCGACTTTGTTGGCGACACGTGCGGACATAGGCACGGCGGAAACACCGGCAGCACCAATCAAAGGATTGACCTTATGTTCGCTGAAGCGATTCATGATCTTTGCCATGATGACCCCTGATGCGGTTCCGAAGCTGAAAGCAATTGCGCCTAAGACTAAAATGCCCAAGGTTTCGGGTCGTAAAAATGCGTTTGAACTTAACTTGGAACCCACTGACAAGCCGAGAAAAATAGTGACGATATTGATTAATTCGTTTTGTGAGGTTTTGCTTAAGCGCTCCACAACACCACATTCACGCATTAAGTTGCCCATGCAAAACATGCCGATCAAGGGAGCGGCTGATGGCAACAACGCAGCAGTCAGCAGCAGTAAAACCAAAGGAAAAATGATTTTTTCCGGTCGGCTGACGTGCCGTAGTTGCTCCATCTCGATCAAACGTTCCTCGGGTGTGGTTAGCGCCCTCATGATGGGCGGTTGTATCAACGGCACTAAAGCCATATAGGAATACGCCGCCACTGCGATGGCACCGAGCAGGTCGGGTGCAAGCCTGGAGGCGACATAAATCGCGGTGGGTCCGTCCGCCCCTCCAATGATGGCAATTGCTGCCGCATCTTTGAACGTAAAATGCAAACCGGGCACCAAATTCAATGCCAAGGCGCCGAGTAAAGTGCCGAAAATGCCAAATTGTGCGGCTGCACCCAGCAAGAGCGTTTTTGGATTCGCCAGCATAGGTCCGAAATCGGTCATCGCCCCCACGCCCATGAAAATCAGCAAAGGGAAGATACCTGATTTAATTCCAAAATAAAGGTAAGACAGCAAGCCACCTTCTTCGGCGATACCCGCCACTGGAATATTGCTGAGGACTGCACCGAACCCGATAGGTAGCAAGAGCAAGGGTTCAAACCCTTTGCGAACAGCCAGATAAATCAGCAAGAAGCCGACTGCCATCATGACCAACTGGCCCCATAAAACGTTGGATAGGCCAGTGCTTAGCCAAAGTTCTTGAAAATTACCCATATGCCCGCGCCCTCATCCGACTCTCACTAGGACATCGTTGCCGTTCACCGCGTCGCCCACTTTGACGCAGACTTCCAACACTTGACCGGCTTTGCGGACACGAACTTCGGTTTCCATCTTCATGGCTTCCATGATGACCATCACTTGGTTGGCTTCCACCCATTGGCCTTCTTTCACATTGACGCGCAAAATGTGGCCAGCCATGGGAGCCTTGACCATTTCCTCTTGGCCCGAAGCAGGAACTATGGGTTTTTTTTCACCCACCGCTTGCTGCAAAGGGGAGGGCTGCGCGATGGCCTGCATGGAACTAATCGACCCGCTTGGCGTAACCTCAACTTGAAAGCTACGACCATTGACGCTGACAGTATAGGCTTTGCCTCCATCAGCGGTGGCTTTGACGGTAGTCACTGTTGCTGGGGGTGTTTCCTTGCCGGGTGCCGGTTCAAATGCCGAGGGGTTGCCCCGATTTTGCAGGAACTTCCAACCGACCTGCGGGAAAAGTGCGTAGGTCAATACATCATCAACTTCGTTTGTGGCTAATTTGACCGCAGATTCTGAGGCCATCTTGCTTAATTCTTGGCTTAGCCTTTCCAGTTCCGGTTCTAGCAAATCAGCAGGGCGGCAGCTTATGGCTTCGGCACCTTCAAGCACCCGCAGTTGTAAGTCTTTGTTGACTGGCGCTGGTGTCATGCCATATTCACCCTTAAGAACACCTGCTGTTTCCTTGGTGATGGTTTTGTAACGCTCACCCGCGAGAACATTGATGACCGCTTGGGTGCCAACAATTTGAGAGGTTGGGGTAACTAAGGGAATGAAACCCAAGTCTTCCCGCACTCGGGGAATTTCTTCCAATACTTCGGCATAGCGATTTAACGCCCCTTGCTCTTTCAATTGACTCTCCATGTTTGTCAACATTCCGCCGGGGACTTGTGCCACCAGAATACGGCTATCCACACCCTTCATTCCCCCTTCGAAGCGGGCATATTTTTTTCGCACTCCGCGGAAATATTCGGCAATTTCCTCCAACAGTTTGAGATCCAAGCCAGTGTCCCGTTCCAGCCCTTCATAGGTGGCAACAATCGTTTCTGTCGCAGAGTGCCCATAGGTCATGCTCATAGTGGAGATGGCGGTGTCGACATTGTCGATGCCTGCCTCCACGGCTTTGATAATGCTCGCAGTGCTCAATCCTGTGGTGGCATGGCACTGCATGTGGACAGGAACCGACAACGAAGCTTTCAATCGCTTGACCAGTTCTTCGGCGACATAAGGCTTCAACAGCCCGGCCATGTCTCTGATGGCGATGGAGTGCGCACCCATATCTTCCAAACGCTTGGCTAGATCGACCCAGGCTTCGACGGTATGGACTGGGCTAACTGTATAGGAAATGGTGCCTTGTGCATGTTTGCCGCAAGCAATAGTGGCTTGAATCGAGCGTTCAAAATTGCGGGGGTCGTTAAGAGCGTCGAAAATACGGAACACATCCACGCCATTGTCGGCCGATCTTTCGATGAACTTGTCAACCAAATCGTCCGCGTAATGACGATACCCCAACAGATTTTGGGCGCGTAGCAACATTTGCTGACGGGTGTTGGGCATGGCCTGTTTGATCAGGCGTAAACGCTCCCATGGGTCTTCCCCTAAATAGCGAATGCAAGCATCGAAAGTGGCCCCACCCCAGCTTTCCACCGACCAAAAACCCACTTGGTCGAGTTTGCCACAGATTGGCAGCATGTCCTCTATGCGAACGCGAGTAGCTAACAGGGATTGATGGGCATCCCTTAGAACAACTTCGGTTATGCCTAGCGCTTTAACCATTCAACAACTCCTAAAGATGTGAGACACGTCAATTATTTTGGTGGTGATGAATCGCAGCGCTTATTGCGGCTACGAGTTCGGTATCGATTTCCTCACCATCACCAATCGCTGAAGGAACTTGGTTAGGCTGTAAGGGCAATGACGATGGCTCGGAAGAATAGCGTTGGATAAGCTTGAAGTTGAGTCCAATAACCCAAACTAACAAAGCCAGAAAAAGATAGACAATGCCCATGCCGACCAGCATGAGTTTGATGCCAGAGAGTAAAATTTCGCCTAGTGATGAATCCATGTCCAATCGAGTTTACAGGTGGAAACCATTGAATGATAACCCCCGATGGTTCGAATGTCGAACTTAAAATGTTCACAATGGCAGCATTTGCGCTTAAGTGTTGCCTGACGAAAATGGATTTGTTCATATCTGCTAGGTTGCCCTTAAGTGAACATGATTGGAAACATCTGGAAAAGCACTGTGATTGCTGGAAAAATGAGTGCATTCTGTTGAACCCAGAGATAACTATTCTGTCCAAGGGCTTTTGCTGCACCTGCCAAATCTGGCTAGTGTCTTTTGGAATTTCATTGTTTAATATAAAGAACTAAGCCCACATTTCATAAAATATAGAGAGGTTTTCATGTCACTTGCGGTTCTCGTTGCAATGTTCAAAGCATTGGTGGTACTTTCGATTCTTATTTTGATCATTGGACTCATCAAACCAAAATGGATTTTTTTCTGGATGGAGGAGCCGAATCGGATTCTGGTGAGTGGGGTGGCCTTAATCATGTTCATGGTGGCTATGACGGGTTACACACAGTTCACTGTACAACCTAAACCCAAGTCTGAGAGGGAAAGGACTCAAGATGAAACCAATGCCCTCAACCTTGGGCGAGAAGTCAAATAACCACCGAAACACTTGCGTTTTACACTATTTCTTTCATTCTCAATCGCAGACTGGTATATCAATGGCATTTTCAATTAAGCAGCTTTCCAAGTATTTTTTGATCGGTGTTCTCGCTTTCATCCCGATTGTCATCGTCATGCAAGTGGTCCTGCTGACTAAGGGACTGATCGAAGGACTCTTTTTCAGAGTATATGGCTATGTGGACAGCTACCTGTTCGCATTTATAGTGTTTGCCTCAGTCATTGCCGCACTGTCCTACGTCGGCTACACCATCGTGAAATCCCAGCGTTCCATCATCATCCATGCGGTTGATTTGTTGATGGAAAAAATCCCTTTCCTGAATACGGTCTACCGGGTGTCGAAAAAAGTCATTAACATGTTCTCTGGCTCTGACACTGACGGCAGGAAGGAAGTGGTTTACATCGAATATCCCAAGGAGGGGCTATGGGTGCCGGCTTATGTCACCAACCGAACTGGAGAGTGGTATGTCTTGTTCGTACCGACCTCGCCCAACCCAACCTCGGGCTTCACCGTGCTAGTGCATGAATCCAAGGTCGTAAAATCCGATCTTGACATTGAGGAAGTCACCAGTTTCATCGTCAGTGTCGGCGCAGATTTTCCACGAGCCGATGAAGTGAACAGGTTGAGAATCTGATTGGGGGTAATGATGCAATTTACCAGACAACCCGCCGTCGCCGGGATGTTTTATCCGGCTGACAAACATCAATTACAATCCGTGATTCAGAGTTATCTGGATTACACGACGCCTAGCGGTGGTTTGCCCAAGGCAATTATCGCGCCACATGCAGGTTATATTTACTCCGGACCCATTGCCGCCAGCGTTTATGCCAGGCTTCAACAAGGGCGAGGCCAGATAAGTCGGGTTGTCTTGTTAGGGCCGGCCCATCGGGTTGGGTTTCGCGGGTGCGCCCTCAGTAGTGCGGTTTGGTTTGCCACACCCCTCGGTGAGATACCACTCGATCAAGAAGCCTCAGCAGCGTTAGCCGACCTCGCTTTCGTGCATAAACTGGATAAACCGCATGAACAGGAGCATAGCTTGGAAGTCCATCTTCCCTTCCTGCAAGAAGTCCTCGGTTCATTTAGCTTAGTTCCCATCGTGGTCGGGGATGCCTCACCGGAGGAAGTGGCTATCGTATTAGAGAGGCTATGGGGCGGGGATGAGACTTTGATTGTGATCAGTTCCGACCTTAGCCATTATCAAGACTACGCCACCGCACGGCGCATGGACAAAGCCACGTCGGCTGCGATCATGGCCTTGCGGCCTGAAGGCATTGGTTTCGATGATGCTTGCGGACGTTTGCCTGTCAGCGGATTGTTGCTCGTCGCCAAACAACGCGGGCTGAAGGCGGAAACTATTGATTTGCGCAATTCCGGCGACACCGCTGGTTCAAAAGACCGTGTGGTCGGGTATGGTGCCTATGCCTTCGAATAAGTGTTCACTGAGCGAAGATCAGCAAAACTATCTGCTCAAGTTGGCGCGTGACTCCATTCGTCATGGACTCCAGCATGGCAGACCCTTGAGAGTAGAAATGGCAAATTTGCCACAAGAATTGAAGGCCGTCCGTGCCACATTCGTCACCTTGGAGAAACTCGGTGAGCTGCGAGGATGTATTGGTCGCTTGGAAGCTGCCCGTCCACTGGCCGAAGACATTGCAGAAAACGCCTATTCTGCGGCGTTTCAAGACCCGCGGTTCCCCCCATTGCGAGAAAACGAACTGGATTTATTGGAAATCCACCTGTCTTTGCTTACCCCTGCCGAGCCGATGACGTTTACCTCGGAGCAGAACCTGTTGGATCAAATGCAGGCTGGGCTTGATGGCTTGATACTGGCTGAAGGTTCTAGGCGCGGGACGTTTTTGCCATCGGTTTGGGAGCAACTGCCCGAACCGGTAGAGTTTTTGAACCATCTCAAACTCAAAGCAGGATTGCCGTCAAGCTACTGGTCAGATACGCTAAAAGTTTGGCGATACCGAACCGAAGTGGTTGAATAATGAAGCTCCAACCCATCCGAATCGGATTAAAAAACCGGGTCGGTTTACAAAAATAAAATAAAACTTGTAAATGCAAAAATTATGCTGTAGTTTGTTGTTGGGTTTGTTAAGTCACACGCCAAGTCTGTTTAGCGTAAGTTCGATCTCTTCGATTTAACCTGTTCCAAACTTCCCGTATTACCGCGACACCCGCTAACAATCCTTAATGGAAACCCTTTCACCCAGCGCATTCTGCGCGAAATTCTAAAGAGCATTTTAATGGCCACTGGTTTACTTTCCCTTTCTGTTTGGCAACTCATTATAGTTGGTTTGATTCTGACCCACATAACGATTGCCAGCGTAACCATTTACCTTCATCGTTGCCAAGCCCATAGGGCTTTGGATTTACATCCTATCGTGAGTCATTTTTTCAGGTTTTGGTTATGGCTAACTACTGGGATGCTCACTAAGGAATGGGTTGCCGTCCACCGCAAGCATCACTCGAAATGTGAAACCAAGGATGACCCTCATAGCCCCATTATATTAGGTATTGGCAAGGTCTTGCGAGAAGGCGCTGAATTATACGACTCAGCGACTCAAAACCTCGAAACGATCAATAAATACGGGTTCGGCACTCCCAATGATTGGCTGGAAAACAATCTTTACACCCCTTGGCGGAATTGGGGCATTGTTGTGCTATTGGCATTGGAATTGGTATTGTTTGGCCCTCTAGGTCTCACGCTATGGGCCATACAGATGATCTGGATACCCTTTTGGGCGGCGGGTGTTGTCAATGGACTGGGCCATTATTTAGGTTATCGCAATTTTGAAACTCAGGATGCCTCGACCAATTTGTTGCCGATTGCCTTTTTCATTGGCGGTGAAGAATTGCATAACAATCACCATGCCTATCCCTCGTCAGCAAAATTATCCGTCCGGTGGTTTGAATTTGACCTCGGCTGGGGCTATATACGTATCCTGTCACTGTTCAGATTGGCGCGTATCAAAAGAACGGCTTTAAAATCAAAAATTGATTGGGCCAAACCCATGGTCGATGCCGAAACCATATTGGCAGTGCTAAAAAATCGTGTCCATGTGATGGCGCTCTATAGCCGGAGTGTCATTGACCCGGTATTAAATTCAGAAATCAAACAGGCTGACGCGAAAACCAAAAAATTGTTGAAAAAAGCCAAACCTTTAGTGAATGGAAAAGTATTCCGACAGGATAATCTAGTGGTTGCAGATTTGACCAATGCATTGGAAGTAAGCCAAACCTTGGCGATTGTTTATCAGTTTAAGCAACAACTGCGGGAATTATGGACCACCGCCGGGTTAAGCCATGAAAGCCGCCTTGAAGCCTTGCGCGAATGGTGCAGTCAGGCGGAACAAACCCGTATCCAATGCTTGGAACAGTTCGCGCTGACCCTCCGTGGCTATTCGGTAATGCAAACGGTATATTGAAAATACTCAACAAGGGTTCAATAATTAGGCATGTTATAATTTAAAGGATCAATACGAATTTTATTCAACGGCCTGAAGCCCACGCCCAACTCCCTAGTCTTGAAACCATGAGTGAACAATACGACGCCTCCGCCATTGAAGTGCTGAGCGGCCTAGACCCGGTGCGTAAACGTCCCGGCATGTACACCGATACAACCCGCCCCAACCATCTTGCCCAAGAAGTCATCGACAATAGCGTGGATGAAGCCTTGTCGGGCTATGCCAAATCCATCGAAGTCAGGCTTTTGGCAGACGGGGGAGTGGAAGTGCGCGACGACGGGCGAGGAATGCCGGTGGACATCCACCCGGAAGAAGGCATTTCCGGGGTTGAGGTGATTTTGACCAAACTTCATGCCGGTGGCAAGTTCTCCCACAAGAATTACCGATTCTCCGGTGGTTTGCACGGGGTAGGGGTGTCGGTGGTGAATGCCTTGTCTGCACGTTTGGAAGTGGAAATTCGTCGGAGTGGCAAAATCTATGGGATGAGTTATGCCCAAGGTGATAAAACCTCAGAGCTATCCGAAATTGGGTTCTGCAAGGTTCGTGACACCGGTTCCGTGGTGCGCTTTTGGCCGGAAGCGCGTTATTTTGACACGCCCAAACTATCTGTTTCGCGGATGAAACATTTGTTAAGGGCCAAGGCTGTGCTCTGTCCGGGCTTGCGCATAAGCTTGAAGGATGACAACACCGCCGAAGAAACCGTCTGGTATTACGAAAATGGCCTACCCGAATATTTGCTGGATCAGATCGGCCATGTCGAATGCATCCCCTTGCAACCCTTTACAGGAAATATGGAATCTGCCGGCGAAGCCGCCGAATGGGCCTTGGTGTGGGCGGATGAAGTCAAAGAAGTCGTCACCGAAAGCTATGTCAATCTGGTGCCTACCCCGCAGGGTGGAACCCATGTCAACGGCTTACGCGCCGGTTTGACGGATGCGATTCGGGAATTCTGCGACTTTCGCAACTTGCTGCCGCGTGGCGTGAAAATCGCCCCGGAAGATGTCTGGGAAAAATGCCAGTTCGTGTTGTCGGTAAAATTGCAGGAACCTCAATTTTCCGGGCAAACCAAGGAACGGCTGAGCTCGCGTGAATGCGTGGCGTTTGTTTCTGGCGTGGTCAAGGATGCATTCAGTCTGTGGTTGAACCAACACCCGGCGACCGGTGAGAGCATCGCCACATTAATTATCGAAAGCGCACAGAAGCGCCTCAAAGCCAGCCGCCAAGTGGTGCGCAAGAAAGTCACTTCCGGCCCTGCCTTGCCCGGTAAGTTGGCTGACTGCGCTTCGCAGGACACCCGCTTGACCGAGTTGTTCCTAGTGGAAGGCGATTCCGCTGGCGGGTCCGCCAAACAAGCTCGTGAACGGGAATTCCAAGCCATCATGCCTTTGCGCGGCAAAATTCTGAACACTTGGGAAGTCGAATCTGACAGTGTATTGGCATCGCAGGAAGTGCATGACATCGCTTTGGCTTTGGGCGTGGACCCCGGTTCCCCGGAAATTGGCAATATTCGCTATGGCAAGATTTGCATATTGGCCGATGCCGATTCCGACGGCAATCATATTGCCACTTTGCTGTGTGCTTTGTTTGTCCGCCATTTCCGGCCTTTAGTGGCTGCCGGACATGTGTTCGTCGCGATGCCGCCATTGTATCGCATTGATGTGGGGAAATCGGTTTACTACGCGCTCGATGATGCCGAGAAAAAAGGCGTGTTGGATCGAATTGAGGCGGAAAAGATAAAGGGCAAGGTCAATGTTCAGCGATTTAAAGGCTTGGGCGAAATGAACCCGTCCCAACTGCGTGAAACCACCATGAACCCCGATACCCGCCGATTGATTCAATTAAGCTTGGCGGACGGAGTGGAAACCGATCAACATTTGGACATGTTATTGGCAAAAAAGCGGGCGAGTGATCGCAAGGTATGGTTGGAAGAAAAAGGCAATCTGGCTGAGGTTTTGTAGCTGACTGCAAGTAGCATCTGCCAAGTTGCCAAACTCCAAAGACAAGGTTCGCAAAAAGAATACTTTATACGTCTTTGGAGTCAGGGAGTTGCTGCACCCTATCCTAGGTTGCTTTCTTAATGCCCGTTTTCTTGCTGTCGCCGTTGAATTTCCGCCATCGCAGCGAGTTGTTCGGGTGTCGCTTCAGTTTGATGTTTGTCTTTCCATTCGGAATAGGGCATACCATAAATGATTTGTTGCGCGGCTGCGTAGTCAATCTCCAAACTGCGAGCTTTTGCCTCGGCACTGTACCATTTGGCTAAGCAGTTGCGACAGAAGCCTGCGAGAATCATCAAATCGATGTTTTGCGCGTCAGTGCGTTCTTGCAAATGGGCTAAGAGCCGTCGAAATGTGGCTGCTTCCAGTTCTAATTTTATTTGTTCGTTCATTTTTACCTTGGATTATCGACCGTTTTTGTTGATTGGAAGTGAATTTTATATTGATTATGGTTAAAATAGTCATTCGATTAAACTTAAGCTAAAGCCAGCCCCAAGCACAATCCGATTATTAATCTCATGCCTACGGAAAGTCTCGCTTCGAAGGCGCATCCAACTTGGCCGCGGAACCTAACCATCTATTCATTTAAAACAACATGAAGCTGCTTTTCGACTTTTTCCCGATTGTACTGTTCTTCATCGCCTATAAGGTATTCGACATCTATGTAGCCACGGGAGTGGCTATCGTCGCCAGCATCCTGCAAGTGCTGGTTGCTTGGCTGAAAACCCGGAAGTTCGAGACCATGCACCTGATGACTTTGGTGATCATTCTGGTTTTTGGTGGGCTGACCCTGTATTTGCAGGATGAGCAGTTTATCAAATGGAAGCCAACCGTCGTCAATTGGCTGTTTGGTTTCTTGTTTTTAGCCAGCCAATGGTTGGGTGAAAAGACCATGATTGAACGCATGATGGGTGGCAATTTAAGTATGCCATCTGAAATTTGGCGAACGCTCAACCTGAGTTGGACATTCTTTTTCTTTTTGATAGGCGGTGTCAATTATTACGTGATGTCATATTTCTCGACCGATACTTGGGTTAATTTTAAGTTGTTCGGCATGTTGGGGCTGACGTTTGTGTTCGTACTGCTGCAATCGTTTTACCTGTCCCGCCACTTGCCAGACCCAGAACCTGAGCCAGAAACCGACGCAGAGGAGAAATAATCATGTTGTACGCCGTTATTGCAGAAGACAATGCCGATAGCTTGGAATTGCGCAAGCAAACCCGTCCTGCTCACTTGGCAAGACTGCAAGCCTTGCAAGACGAAGGTCGTCTGGTGTTGGCCGGGCCGCATCCCGCCGTCGATGCAGAAGACCCAGGTCCGGCAGGTTTTTCCGGCAGCCTAATTGTGGCAGAATTTTCCAGTTTGCCGTTGGCTGAAGAATGGGCGGCTGCCGATCCTTATCAATTGGCAGGGGTTTATGCCCGTGTCACGGTTAAGCCTTTCAAAAAGGTATTCTAATGTCTACCCGTAGCGAAAAAATCAAGCAATTGCTTCAACAAGGTCTCACTCCAGTCAAGCTGGACATTTATGATGACAGTCAAAGCCATGCTGGTCATCGAGGTGTCCAAGAGAGTGGCGGAGGTCATTTTTATGCGACAATTGTTAGTGAGGCATTTGAAGGAAAGACTTTGATCCGGCGTCATCAATTGGTGTATGAGGCGCTGGGGGAGATGATGCGGACTGACATCCATGCATTAAGCATTAAAGCTTACACACCTACTGAATTCGAACGACTTGCAAATTAAAATAGGATTATTGAATGAAAAGACAAGCCCTTTGTGTCACCGCCGTTGCCAGCCTACTTGTTTTTGCTGCTTGCAACAACCCGCAAACCGACAATGCTCAAAAAAGTTCGGCCTTGGCTTCCGCGCCGCCGCCATCCTCTGCCGGTCCTAAACTGACAGCGGAAGAAACCGTGGTCATCGTCAACGGACAACCCATTAGCAAGGCGTTGTTGCAGTCCATCATGGCTGAAATGTCTCAGCGCAGTGGTGGGCAGGGCATTCCCGAAGATAAAGTGATTGATGGTCTGATTGCCCGCGAGTTGTTGCGCCAGGAGGCGGAAAAGCAAAATTTGGCGAAGGACCCGACGATTGCTTCAAAAATCGAAAATGCCGGTAGGGAAATCTTGGTGCAGGCGAGTGTCGAGAATTTCCGCAAAACTGCCACAGTGACGGAAGAGGAACTCAAAAAGGAATATGACACCCGGGTAGCGGCTATGAAGAATACAGAATTCAAGGCGCGTCACATATTGTTAGAAACTGAAGAAGCCGCCAAGGATGTTTTGGCCAAGTTGGCGAAAGGTGCAAAATTTGAGGACTTGGCAAAAAAATTGTCAAAAGATCCTAGTGCCAAACAAAATGGCGGTGAATTGGGCTGGTTTAACCCACAGCAAATGGTTCCTGAATTTTCATCAGCCGTGGCAACTCTGAAAAATGGTGAAACGGCCCCTGCGCCAGTCAAAAGCCAATTCGGTTGGCATGTCATTCAGAGAGAGGACTCACGCGAACAGACCCCGCCTCCTTATGACGCTGTGAAAGAGCAATTCCGTAATGTCATCGTCGGGCAGAAATTGCAAAAACATGTCGAGGACTTGAAAGCAGCGGCAAAGATTGAACGCTTGGCGCCCCCGTCACCGCCACCGACCCAAAATCCAGATGGAGCAGCCGTACCGCAGGCTGCAACGCCAGTGCCGGCACCTCAGCCAGCAGCACCTGTCGTCGTCCCGCCGACCACCGCAAAGCCCGCCACACCGGCTCAACCAGCAGCGCCAGTGACTAACCCGCTCAAAAAATAGGCTTAAGGAACTTTACATGAAAACATCTTATGTGATTTTCCCCGCTTTTCTAGTCTCTTTATTAATGTTGCAGGGATGCAGCACTACGGGCGGCAAGGGTACATCATCGGACAAAAGCTCCACGTTAAGCCCGGAAAATACGGTGGCTACGGTTAACGGCAGAGGCATAAGCAAAAACGCCCTCAATAGCCTGGTGACTGAAATTGGCAAACAAAACCCTGATCAGAAAGTCCCTGAAGACAAGGCCATTGAATACTTAGTCAACCATGAGTTGTTGCGTCAAGAAGCGGAAAATCAGAATTTGCAAAATAGTCCGGCCACGGCAGGACGTTTGGAAAATTCTGTCCGTGATGTGTTGGCGCAGGCAGCCATCGACAATGTCCGCAGAGGCATCACCGTGACCGATGCGGAGTGCAGGAAGGTGTATGACACCAAGATTGCCGGGGCTGATTTGACCGAGTTTAAGGCACGGCATATCTTGCTTGAAACCGAGGCCGAGGCAAACGAGGTGTTGGCTAAACTCAAACAAGGCAGTAAGTTTGCCGATTTGGCTAAGAAATACTCCAAAGACCCTGCGGCTCAACAGAATGGCGGGGATTTGGGTTGGATGAATCCAACGCAGACGCTACCGGAATTTTCTAATGCCGTGGCATCTTTGAAGAATGGCGAGACGACTTCGGCACCGGTAAAAACCAAATTTGGCTGGCACATCATTCAGCGTGAAGATGCCCGCAAATTGACACCGCCGCCGTTTGAAGACATCAAGGAGCAGATACGCAAGATGCTCATCGATCAAAAGGTTCAGCAACATATCGAAGAATTGAGGAAAGCCGCCAAGATTGAAACCAAGGCTTCCGGCAAGTAATGATTTGATCTGACCCGACTCGGTTTCCCAACCGAGTCGGGTTTATCGTCTGTGGCGAAAAAAATCTTTGAGCAACTGCGAGCAATCTTCTTCCAATACCCCCCCTGTCCACTCCACCTTGTGGTTGAGAAAATCTGCTTCGGCCAGACGTAGGGCATTGCATACCGCCCCTCGCTTGGGGTCTTGCGCACCAAACACCAATCGCTTCACCCGCGCATGGACAATGGCTGACATGCACATGGCGCAGGGTTCCAAGGTGACGTAAAGGGTAGTGTCAATCAAACGGTAATTGTTTGTCGCCAAAGCGCCTGATCTAAGGGCAATGATTTCGGCATGAGCAGTGGGGTCTAGCGTTGAGATTGGGCAGTTCCAACCCTTCGCCACCAAGCTTTCATGCTTGACGAGAACCGCACCAACGGGTACTTCTGACAATGTTTCGGCATGACGGGCTAGTTCCAATGCAATGGTCATCCAATCTTTGTCGATTTGTGCTTGATCCCTTTCCATTTAATGATTGAGCATTCGAAACAGTGTGCCGTCTTTCTTGATGAAGTGATGGTACAAGGCAGCCAAGGCATGAGCTGCAATCAGGAAATAGCCGATGGTTCCGAGAGTTTCGTGCGTCTCTTTTAGAAATTGGGCAATGTTTTTGTCTTCGCTGATTAACGAAGGCAAAGTTAGCCCAAAAAAGGGAATTGGCTTGCCAGCGGCACTGAGCATCAGCCAACCGAGCAAAGGCATGAGTATCATCAGCATATACAAAGCGAAATGGACAAATTTAGCCAGTATAGTCTGCCAATCCGATTCTTGGCCCGCGAGGGGAACCGAACCTGACAGACGAACCGCCAAGCGTAACCAAACCAGCGCGAATACTAATAACCCAAGCATGAAATGCCAGGTTTTTAGAAGATCGCGCGGTTCGCTACCTTTGGGGAAGAGTTCACGCAATTCTATGCATGAATAAACTACCACTAACAATAAAAACATGAACCAGTGTAGGCCAACAGCCATAAATCCATAACGTTGAGGTGTGTTTTCCCAGTTCATTGTTCTTTCTTCCTAGGTTGATCGATAAAGTGATTAGGCGCTGGAATATCATCGCAAATCTAGCAACATTACTCCCATTCAATCGTTGCCGGTGGTTTGCCGGAAATATCGTAAACGACGCGGGAAATGCCAGGAATTTCGTTGATAATACGGCGTGAAACCAAGTCGAGAAATTCATAAGGCAGATGTGCCCAGTGGGCCGTCATAAAGTCCACGGTTTCCACTGCCCTTAAAGCTACCACATAATCATAACGGCGTCCGTCTCCCATCACACCTACCGAACGCACCGGCAAAAACACAGCAAAAGCTTGGCTGGTTTTTTCGTAAAGCCCGTGGCGGTATAACTCTTCAATGAAAATCGCGTCGGCACGGCGTAACAATTCGGCATATTCCAGTTTCACCTCGCCCAAAATTCGAACACCTAAGCCGGGCCCAGGGAAGGGGTGGCGGTGGATCATTTCTGAAGGCAGTCCCAATTCCAAACCAATTTCCCGAACTTCATCTTTGAACAATTCCCGCAATGGCTCGACCAGTTTGAGCTTCATGTCCTTGGGCAAGCCGCCGACATTATGATGTGACTTGATGACATGGGCCTTGCCGGTCTTGGAACCAGCGGATTCAATCACGTCCGGGTAAATCGTGCCTTGGGCCAGCCATTGGGCATCAGCCAGCTTATTGGCTTCATGGTCGAAAATTTCTATGAACAAGCCGCCGATGATTTTGCGTTTGCGCTCAGGGTCTTCCACTCCCTTAAGTGCTTCGAAATAGCGGTCTGAAGCGTTCACACGGATGACCTTGACCCCCATGTGTTCGGCAAAGGTTGCCATGACCTGATCGCCCTCATGCAGCCGCAACAAGCCAGTATCCACAAACACACAGGTCAGTTGGTCGCCTATGGCTTCGTGCAACAAGGCCGCGACGACGGAGGAATCAACACCACCGGAAAGGCCAAGAATGACTTGCTCATTGCCGACTTTTTTTCGAATATTGCTGATGCTTTCCTCGATGATATTGCGGGCCGTCCATAAGGCATTGCAGTCGCAGATGCCCCGAACGAAGCGCTCCAAAATGCGTTTGCCTTGTCGGGTGTGGGTCACTTCTGGATGGAATTGCAGTGCGTAGAATCGCCGGTCTTCGTCGGCCATACCGGCAAAAGGTGCGGTGTCGGTGCTGGCGATGATCTTGAAACCGGGTGGTAGCACCGTCACTTGATCGCCATGGCTCATCCATACGTCGAGTAGGCCAAAACCTTCCGGGCTGGCATGGTCTTCGATATTGCGCAATAAAATGGAATGGCCTCTAGCTCGTACTTGGGCATAGCCGAATTCACGATGGGCAGCGGGTTCCACCTTTCCCCCAAGTTGTTCCGCCATGGTTTGCATCCCATAGCAAATGCCCAATACCGGCTTGCCGAGTTCAAACACGATGCTTGGAGCCCGGGGCGTGTCGGCTTCGGTGACAGTTTCCGGCCCACCTGAGAGGATAATGCCACGCGGTTTGAACTCTCGGATATAGTCTTCGTTGCAGTCCCATGGATGAATCTCGCAATACACCCCAATTTCACGAACGCGCCTAGCGATCAATTGGGTATATTGGGAACCAAAGTCTAGTATCAGTATTTTGTGTGAATGTATGTCGGCCATAATGTTTTTGCTCTGGTTACTCTCGTCACCAAGCTCCAGCTTGGGAACGAAATGCATTAGGTTTCAGTTCGCCTTTTGAAAACAAGCCAAAGTTTGCAGAGAAGGGTTCTCAAGCTGGAGCTTGGAAATCAGCAAACTTCAGACAAAGGGATCAGGTTCTTTATCTGGCTCATGCGATTTTAA
>CAIYXP010000528.1 GCA_903930145.1 uncultured Methylococcaceae bacterium
AAACCCAAATGTATAATGAACAATGCAACATAAGGACATTATATTTTGCTCTTAACGTTGCGTCGTTGCGTCGTTGCGTGAGAAAAAATCCCTTAACTTGGCGCGTATGGGTTACAAACCCTGTCACGCTCAAGGAGGGGATGGCGCAACCCTCGCGGCGGTTCCTGGAACAATCAAACGGACAACCTTCGTTGTGCGATCCGCAACAGGAACCATCCTAACAATCGAAACAATAATCTAGGGTTCCGGTTGGTCTTGGGTTCTCCATAGTTTCTTGTGGCTTGCATCCGGCAAACCGGCTTCATTCACTATGCCCGGCGGCGGTGTAAGGACTAAACCAGCTTGCGCCATCCCCGGTCGCGCCTGTGCAAACAGCCGGCCTAATATTGAAACTCGCCCCGCATCCTGCTTGGCACGGTGTGGGGTATTTAATGATTAAGTTGATGGATTTCTAACTTACCTTGGCCCTGCCTTGCATGAACAAAGCAATCAAAAACCTACTAATTTCAACGCTTACTGTTGCGCTGATTCTTATCTTGCTGTGGATTTTCAAGGATAGGCTTTTTTCATTTTGGGATTGGTTATGGGACCAGCCCGACAGCAATATCACCAAATTTAATGACAGGCTTACTTCGTTAGAAAAAGTTGGGGCTATCCTCCTAGCAATCGCTGGTTTTTTCTTGGGCCTTTTCAATTGGCCTTGGAAAAAGGACCCGCAGACAGAAACCCCCAATCCAGTCGGCAACCCCGTAGCCCCAATTTCCCCCCACCGCGATCTCGCCAAGCTGTATTATCGCGCCTTGGATGAGAAATGCCAAATGGTCAGGCTGGAGATCATTGCCCCCGAGTTGGCAGGGAAAAAGTTAAGCTTGTCCTTGTCTGACATTTATCAAGACCAGCATATTCGGTTGGCTGATGAAACCAAGGGCCAGGACCGATTGCCAGAGTCCAGCGAGCCGATTCCTCTGATGCAGGCGTTGGATAAATTGAAAGGCAAGCGTCTGGTCATACGCGGTAAGGTGGGCGCGGGCAAGACCTGTTTCGTCAACTACCTGACCCATAGCATCATCCAAAGCCAACAATCGACAGCAGTGGAATTGCCGCCGAGTATGACAAACCGACCTGTGGTTCGGTTGTTGTTGCGTGAACTGGGTTCCCGGTTGTGCGGCGAGATTCCGCCAGGGTTGTTGTGGGAGTCCATTAAAGCGGATGTCAACCAAGCGATCATCCAAGACTTGAAGGGGCATGGTAACCCGGAATTGCAACCGGTCGAGTTTGGCGGTTTTTGGGAGTCATTCCGCAGTTCATTTGAGCAACAAGGCATCTTGTTGCTGGACGGTTTGGATGAGGTATCGGAAGCGGAACACCGCCGGGAAAACTTGCGCAAAGCGATTGCAGAGTTTGCCAAAAAAGCCCCGCAGGTATTCATTATCATCACGGGACGGCCTTATGCTTACGAAACCGACACGCAAAGATTGGCAGGGTTCCAGCAAGCCGATCTGGAACCGATGACCGAAACCCAAATCCGCGAATTCATCCGCCATTGGTATCTTACTGCCGGTCAATTTAACAAATGGGACGATAAACAAGCAGAAAGCCGGGCGCAGGAACTGGCGGAGCAAATTTTTGCCCGGCCTTATTTGCCGGAAATGGCTTCTACGGCGATGTTGTTGACCTTGTTCATCGGTTTGGACTATTCGGGCATACGCTTGCCTTCTTCCCGCGCTAAGCTCTATGAGTATGCGGTTGGCTTGCTGTTGCAGCGGTGGAGCCAAAACCTCTTGGATCATTTGGCCAGTTTGGAGGCTGCCGAGCGGCACGGCATGGAGGTGTTAAAACTGAATTATGAGGACTTGTTCAGAGCTTTGAAAAAGCTGGCCTTTCAAACCTACGAAGGTTTGCAACCCAAGCCGGGGCAGACCGATGCCCCGATCCTCGACTTCAGCCATGTTGTGGTGATTGGTCAACTGTGTACCGGCTTGGACACCCATGCTCGCGATTCAGAGCATTTGCTGTATTTTCTGCAATACCGCAGTGCTTTGTTGGTTGCGGGCAATGGCGAGGACAATTTCCAGTTTGCCCACAAATCTTTCCATGAATATCTGGCGGCCAGCCATTTGCTTGACCAGCCAAACTGGAAGGATAAGGTTCAAGTGCTGCTGAGCAACAACTTGGAATGGTGGCGTGAGGTGTTTTTGCTGTTGGTGAAGAAATACTCCGATGGTCAATACGGGGATTCGGTGCTGTTCCTGCATCATCTATTGCTGCGTGAATACCCTCAAGATGGAACCCTGCCGGAAACGCACTTGCAACAGGTTTTGTTGTTGGCGGCGACGGCGGGTTTGGAACTGGCAGTGCATGTACGCAAGGACGAAAAGGATGCCGATGTGCTGTACAAAAATTTCCATCGTTACCTGCAAACCAAGTTGGTTGAATTGTTGCGCAGCCCGCAATTGTCGATAGCCGAACGCGCCGAAGCGGGCCGCTTGTTGAGCGAACTGGGCGACCCGCGCCCCGGCGTGGGATGCAAGACCCGCAACGGCGAACGAATGACGCGCAAACGCGGGGAGAGGGAATACAACTTGCCGGATTTCGATTGGCAGGAAATCCCGGCCGCCACGTTTCACATGGGTACAGATGGCAGTGAAGGTTACCAAGACGAAAAACCGGCTCATGATGTGTTTGTGCCGCGTTTCTTCATGAGCCGCTACCCCGTCACCAATGCTCAGTTCCGTTGTTTTATTCAGGCTGGATTGTATGAGGATGAGGAATTCTGGCATGACCAACTGCCTAAAGCGGCAAGGCTATGGCTCAAAGGCTCGGCAACCGATGAACAACTTTTGGCGACTATTCCAGAGTCGTCACGCGAAAGTTATAAACGGTGGTTGCAAGCCGACCAGACCCGTACCCAACCCCGTTCTTGGGCGAACCAGCAATGGAATGCAGACAATCACCCGGTGGTGGGGGTTTCTTGGTTCGAGGCGTTGGCCTATTCCGTCTGGCTTAATGAAATCTTGGAGGAACTTCGCCCCAACGGGCAAACCGAAGGCTTTTGCCTTCGTCTGCCCACCGAAGCGGAATGGGAATATGCCGCGCGTGGCATGGCGGGTTACGAATATGCATGGGGCAACGACCCACCCGATGCCAGCAAGGCTAATTATGACGAAACGGGCTTGAAACGAACCTGTGCCGTGGGGTTATATTCGCCTGATGTGGCATACGGCTTGCATGAAATGATCGGCAATGTGTGGGAATGGACTTTGAGTCGATGGGGAAAAGACTCTAATAGTCCTGATTTTACCTACGAACAATGGCGCGAGCAGGAAAATGAGCGTAATCTAGTCGAACCAGTGGAGTTTCGAGTCATACGCGGCGGTTCCTGGGACCTTCGAGCGGGCATCCTTCGTTGTGCGTTCCGCTACGGGAACCCTCCTAGCGCTCGGAGCGATTCTCTAGGGTTCCGGTTGGTCTTGGGTTCTCCCTGGTGATTTCTGATTTCTGTCTTCTGATTTCTGGTTCCTGCTTTTCTGTTTTCTGCTCTTGCTCTTGCTCTTGCTTCTTGGAAACCGCGTAGCGGTCGCGATTTTTTTTATGGCTAAATCATTCGATAATTTATATCCGCAATTGACCGAATTCGGCAATTTGTACCTTGCTTGGCGCAAAGCGTCTAGGGGCAAGCGGGGCAAACCCGCCGCCGCCAGTTTTGAGTACAATTTGACTGATGAATTGATCCGCCTGCAAGATGAATTGACCACGGAAACCTGGCAACCGGGGGCGTATTACTCGTTTACGATCCGCGACCCTAAGCAGCGTCTGGTGTCCGCCGCGCCGTTCCGTGACCGGTTGGTGCATCATGCCTTGAACAACGTAACCGATACTATCTTCGAAAATACCTTCATTGCCGATTCCTACGCCAATCGCCTAGGCAAAGGCACTCATGCCGCACTTGACAAGGCCCAGAGTCTGATGCGCCGCCACCCTTATGTATTGCAATGTGACATTCGCCAGTTTTTTCCTAGCGTGGACCACGCGGTGCTGGAAGGCATTCTATTTCGCAAGATTGCCGACGAGCCGACCCGTCGTCTTATCCAGAAAATCATTCGCAGCGGCGATGGCATTCATGATGACGATTACCGTATGGTTTATTTCCCTTGCGATGATTTGTTTGCCGTCAACCGACCGCGTGGCTTGCCCATTGGCAATTTGACCAGCCAAATCTGGGCGAATGTCTATTTGAACGAGTTGGACCAGTTCGTCAAGCGGAAATTGCGCTGCAAGGGCTATTTGCGCTATGTCGATGACTTCCTGCTGTTTGCCAACAACAAGCCGCAATTGTGGGCGTGGAAATCCGCCATTGTCGAATTCTTGCAATCTCTCCGTTTAACCCTGCATGAGAAGTCAAGTACGGTATATCCGGTCGCCACTGGCATTCCATTCCTTGGTTTCCGGCTATATCCCGGTTATCGCTTGCTTAAACGCAAAAACGGGGTGAATTTCCAGCGTCGGTTGAAACGCTATTACCGGGCTTATGCGCGGGGTGAACTGTCTCGGGATTCATTGAATCAGCGGGTGCGGGGTTGGATCGCCCATGCGGGATATGCAGATACTTGGGGTTTACGGCGCAGTCTATTGTCAAAGCCAATCCCAATTCCAATTCGTAGACCCTTGTGAAAGAGTCCCCGCTGTTTGCGAAAAGCTATGATTTTATCCGCTGGCTAATCCCGCAAACGTTGAAATTCCCACGCCAACAGCGCTTCGTATTGGCGCATCGCCTGCAAGCCACGGCGATGGATTTCATGGAATGCCTCTATCAGGCAACCGACAAACCCCATCAAACCTCCGCATTGGCGCAAGCCGATATTAAGTTAAAGCAACTGCGCTTTTTCCTGAGGATGAGCCATGATTTGGAGTTGATGGACAGCCGCCGCTACGAACATGCCAGCCGCCAGCTTGAGGAATTAGGCCGTTTGTTGGGGGCTTGGATAAAATCTACCTAGACAAAAAAACTGATTTCGTTTTTTGTTGTTGATAACTATTCTCATCTGTGCTACGATGATCTTAAGTTCAACTCCGAATAAGGTGCGAAATCCTATGTACGTCTGCATCTGCAAAAATGTGACTGACCGGCAAATTCGTCAAGCAGTCTACCAACAGGATGTGAGCAATATCCGCGAGCTAAGGTCATGCCTTGGGGCCTGTGACCAATGTGGGAAATGCGCTCGCGATGCAAAGGAGATTATCCGTGAAGCCGCGTCTGAAAGGATGATGATGGAAACTCATGCGGCGATGGCTTCTTAAACCCGCCACTGACAAACACACAAAAAATGCGCCAAAAGGCGCATTTTTTATAATAAAAAAAACGGGACTTCCTTATCCCGCCACCCAACACAAACTTAGAAAACGATCACTGCATCCGCCGAGAACAAGAATTGGGCATCTTTATCGTTGCCGAAGGGCTTGTACCTATCGCCTGTCTTTATGTTGCCAGCCCCCACCACGTCAGCGTCCACCCAGTCATAGCGGATATTGGGACGTAAGGTAATCCATTTGACCGGCTTATAGTTTAGCCCGGCAGTGAATCCATACCAGCTTGCCGCGTTACACGTCGCCAAAAAGCTGGCGGCGGAACTGACGGGAATATTGTCTGGCCCTGATGCATTGGTGGCTGCCGAAACGCGCCCCGGTGTACACACCCTAAAGCCATTGTTGTCGCGGAACCATTCGGCCCTCATGCCAACGCCTAGCTTGTCGGTAATGTCATACATTAAGTAGGAATTGATGCCGTACCAAGTGGCATCGACATTTTCCCCGTTAATCAATACGCCATTGGCAAAACCATGGTCATGTTGTACGACCATGTGCAAGTCATCCAAGATGTTATGCTTGAAGACCATGCTATACATAGCCCAAGCTTGGGAATGACGCTCGGAGACACCGCCATAGGTTCCTGTGAGATTGAAGGAAGTCGCCTTGTCTTCGGTGTTCCAAGTGCCACCGAGCAAGCCCGACCAGTTGCCCAGTTGCTGATCCCAACCACCATCCCAACCACCCGTCGCACTACCCGTCAATAATCCTGCAACGGTTGACCAGTTTTTGTCAAATGTGTAGTTTGCCAGTAACCCGGTGTGTGTGAAGGGTTCGCCATATTGCATGGTATAGGAATGGGTATAGAAGAAGTTATCCGGTGCAGTCACCACTTCATAACCAATCGGTGTATAGAAATGACCGGCTTTGAGGTTTAACCCATTGCCAATGGGGACATAGGCTTCCAAATAGAGTTGTGGGAGGGCAATGTCATAGAAACGGCCCGTGCTTCTCAGCAAATTCAAGTCCCAGTGGCTGCGAGTCAATGCCGTGCCGTCGTTTACGTCGTAGGCTGGCACACCGTAAGCTTGGGTAAAGATGGAGTCAGAACCCCACATGAAATCAAAGCGTCCGCCGAAATCCCATGAATCACCTTCAGTCGCCACCGCCCTTTGCAGGAAGAAGTAAAGCTGGTTAAGTTGCAATTCTGCGGAACGGTCGCCAAACGTCACCGGGCCATTGAAGCCATTGCCAGGGTTGCCAGCATTGTAGGTGACACCCGTTTGCAACCAGCCGCCGACAGTCAACCCCGTTTTCTTCATAAACTCCAAGTTATTGGGGTTGATCTTTGCCGCTTGCAGCGCTCCGCCAGTGACTTCGGTGGGTTCGACCTCTGGCACTGCTTCGCTGGCGGGTATTGGCTCGGCTGCGATTGCGCTGTCAGCCAATAGCGCCAGACATAGACCGATGGTCAGAGGGCGAAGCCCGCAACGGCTCATTAAATTATTATGGTTCATGGGAATTTCTCTTTAGGTTAAGATTAGGCCAGAAGCCTTTGTAAAATATAGTGCAATCGACATGCCATTTAGCTTTTCTCTAAATTTTCATAATCTTATGGTGTGGTTTAAATACACCAAGATGCTCCAAGTATGTGCGTTTTGAAAGGAATTGCCCAAAAATAGAGCGAATCTTATTGCGTAGACACAACACTCGCTGTTAATTTACAACAAAATTGGAGTTAATGCGACTAAGTGTTGTAAAAAAATATAATTTATGGCGGAAGCCATTTCTAGCGGGACAAGGACGGATTTTTCTTATAAAGTGATCCTATTTCCAACCACGGAGTTAAACATGAATAGTCAACAAGCTGATATCGGAATGATTGGCCTTGCCGTCATGGGCCAAAACCTAGCACTGAACATCGCCGACCATGGCTATACGATTGCCGTTTTCAATCGTCACTCGGAAAAAATGAAGGAATTCATTAGCCAATGCGAGAAAAACGAGCCTTCCAGTTCGCGGCTTTTGGGTGCGGAAACCTTGGAAGAGTTGGCCGGCAAATTGAAGCGTCCGCGCAAAATCATTTTGCTAGTCAAAGCGGGCGAAGCCACCGATAAAACCATTGATAGCTTGCTCCCTTATTTGGAAGCGGGTGATATTGTCATCGATGGTGGCAATGCCAATTGGATGGATACTATTCGCAGGGAGAAGGATCTGAACGCCAAAGGTTTGCGGTTCATAGGTTCCGGTGTCTCCGGGGGTGAAACCGGCGCACGTTTTGGGCCTTCGCTGATGCCGGGGGGCAGCGCGGAAGCTTGGGCCGAACTGGCCCCGATTTGGAACGCGGTGGCTGCCAAGGTTGACGCGAAAACAGGTGTTCCGTTGCCGGGTGCAGCCCCCGGCAAGCCGGTGGAAGGCGGTGTGCCTTGCACCGCGCACATCGGTCCCAATGGCGCGGGCCATTATGTCAAGATGGTGCATAACGGGATTGAATACATTGACATGCAATTGATTTGCGAGGCTTACTGGCTGCTGAAAAATTTATTGGGCCTTGAATCCGATGTCATAGGCAAAGTCTTCCAAGATTGGAATCAGGGCGAATTGTCTAGCTATTTGATTGAAATCACCGGCGATATTCTCCAACAGCCCGATCCAGCCGGGGAAGGCTACTTTGTCGATAAAGTGCTAGATACCGCAGGCCAAAAGGGGACCGGTTTATGGACAGCCACGAGTGCATTGGAGTTGGGTGTTCCCGCCAATTCCATCGCCGAAGCGGTTTTCGCCCGGTGCTTGTCTGCATTGAAGGAGGAGCGGGTCGAAGCCTCCAAAGTATTGCAAGGCCCGGAAGCCAAGATGGAAAAAGACCAAGCTAGGTTGGTGGCGGCGATTCGGGATGCACTCTATAGCTCGAAGATTTGCGCCTATGCCCAAGGCTTCCAATTGATGGCCGAGGCACAAAAGGTCTATGGCTGGAGTTTGGATTTCGGCACTTTGGCGCAAATTTGGCGAGGCGGCTGCATTATCCGAGCCAAATTCTTGCAGAAGATCACCGATGCTTATGCAATTGATCCGAATCTGAAGAACCTCATGCTGGACCCTTACTTCCGCGATGCCTTGCATAGCGGTCAAAACCATTGGCGTGAGGTCGTCTCCTTGGCTGTGCTAAACGGCATCCCCACGCCAGCCTTTTCGTCTGCCTTGGCTTATTTTGATGGCTATCGTTCAGCCCGTTTGCCTGCCAATTTGTTGCAGGCGCAGCGCGACTATTTTGGTGCGCATACGTATGAACGCATCGACCAGCCGAGAGGGCAGTTCTTCCATCTGGATTGGCCGGCTGAAAATAGGCCGCAGTTGAAGGCTTGAGTCTATTTGGGGGCGGGTTTTGAACCCGCCCCTACGAACGATTTTTCAAGACTGCTTTCAAACACATGCCAATAATCCATAGAGAAATCAATCCCCAACCCAATGCCCATGCCACACTGGGAATGCCGGTGAGTTCGGCTAGATTTTGTGCGTCGCTATGGGCGGTCGTATAAACCGATAGTGAAAGCACGGTTTTAATATCGCCCAGCCCATTGAAAATACATTCAAGCGCCAAGAAGTTGGCGACAAAATCAGCGTTGGCTTGGCTTTTGGCTTTGGAAACCCACCAAAGACAGAGGGCGATCAACAATCCAGCCACGATGGTGAAAAATTTCATCCCGAGGTTAATGCCAAAACCATTGGCAAAGAAAGCGGCAAACCAGTCTTTGACGAATACCGTGAAGAAAATAACCAGAAACAGGATGATGAGTGCGGAGAATTGCAAAATCTTGCGGCTATTGACCTGACCATTGGCAAGCCATAAGGCTGCCGTGCCATAGGCGATGGCCGAGAGGTAGCCAGCATTCGCAATCAAGATGCCCGAAAAAGTGCTATTCGGGGCTGTGATGGTAAGGCCGCTGGTGTCTGTTGCGATAGCCATGCTGAACACTTGGCTACCGGTCAGTAATGCCATGATGACATGCCCGCCTTCATGGATAAAAGTGACAAACAAGGAGAACGGGTAGACGATGAGTCGCCCGAAGGGCAGCAACCAGCTAAGCAAAGCAGCAATCAGGGCAAAGTATAACGGGGTCTTGGTGGTTTTCATGGAGATAAGGATAATTCAATCTCGGTTCCCAGTCATCCAAATGTCCAATAAGATAGGGCGATGTTGCAAATCTTCAGAATCCAAAATTCCACTTGGCGGCTGTCCCTCGTGTTGGCAATCTGTTTAAGTCTGTTGCCGGTTTTGGCATGGGGAATGCCGGGATTTGCCGAAGTCAAATCCACGTGGCGGCCCTCTGAAGCGTATCTTCTGGACCGTCACGGCAAGGTGCTGAACGAATCCAGACTGGATTATTCCGTCCGGCGCTTGTCATGGGTAAGTTTGGATCAAGTGTCCCCCGCTTTGATTACCGCGTTGCTAAGCGCGGAAGACCGCCGATTTTATCAACACCATGGCGTGGATTGGCGGGCCGTCTTGTCTGCCACGTTCGGGCGCTTGGTCGGCAATCAGGCGCGGGGTGCGAGCACACTGACCATGCAGTTGGTTGCCATGCTGGATTCAAAGCTAGAAACGGGCAAGGGTAGGCGAACCTTATCGCAGAAATTCGCCCAAATTCAAGCCGCGATGGAGCTTGAAAAGACATGGAGCAAGCCGGAAATTTTGGAAGCCTATCTCAATCTGGTTGGTTTTCGCGGCGAATTGCAAGGCTTGGCGGCTACGGCAAGGGCGTTCTTTGGCAAACAAGCTTCCGGTTTATCGGAGGAGGAAGCGCTGGTGCTGGCTGCGATATTGCCTTCACCCAATGTTGATCCGGGTCGAATCGGTCAGCGTGCCTGTGCCATTGCCGAAGCTGGCAGTTTGACGGCGGACTGTTCCGCGCTACAAGCCTTGGCTTCCAAGCTATTAAGCCGTTCTTGGCAAATTGAACCGAGTGCTGAATTGGCCCCGCATTTGGCCCGGCAATTGCTGAAAACTCCCGGCGAGCGATTGACCACGACTTTGGACGAATCGACTCAACGCTTGGCCTTCAATGCCTTGAATCAACAGTTGCACGGCTTGGCGGAACGCAATGTGCGTGACGGTGCAGCCTTGGTGGTGGACAATCAAACCGGGGAAGTATTGGCCTATGTCGGTTCGGCAGGCCCATTTTCGCGTGCAGGCAAAGTGGATGGGGTTAAGGCAAAAAGGCAGGCGGGTTCCACGCTAAAGCCGTTTTTATATGGCTTGACCTTGGAAAAACGCTACCTTACTGCGGCATCTATCCTAGACGATGCCCCCATTCATTTGGAAACAACCTCAGGTTTATACATTCCCCAGAATTATGACAAGGACTACAAGGGCTTGGTCAGTGTTCGCACGGCCTTGGCGAGTTCTTTGAACATTCCTGCGGTACGTGCCTTGGTGATATTGGGCGTGGAACGATTTCGTGACCGTCTTCGTGATTTTGGCTATCTAAGCATCAACCAACCCGGTGACTATTACGGCTTTTCGCTGGCGCTGGGTTCTGCTGAAGTCAGCTTGCTGGAACAAGTGAATGCTTATCGCACATTGGCGAATGAGGGGTTCATCTCACCCTTGCGTTTCAAATTTGAGGGGGCGGTGGATCAGCCTAGGCGAGTCTTGGATGAATCAGCCTCGTTTATCATTGCCGACATCCTTTCCGACCGCGCCGGACGGTCAGTCACTTTTGGCCTGTCCAATCCCTTGTCCACCCGCTTTTGGACGGCGGTTAAAACCGGAACCAGCAAAGACATGCGCGATAATTGGTGCATAGGATTTAGCCGGCGCGTAACCGTGGGGGTATGGGTGGGGAATTTCGAGGGCGATTCCATGCACGAGGTTTCAGGTGTCACTGGCGCGGCCCCTGCTTGGTTGGAAATCATGAACGGTTTGCATGAACGCGAAAGTTCCGACCCGCCCAACCCGCCCGATGGAGTTTTGCAGCGTGAGATTCACTATTTGCCAGCCGTAGAGCCGCCACGAGTGGAATGGTTCATCCAGGGGACGGAAACCGATGTGGTGCGGCTTGCCGAAGCGGCGGATCAAACCCCCAAAATCACCTCCCCAGCCGATGGCGTTGTAGTTGCCTTGGACCCGGACATCCCTTATGAAAACCAAGTCGTCTTGATTTCCGCCCAAACCGGCAGCGCATCGGCGGAATTTGTGTTGGATGGCAAATCCCTAGGGTTGGCCGACCGCAATCGAAAATGGTCGCCCACGCCGGGTTCGCACAAACTGGCTTTGGTGGGGCAGGGGGGTAAGGTCTATGACACGGTTGAGTTTAGTGTCAGAGGTTTGAATCATTAAAAGCACGATTTCAGAGAATTACATTATAATGGTAGGAATTGCAATTTATTCCATCTTATGACATCC
>CAIYXP010000529.1 GCA_903930145.1 uncultured Methylococcaceae bacterium
GCATTGAACGTCAGGTCGCATTTTTTCAAAGTGATGGAAATGCATCTAACCGACCTGCCTATTGCACTGCGGTCTGAAATGGATGATCTTTACAAAACCGTTCATGACCTCAAAAAAACCGTCAAGAAGCTTGAAAAACAACTCTCCGAGGTAAGCCAATGACGCATACTTTGTTATCCTTTGATACAAAGTCCTTGATTAAGGAATTTGGTGATTTTAATACCAAAGTCATCAAGGGCGTGAATGCGTTGACCGAGATTGATGATATTGATGTGGGAACGGCAGCCAAGGAATTGATTTATGAAGAAGACAAGCTAAAGCTATACCGGTATAGCCGCAATGATGCCAGCACTTGCCGGACTCCGGTGCTAGTCGTCTATGCATTGGTCAATCGCCAGTATATGCTAGACCTTCAGCCCGACCGCAGCATGATTAGAAACTTGCTGAACTTAGGGCTGGATGTGTTCATCATCGACTGGGGTTACCCCACCAAAGCCGATATGTACCTTGGCCTTGACGATTATATCAACGGCTATATTGATAATTGCGTCAATGTCGTCAGAAAAGTAACGCAGTCTGATAAAGTCAATCTGATGGGCATCTGCCAAGGTGGAACATTTTCAGCTATTTATTCGGCTTTAAACCCGGATAAGATTCAAAATCTGGTCACGCTAGTGGCCCCGATTGATTTCTCGACCAACGAGGGTTTGTTGTTCAACTGGTCCAAGCATTTAAACATAGACGCATTGGTTGATGCTTATAAAATCATTCCCGGTGATTTCCTGAATGGCGGGTTTTTAATGTTGATGCCGTTCAATCTGAATATCCGCAAATATGTGGATATGCTGGATGTCATGGAAGACAAGGACAAGCTGCTCAATTTCCTCAGAATGGAAAAGTGGATATTCGACAGTCCGGGTCAAGCCGGTGAATGCATGCGCCAATTCATTAAAGATTGCTATCAAGACAATAAACTCGTCAAGGGTGAATTAAAGATAGGTGATCGTTTAGTGGATTTGGGCAATATCACGATGCCTTTGCTGAATATCTACGCCTCCGCTGATCACTTGGTCCCACCCGCTGCAACCAAACCTTTAAACGATTTGGTAGGCACGGAAGACAAAACCCTGTATGAGTTCAAGGGCGGTCATATTGGTGTGTTTGTCGGCGGCAAGTCACAGAAAGAACTGGCGCCAGCCATTTCCAAATGGTTGCATGAAAGGGACAACGCCTCCGTTCAAATAGACGAAGCGGCTGGAGATGAAGGCTCGACAGTGGAAGGTGGGGAAGTCGCCCCGAAAAAACCTAGCAGACGCAAAACTTAACCCACTAAATATTGCCATCCTAGGTTTTCACTCAATAAACCAAGGCAACCCCGCGTAGGCTATTGATGCCTGCGTGGGATGCCTTGGAATTTTCAGATTCGGTTTGGCGACTGGTTCTTGATCGCCTAACAATCGAAATCAAGCATAATCCAGCACCATTTCCGCACCTAGCAAATAGCCAGCCTCTTGTTCAAGATCAGCGGCAGTCAGAGGATGATCTTTGAGCCAGTTTTTTGGGAAACGCAGGATAATCCGGTTTTCGGTCATCGCCAAGGTAATGGCGGGTAAGGGTGTGGGTTGGCGGCTACGATGGAGCAATACCGACAGTCGGAACAGTAAGGTCATTGGGAAGGCGGCGATGTCCCAAGGTTTGACCAATTCTTTGAATGATTTTGGAATCAATTTGCGGCGGTGAAATCGCACCAATGTTGCCAGCAGCTTTTGGTCTTGACGGGAAAAGCCGGGTAAATCGCCATTTTCAATGATATACGCACCATGTCGGTGATAATTGCTGTGGGCAATGTCGATGCCAATTTCATGCAAACCTGCCGCCCAGGTTAGCCAAGTCTCGGCATCCTCGCGCTCGACCCCTCCCATTGGCAGCACCTGACGGGAAAAATCCGCCAAGGTTTGACAGACACGCGATGCTTGCTCTTGATCGACATGAAACCGGGAGGCAAGGGCTGTCACGGTTCGGTCGCGGACATCCTCATGGTTGATGCGGCCTAACAAGTCATAGATCAAGCCTTCGCGCAAAGCGCCATCGGCCACTTTCATTTTTGGGATTTGCAAGCTCTTGAAGCTGGCATAAATAATGGCAACGCCACCGGGCAGTATGGGTTTGCGGTCATTCGACAATTCGGGTAATTGCAATTTATCGCAATGTCCGGCGTCATACATGGCTTGTATCAACTGATTGAGTCCTTCCAAGGTTATTCCTTCCTTGCTCCAGCCATTGCTAACTAACAATTTCTCGACTGTGCGCATGGTCCCCGACGCCCCGATGGCTTGTTCCCAAGCGCCATGGCGGAAGGCATTTTCAAACGGTTCCAATTCGGCTTGTGCGGCAATGACGGCGCGTTTGAAACGCTTGGCGGTGATCTTGCCGTCATTAAAATGGTTCAAGCTCATCGACACACAACCCATGCGTAAGCTTTCTTTCTGCAAAGGCGCTTGGTCAACGCCAATGATATATTCGGTGCTGCCGCCGCCTATGTCCATCACTAGGCGTCGTTTACCATCATTGTTCAGGCTGTTGGCTACGCCTTGATAAATCAGGCGGGCTTCTTCTATGCCAGCTATGATTTCAATCTGATGACCCAACGCCTGTTCCGCTTGTACGAGGAATTGCGCTGAATTGCGGGCCACACGCAAGGTGTTGGTTCCGACGGCGCGAACACTGCCCGAGGGCATGTCACGAAGGCGGGGATGGGATAATCTCCATTGA
>CAIYXP010000530.1 GCA_903930145.1 uncultured Methylococcaceae bacterium
GCACCGACAAGTTACCATCCATGGTGCTGGATTCCGGCAGTCCATGCCGGAATGACGGCTTCCACACCAAAATGAGAATTGCTGTAAAAAAAATGTTTGAAACCCAAGCTTAGATTTACTATTTTGGGTTCAATACAAAATAGGTCATCAATCTTCATAGGTTAAAGGGTTGGAGGACAGGGAACAGAACAAAATAATGACGGCCTACGCTTTTGTTGCAAATGCCACTTGGCAGAATTCAGCTCACAATTATTTTACATTTTTAACCAATTCAGGGTAATTAGCATGAAAATATTTGCATTAAGTCTATTAGCGCTGGGTGCATTTTGGTCTAGCGGGTCGGCATTCGCAGCACCAGTCCTGTGCCCGAATGGTTCAACCACGATAACATATCTCGTCAATTTAGGGACTTATGATCCAGTCGAAGACAAGGGCGGCTGCCTACAGCACGATAAAATCTGGTCAGGCTTTAGCTTCACCACGTCCGGCTTCCCGAGTGACAGCAGTCCAACCTTGAGTTATAACAATTTCGCAACATTTGACTTGCACTATTTTAACCTCAACTTCACAAACGGGTTTATCAATACATCGACCGTTGATCCTATCACTTCCACGTTCAGCTACAATCTTCAAATCGATCCGTTTTCAACTGACTATGCTAGTAATAAAATTTACTTAGCCAAATTGATGTTTGATTTGGATTATGGTTCAGCTAGTGTTGCAGATACCATAACCACTTCCAGTGGTAGCTATTTGTTAACGACGAATGGTCAGGAACAGTTCTTAGGTGGTACTGTTAAATCCTTGACGGCGACTAATGTCCTGACCATCCAACCTGAATCAAAACTGAATAGTGTGACCAACTACTACTATCAGACGAAATTGCCTCTGGATCTCCCGGAGCCGGGTTCACTGTCGCTGATGGGCATCGGATTGGCGGCGAGTCTAGCTTTCGGCAAGCGTCGCAAAGCCAAGAGCTAAGGGCTGCTGTAAAGTTTTAAGTAGGTGACCATAAATTTTTTAACTTTTTAGCTGACAGTAAATTAAGCCGTTCGTGGTGAGCTTGTCGAACCATGAACGGCTTAACCGGCCATCCTTCGACAGGACGAACGGTTAAGCCTTATTTCCTAATTGTTAAATCACTTATGAACCCCTACTTACTGACCCTGAAGTTAGGGCCGGAATTGCCAAGCAATTCCGGCCTTTTCTTTTAAAGGGGGAATTAACAGTACCCCCTTCAGGCGAAAAGACAGGTTTGTAGTGCCGCCTTCAGGCGGAAGGACAGGTTTGTAGTACCGCCTTCAGGCGGAAGAACTACTGAAGACCGGCTAAAGCCGGAACTACAAACAAAAATTTGCTTAGAAAAATCCTTCCATGATGATCATCTGACAATATCAACTATCCCCGCCTCCAAACCCATTTCGTTGATGTCGATAAACCCCAGACAAATTGGCAGGGAAAACCGTTTCGGGCCGGCACTGCCGGGGTTGAAGAAGAGAATGCCATCCCGCTTGGAAATCGCGGGTTGGTGGGAATGTCCAGAAATGACCGCACTGAAACCGGCAGCCTTAGGGTCCAGATCCAGTTGGTTAAGATTGTGTAGCAGATAAAACCAATGGCCTACAAATTCCACGGCTTCCGTGGAGGGTAAAGCTTCCGTGCCGCCGTCAACGTCCACATTCCCGCGTACCGCAATAACGGGCGCTATCTCGCGCAGTTTATCCAACACTGAAAGCTTGCCCACATCACCGGCATGGAGGATCAACTCGCATCCTGCCAGCAAATCCAAAGCCTGCTGCCTAATCAGTCCGTGAGTGTCGGAAATGACCCCTATGCGGTGTTTTTCTAGGCTGTCACAGGGTTTGGCTGTCATTCAAAATGACAGACATAATCCAAGAATTCGATAGTCTCGATGTCGAAATAGCTGTTACCCGGCACGTTAAAGGAATCCCCCGAAGTGAAGGTTGTCCATTCTTGCTCGCCGCCTAGCCTGACTTTGCAAGTCCCGCCCACGATTTCCATCAGTTCGGGTGCGGCGGTGTTGAAGGTGAGCTTGGAGGGGAAAATGATCCCAATCGTTTTTCGGGTTCCATCCTGAAGAAATAGGGTATGGCTTATGCATTTGCCATCAAAATAGACATTGGATTTCTTGACTAGGGAGACATTGTTTAAGTGTGGCATGATCGACTCTAACGCTGAAAAAAAGGGTTGGTGGTGCATTATATCGCAAAATTAGATCAATCCATGCTCGGCAAAGGAATAGGCATTCAAGCCGTCGCCGACGATGAAATGATCGAGGACGCGAATGTCGAGCAAGCCCAAGGCTTGTTTCAAACGTTGGGTGATGAACTTGTCCGCTTCGCTCGGTTCAGCCACGCCAGAAGGGTGGTTATGGGCAAAGATGATCGCCGCCGCATTGTGGGCCAAGGCGATTTTCACCACTTCGCGGGGATAGACACTGGCCCCGTCAATCGTGCCACGGAATAATTCCACAAATTGAATGACCCTATGCTGATTATCCAGCAACAGGCAGGCAAACACTTCATAAGGGTAAGCCCGCAAAGCCGAAATCAAATAACGGCGGGTCAACTCAGGGCTGGTCAGGGCATCGCTGCGGTCCAGTTCTTGCCGCAAATGGCGACGGGCCATTTCCAGCACAGCTTGCAATGACGCATATTTAGCGATGCCTAGCCCTAAGCTGCGTTGGAAGCGTTCAAAATCGGCCTCCAGCAGGGCGCGTAGCGACCCGTATTCCTGTAATAGCTCCCGCGCCAAGTCAACAGCGGTCTTTCCCTTAACGCCTGTGCGCAGGAAAATGGCTAATAGTTCGGCATCGGATAGGGCTGCGGCCCCGCGTTGCAGGAGTTTTTCCCTTGGCCTTTCATCCTCCGGCCAGTCCGTAATGGTCATAGCTTACCTCCAGAAAATAAACTGATTTTGATTATCCAATAAAAAGGATAGAAGGATACCGCTAAACTTGCCATAATTGTTGTTTATGAAGACATATCTAGGTAGCGGAAAACACAAGTGAGCCTTTTGGTTGAAAAACGCATCTTGTTGGGTGTCACGGGTGGCATTGCCGCCTATAAGTCGTGTGAACTGACCCGGCTGCTCATTTTAGCAGGGGCTAGTGTGCGCGTGGTCATGACCCGTGCCGCCACTGCCTTTGTCGCGCCGCTTTCTTTTCAAGCCTTGTCCGGCAACCCAGTGCATTTGGATTTGCTCGACAGCGAGGAAGAATCGGCCATGGGGCACATCCGTTTGGCCCGGTGGGCCGATTTGATCCTGATCGCACCGGCCACAGCCGATTTCATGGCAAAACTTCGCGCCGGCCTGGCGGATGAATTGCTGGGGGCGGTTTGTTTGGCGGCGGAAGTGCCCATCGCGCTGGCGCCCGCGATGAATCATGCCATGTGGTCCAATCCTGCCACGCAAGACAACGCGGCTTGCCTTGTGGCCCGTGGCATGAGTTTGCTCGGCCCTGCCGAAGGCGGACAAGCCTGTGGGGAGAGCGGGTATGGCAGGATGTTGGAGCCAGCCGACATTTGCCGGGCAGTAGAAAAATTCTTCAGCCGTAGCCAATTGTCCGGTATTTCAGTGTTGATTAGCGCCGGGCCAACCCGTGAGCCCATCGACCCGGTGCGTTACTTGACCAACCGGAGTTCTGGCAAAATGGGCTATTGCTTGGCACAAGCCGCCATTGCCGCCGGCGCTAAAGTCACCGTAGTCAGCGGGCCGGTAGCCCTCCCGCCTCCCTATGATGCGGCTGTGGTGCGGGTGGAGAGTGCGGCTGATATGTTCGATGCGGTAATGAGTCTGGCACCGCATCAGGATATTTACATTGGCACTGCGGCGGTGGCCGACTACACCCCGGTTGCCGTGGCGGAAGAAAAAATTAAAAAAAGCAAAGAATCTTTGGCCATTCAATTGACCCGGACACGCGACATCTTGGCTGCGGTTGCCAGCCTTCCCAACAAGCCCTACACCGTGGGTTTTGCCGCCGAAACCGACCATGTCGAGGCTTATGCGAAGGCTAAGTTGGAAGGGAAAGGTTTGGACATGATAGCCGCGAACCGGGTCGGACAGCCCGAGGGCGGCTTTGATAGCCCAGATAACGCCCTTTGGGTCGCTTGGAACGGCGGGGAAACGGTTTTGCCGCTTGCCTCCAAACAAACTATCGCCATTCAACTTATCGAATTGATCTCGGAAAACTATCGTGCGAAACATTCAACTAAAAATTCTGGATGAGCGTCTTGGTCATGCAATCCCATTTCCTGAATACGCCACTCATGGGTCGGCGGGTTTGGATCTGAGGGCCTGCATACCGGAACCCTTAAAAATTGCTGCCGGCGAGACTTGCCTGATTCCGACTGGCCTAGCCATTCACATTGATGACCCGCAATTGGCTGCGGTGTTATTGCCGCGTTCGGGTTTGGGTCACAAACATGGCATCGTATTGGGTAATCTGGTTGGACTGATAGACTCCGATTACCAAGGGCAGGTGTTTGTTTCGTGCTGGAATCGCAGCAGTCAAGCGTATGAAATCCAGATAGGTGAACGGATTGCCCAAATGGTTTTTGTACCGGTTGCCAAGGTGAAGTTTGAGCGGGTGGAAGAATTCACTGAAACGATCCGCTCGCAGGGCGGTTTTGGGCATACAGGACGGTAGAACTATGAGTAAGCGTTCTTCTGGGATTATCAAGACCAAATTGACATTTGCGGGCATCACTGGAAGTTTGGTCATCGTGGCTCTCATCGTCATCATACTGGCTCATGCCGTGCTGTTTTGGACTTGTTCGCGCACGGTTAATGAATATAACCAACAAAGCGCCTTGAATTCGGCGCAAAACGATGCGAGCAGCTTGACCAGCCTTATCAATATACTAAACCAAAGTATGCTGGCCCTAGCCGGGGATGCCAAGCTGGCAAGCCTAATCAACCAATCCGATCCGGGGCTGATTCGGCAAGAGGAAGAACGCATCACCCGTGCGGTGTCAAGCGCTTGGCTGGTCAGGTTATTGCCTGAGGGACTCGATACGCCCGATGAAAGCCGAACCCCAAAAATGGGCTTTTCAGATTTGCACATGGTTATCGGTGCTGTCAATGGAACCGTGCCCCCGGCCATTCATCTTCCCAATTCGCCCGATACTCATTTGGCGATGGCACAACGTCTGACCAATGGAGGCGGCGTCATCCATGTCAGTTGGCCAGTCAAGTTACTGAATGGTGAATTGGCCTATGAGGGTGCGTGCGGGATGGCATTGCGACAGGAAAACGTCAATATACTTTATCAAGGTGGGCCGAATTGTAAGGACAAAGAACCGGACGGGGAAGTGGAAGTCAAAGGCACCCCGTGGAAAATAGCTTATTGGGTTCGGCCCGATGTCCCATTGAATATTATTTGGTTTGTTGCCAGCTTACTGGTTTCTTTGGTGGTCATTGGCGGTTTGGGAATAATGCTGATCCGCCTTCAGTATGCCGCATTGCGTCAAGATCGCAAAAGCTTGCTGATTCTAGCCAATGATATGATCAACAATAGCCCTCTTGGCGATTTTGTATTTAAAATTAAGGAAATAGAGCACATCGCCACGGAAATCTCAAGGTTGAAGAGAGTGCAACGTGACACTAGGGTGCAGACGGCAAAGCCCGAACTTCAGCCGCAACCGATTGCGAAACCTGAAACGCCAGTGGAAAAGACAGAAGAAAAACCACAAGAACCCGAGGTTCGCAGTGGACGTGCGTCTTCTGTCAAGATTTCCAAGACCATATTCTGTCAAAATGATATACGGGGCATACTCGGTGAAACCATCAACCCGGATGTGACCTACGCGATTGGACTTGCCATTGCAGCGGAAATGGCTGAACGGGGTGAAAATTTCATTGCCGTTGGTCATGATGGTAGGCTTTCAAGCCCTGAGCTTTGCAAATCACTTTGCAAGGGCTTGGTGGATAGTGGGCGCACAGTCATCAATATCGGCTTAGTGCCAACTCCCTTGATGCATTTCGCCACTCACACCATGAACGCACAATCCGGTGTGATCATTACCGGTAGCCACAATCCACCGAACTACAATGGGCTGAAAATAGTGCTTAGTGGCGATACCCTGTCCGGCCAGGATATACAGAATCTGCGTTTACGCATTGAAAACGGCAGTTTTGTCACTGGCAAGGGTAGGATGAATACTTACAATCTACTGCCTGAATATATTGAACGGGTGGTTGGCGATACCCAGCTTGGGCGTCCGTTAAAAATTGTCATGGATTGCGGCAATGGATCGACCAGTGTCGTTGCCCCTAAATTAATACGCTCGTTGGGTTGTGAAGTCATCGAATTGTTTTGTGAAGTGGATGGTCGTTTCCCTAATCACCACCCCGACCCTGGCAACCCGGAAAATTTGGAGGAGTTGATCAGAACCGTGTTGCAAAACGAAGCGGATTTGGGTGTGGCCTACGATGGCGACGGGGACCGCTTGGGTTTGGTCGATTCCAGTGGAAAGATTATTTGGCCTGACCGGCAAATGATGGTGTTGGCGGCTGATGTGCTGTCGCGGGAACCGGGTGCGGACATTATTTATGATGTCAAATGCACGAGAAACCTACCAAGCCAAATCGTTAAAAGCGGCGGGCGGCCGATCCTGGCGAAATCCGGTCATGCGCCGATGAAAGCAAAACTCAAGGAAACTGGCGCTATGCTGGCGGGTGAGATGAGCGGTCATATCTTCTTCCAGGAACGTTGGTATGGTTTTGACGATGCCATCTACGCCAGTACACGCATGATTGAAATTCTGTCCAACGCATCTGAATCTAGTGCCGAAGTGTTTGCCAAATTGCCTGACAGCATCAACACGCCTGAAATGGGTGTGCTGCTTGAAGAAGGCGAAAACATAGCACTGATGGCAAAAGTGCTTGCCTTTGCCGAGTTTAGCGATGCCCGCATAACCGACATTGACGGTCTGCGCGTGGACTTCTTGGAAGGATGGGGTTTGGTGAGGGCATCCAATACCTTGCCGGCCATCACCTTCCGGTTTGAAGCCGACAATGAAAAGGCACTCGCCCATATCCAACAGCAATTCAGGGAGTTGTTATTGGCTATCAAACCCGACATCCAACTTCCGTTTTAAACCTTTTCCAAGCGATCAAACAAAATTATGCTTGATATTAAAGAATATATGCACTCCGTTGGAGAGCAAGCCCGCGCCACTTCCCGTTTGATGGGCCGTGCCGACACGGCAGCCAAGAATCGCGCTTTGTTAGCCATAGCCAATCGCTTGGAGGACGACGCACAAGCCCTCATTAGTGAAAACGCGAAGGATTTGGAGGCGGGTCGCGCCAAAGGCTTGGATGCGGCGATGCTGGACCGCCTGACCCTCTCTACAAGAAGCGTCAAAGCCATGGCTGAGGGTTTGCGTGAAGTCGCAGCTTTGGCCGACCCGGTTGGGGAAATCACCGGGCTGGCCTACCGTCCTTCCGGCATTCAGGTTGGGAGGATGCGGGTTCCGCTGGGTGTCATCGGCATCATTTATGAATCCCGCCCCAATGTGACCGCAGATGCGGCGGCCTTATGCCTGAAATCGGGCAATGCTTGCATTCTGCGTGGGGGTTCCGAGGCGATACATTCCAATCGTGCCATTGCCGAGCGCGTCCGTGCTGGATTGGCTGAGGCCGGTTTGCCCGAAGGCGCAGTGCAATTGATCGACACGACCGACCGGGCGGCGGTGGGTGAATTGTTGCGGATGGAACAATTTGTCGATGTGATCGTGCCACGCGGCGGCAAAGGCTTGATTGAGCGCATCATGGCGGAATCGCGCATCCCCATCATCAAACACTTGGATGGCATCTGCCATGTTTACATCGATGACAAGGCCGACCACGAAAAAGCCATACGCATTGCAATGAATGCCAAGACGCATCGTTATGGGGTCTGCAACGCGATGGAAACTTTGCTGGTGGCTGAAGGCATCGCCGCAAGCCTTTTGCCGGAATTGGCGGGCTTGTTGAAGGAAAAAGGCGTGGAAATGCGTGGTTGTCCGAAAACCTTGAAATTGATCCCTGATGCAATCCCCGCCACCGAAGAAGATTGGGATACTGAATATTTGGCGGCTATTCTGTCCATTCGCATCGTGGCTGGCTTGGATGAAGCCATGGAGCATATCCATAACCACAGTTCACAACATACCGAAGCCATTGTCACCGAGGACTACACCCGCGCTCGCCGCTTCTTGCGTGAGGTCGATTCCAGTTCGGTGATGGTCAATGCCTCCACCCGTTTTGCCGATGGCTTTGAATATGGCCTAGGCGCGGAAATCGGCATCAGCACCGACAAGCTCCATGCCCGTGGCCCGGTGGGCTTGGAAGGGCTGACCACGCAGAAGTTCGTGGTGTTGGGGGATGGGCAGGTGAGGGTGTAATTTGGAGTGCGGCGACTTGTCGCCGCAATGACCGACTCGGTTTTTAAAACCGAGTCGGTTTCTTGGAAAAGGTCAGATGGTTTGCAAATTCTAGCTAGGTCTTCGGATGGGCGTTAAATCGCTAAATAAACATTAACCGACTAAATTCTCATCAGCCAAAGCTTGTTTGAGAGCTATACAAATGGCAACTTAAGTTGACGGTCATCCCGATACACCACAAGTTTTTCTCTATGCCAACATACTGATTGCGTTGGGCGCGCTTGGTACATTGCGCTTCTAACTCTGACCTCAAATTGCCCAGTTGGCGTAGCATTCATGTGAGAAGAATTTCCAGTTTTTATTCCTATCTCTAAAAAGAAGTCGGCTGCTTGTACTAATGCATGTAATAAAGGTTTGGCCTGTCTCATTGATAAATCAAGATCCATTTCCTCACCCTCACTTGAATATTCTAGCCGAAACGTCGTATGGGTCGTAACCACGGTTAAAGCTCGACGACGCAAAAGATCGTATATGGTTGGCCAAATCATAGTGTTTTTTTCAAGCTCAGGAAATTGAAGGAAAACATTCTGTATCCCATCAATTAAGACACCGTCAAATGGTTCGCCCTCTAGTTCAGCTTGATCAAGCTTCCGAATCACTTTTGATACCAAATCCTGAGCATTTAGATAACCAGGGTACACATGCATGACATCCAGACAAGAGGCTGGCATTTTGGCAAGTTTTGAATACTTCTGTTCTTTCAACTGAGGGAATTCCGCCCCCAATAAACGATTGATACAATCAAGCAAGTATTCATAATATGGCAACGGATATAGAAAGGAAATAACCAAGATGCGATGCCTCCCTGGAGGAATATAGATTGTCCTATCAGCACGGTTAACAATCGGAGCTACGAGTAATTTCATTCCAAAGCCAGCCTTGCCCGAACTGCCCATGCCATGGACTACAACATCAGAATAGCGAAAAATGTCTAAATAATTTGTATTTGCTATGAACTCTGGTAATCCAAACACATCTTTTTTATCATGATCAATACAGGCAATATCCTTTTCCTGAAAAACCCTCCCAATAATATCGACAACATGGTTCTTATCAGGCAATTCGACCTTTACGGGGACCCTTTTATCAAGTTGTGAAGGCAATTGGGCGGAAATCCTGAACCCATCAGTTCTGGAGAGATGAAAGATATGAGCACCGGGGCGGGATATTTGATGTCTGGTCTTGCGTAGAACGAAGACACGGGCAGGTTTTTCTTCAAAACTATCTGTATTTCTATGCTCCATCCTTATGACAATATCGACAAGATAATCCAAGGAATCGAGGGCATCAAGTTCCGCTGCGGATGATAGCACCACCAAAGAGCGCAAGCGACGACAATCCGCAACAAACATATCCAATGAGTAACTCGAATCCACTTCGTGGCGACTAGTGTGATCATAATTGGGCAACAAGGATTTGATGCCATCGAATATAATGATAAGCGGACAGGGTAGTGGTAGCCCTGAGTGCATGGAATTACTTTCATCGTCTATGGTTGAAGCGGCTTGGGTGATTTTTCCTATCAATTCCCGCATTCGATTCATCCCAGACCCTTTTGACAAGAACTGTTTGGGTTCAATGCGGACGGGTGTGAAGGCTTCGCCTTGCTTATAAATTGATCGCCATAATCGCCGCAAATAGCGCGGTGTTTGTTCGAAAAAACGTTGGCGAAGATCCTCGGTCGATTCTTCAGTGGTAATGAAAAAAGTGCGGGAACCCATGGGGGCAAGCGCCGCTGCTAAAGCTAAAGCGAATGATGTTTTACCGGTTCCCGGCTTGCCACTGACTAAAGTAACCAAACCGCTTTCCGCAGTAAATCGTAATCCGCCGAAAAACAAGGTATCAGCACCACGAATGGGCAGGGGAACCCCCCAAATTTCATTGGCGAGTTCAGCCAACTCGGGAAGTCTTTCCACGCTATCCGCCACACGGAATTCATAAGTTTTATTCTTGACTCGATCAGCCTCTTTACCATACTTAACTAATTCACTATCCCTGCAATACTGAACCCGTGATTCAAGTGCTTTTTCAAGACTTTGCTGTGGTTCATTGTTAACCGTTCCAAAACGTAGATTTAACAATCCTTTCATTGCCAACAAGTGGAGAAGAAATAACTGCACTGGGTTGATTGTTACTGGTATGTTGTCTCTATGACGAAAGAAACCTTCTATTGTGGTCAGTTCTCTTTCGATTTCATCAACGGAAAAGGATTTGTATCCTAATGGCAATGACCCTAGCCCTTTAGGCCAAATGCGTAAAGTTTCAAAAAGCCATGAACGTAAAGAAACCCAAGCATAGGCCCGAGTTCCAATTTCTGTTGGTACAGTTAGGTAATTCAACAAAATAGAAAGTGGGGAAGGAAGGAATACAGCCAATGCACTACTGGATTGGGCGTTTGCGGCATCAAAAGCATTAATGACCAATCCACTAATTCTAGTCGCGGAGGATTCATTATATTCTCTTCCTTGCACCTTGCCTTCCCGTGGTCTCAAACGTAAATGTGGATAGTTAACCCTCGGATGCTCTTTTCTATTATTAGTCCAAGAGAACTCTTTATTTATTAGTTCTGGCTTAAACTCTTCGCTATCAGCAGTTTGGCATAAATTCTCCAATGCATGGAATATGGAAATCAATAAACGCTCAATTACATCAGCATAGGGCAGGTCAAACCGATTAGGTTTTATGTCGCGCTTAATAGTGATGTCTTGATTCATTAATATGAGTTCCTGCAACCGGATTGGCTGTCCTACCGAATGCCTCTCCTGCCTTGGCAAATAAATGTTGGTCACAATCTTCCTCGTCAATGAGGTCAGTCAGTTTCTGGTAATGATTAGGCTTAGTAACTTGATTAAAAATATTAGGCATAACAGCATTATCAGTCCCTATTCCCGTTATATGATAATTCCACACTTCTTGAATCTTTTCAGGTTGACTCGGAAGTGGATTTCCATGACGCTCAAACCATGATGATAGTTTAAGCCTAACTGCGTCATCAGGAGGAAGTCCGTCCAACCAAAACACGGCTTCCTTAGCTAAATTTGCAGCAATTCCCAATTCGTTTCTTTGACGCCACATCGGCAAACGGCGTAAGATTTTCTGAATTGGCAAGCGGTGACTTGTTAGAGCCTTATTTATGGCTTGTCTTACACTGTTGTGTTTAATGCCGTTGATGGCGATTTGTGCATCAATCCATTCCATTGGGAAGTCGCGCTTAATTTCAGTTTCATGATCCAAGGTATTAAATCTAAAACCTAAGTCAGTCAATGCCGATAAGATTGATGCTCTGGATTCTACACCAAGAGTAAGATCGCTGAATCGTCTTCTTAATGCAAAAATGATTTCTTTGTCACTATCATTTCCCTGCTTTATTAGGACAATCAAACTACAAAGATTAAACCAGAATTCGTCATCTCCATTTTCTGCTTCCACTATCAGCTCAATTAAAGCCTTATAGGCATCAATCGAATCCGAGGTATTTGATGGAAGTTGTTTTATGGTTTCAACGATTAGGGTAAGTGGGGTTGCGCCCGATGGATCAGGTATGGCTGCTGATTCACGTTCAATGGCTTTGTGAAGCTTGATTTTCCAGTCATATTTATTCATGAAGGCATAATCTCCTTAAACCCAATTGAAATATGTTCAAATGTAATCTTATTGACTAAAGTTTTATCTGTATGCGAACCCGGAATAACCACCTCCAATAAGCCGCTTTGCTCTCCGCACAGATCAGTTAATGGTTTAGTGCGGCCTCCTGGTTCCCATACATTGTTTAGGTAATCAATGCCTGGGTCAAATGCAGTTGGTAAGTGAACTGGAACCTCAACCGGTAATTTTATACCCCAAGCGTAATGTGCAGACGGTTTTTCCGCTGATGGTAGGCCAAGCAGACAGGGCAACATTTTAAGCTCAATACGAAAAAAAGGATCGGATGGATTTTCCTCGTTCCGATATGCCCACAGGAGGAAGCGATTCAATTCAATGTCACCAAGATAATCACGAATATCCTGTAGGATTTCTTCTTGAGATAAATCAATATTATCGGCTAATAAATTATCAAGCCA
>CAIYXP010000531.1 GCA_903930145.1 uncultured Methylococcaceae bacterium
AATTACCGGACCAGGCAATGGTTCAGCCAACGATATGACCGACTTAAACTGCGGCATACTCGGCAAATGGAAGAAAGCCAAGGGTAAAAATGGCTCGCCCGGCTTTGACGTGTTCGTATTGCTCAAAGCTCCCGCGCAAGGCGATGTATGGATATACAAGCCAAAAGATTGGGTAAACCCGAAAACTTACGATACCGTTGATACGATTACAGTTAGCGTACCGTCAACCCCCGGAACTTACCCCAATAATGGGTATGCTCTTTATGTTGCAAGCTCGGAAGAAGGGCTGGCAACGGCTCCCATAGCAGCTACCATCAGTGCATCGGAAAGCCTATTCAAACATGCCAAGGCAATAGGACAAACTCCAAATTACTATGCCGTCAGAGCTTTTAATAATCAAGGCACGGCATTATATGGCAGTTTTAGCAATGTCGTTTCTCATGCTTTTGCCAATTCTTATGCTATTGTCAATATGAAACAATTGCATGGAATTGATAACCTGCCGATCCTTAAAGACGCACTGGGCAACCCTAGAGTGTATGGCAACAATACGCGCAACATCGGTGCGGTTCAAAATGCCGATGCGCCGGTATTGAAGGCCACCGGAGGTGATTCCAAGGTCGATTTAGGTTGGAATAAACCAATCGGGACGATAACGGGTTACGAGATTTGTACCAGTACCTCGGTTCTCACTGACCCATTCGTCGGGAACTGCACGGGAACTAGCACTCTCGTCAACGACTCCACTCAGACTACACAAACCATCGCCAGCCTGACCAATGGCTCGCCTTACTGGTTTGTGATTAGGTCCTACAATGACTCAACACCGGGCATCTGGAGTAATGTTGCCACGGCCACCCCCCTTGCCACCGTCGGCATACCCGTCGTGACCGGGACACCGGGTGTTAATCAAGTGCAATTGTTCTGGACTGAACCCGCCACAGGCGGCCATCCGGGACCAGTCAGTTACTTTGTGACGTACCGAGTCAAGGGGCAAACCCAGTGGATTGCAGGTCCTGGCAATCTTTCGGGCAGGATAACGACCATCCCCGGTTTGACCGGTGGCACCGAATACGAATTCGGCGTGGCTGCCCGGACTTTCGATGGCGCGGTCGCTCCCGTGGTTGGCACGACCACAGCAACCCCCCCTACTACTCGGTCTTGTGACGTGAACGTTGACGGGTCGGTAAACAAGACTGACATCGGGTTGATCAACGCAGCGCGGAACACGCCAGCCAGTGGGACGAGCGACTTGCGCGACCATAACTCGGACGGTGTCATCAACCTGTATGACTCGCGGCAGTGTGTGTTGGTTTGCACCAAGCCTTTGTGTGCTTTGTAATCTTTGTTATGGTTCCCGCGCTCCAGCGTGGGAACCATTTAACTCAAACTTAAGAGGAAATTAATTCATGAACCTACGCCAAACACTCCTGCGCGCCGCACTGGGCATCGCCCTGTTGTTTGGTGCGTCCCAAGCCCCCGCCCTGGAATTGGTCACTGTGAGCCTTTTGCCGTCGACGCAGAATGCAATCCCGACCCAAACCGTCAACCTGGCCCTCACCATCAGCGGGCTAGGCGACCACAACCCTTCCTCGTTTGGCGGGTTTGACATCAATTTATTCTTTGACTCGTCCAAGCTCACTTTCACTGGATACAATCTGAGCAACTTGCTTGGCGCGGTGGGAACCGAGGCTGATGACCTTAGCATTGGGGCAACGGGCAACACGATCAACCTCGCCCAATTGAGCTACCTGTCGCCGTCGGAACTCGCCACCCTCCAGCCGTCCGAATTCACTTTCGCGACCCTGAGTTTCCTGGTGAACAACCTGCCCCAGTTTCAACAGACTTTTGTTTTCTTTGATTTGATCAAGGTGCTGAGCGATGAAAATGGCGATCCACTGCAAATTGCCTCACTCAACGGTGCGCAGATCGGCAACCCAATACCTGAACCACCCGCTCTGTTGCTGTTCGGCCTGGGGCTGGCGCTGCTTATCCGCAACCGGCGGCGCATTTGATTTTAGGAGCGACAAAGCTAGTCCTGAGCGAAGACGAAGGGCTTTCTTTGTCAATCAAGGCGGGTCTTGACGCTCCATGTTTTGATCGTTTCCACGCTCCAGCGCTCATCGTTATACACAAATGTTGGAGTCCCGTCATTCCGGTCAGGGATGCCGGAATCCATCGTCCAAGGATGGCAAACTGTGGGTCACAACAGATGCCCTTGTA
>CAIYXP010000532.1 GCA_903930145.1 uncultured Methylococcaceae bacterium
CTTGCGGAAATTAAAATTAATAGGCCCATTACCCGATCCATAATGATCGACAACGTCGCATGAGTCTTCTGATTTGGGGCATATTTTTGCAAGTAAACAACTTTGATTATATCCCCACCGATTGCCCCGAACAGAAAAGAATTGAAAAATTGGCCGATGAATGTAATCGCCGTCACCGAACGTAATGGTAGATGGATATCCTGTACTTTCAACAGAAACCACCAACGGAGCGCGGCAAGTAAAATAACCATGCCAAATAGCAAACAGGCGTTCGTTAACCAGAAAAAATCGGCCTTGACCAACTGTCCTAATAGTTCCGACCAATGAACTTTAATCGCAAGATAGGCAATAATCAGCGTAGTGACTATAAAGCGGAAAATGAACCCCAAAGAACTTTTGCGAACTTTGTGTTTTTGCGACCTTGGCTCACCGTTCTCTGAGGAAACTGACATATTTGAATTCATCCATAGTTTATTCCGCTCGATTCGCAGCATCAAAATGCGAATGGCAGAATTCCATAGATGCAACGGCAGGCAACCTATGGTCGATTAATTTGATTAGGGTGAGCCAGTATTGCCCTCGCCATCCAAGAGCGGAACATGGAAAGTTGACAATATTTTGCGGATTTCCTTGGATTTCGACTCAATCAATCCATTCAACTCTTCCTTTCTGTCCTTGTCAGGCACACGCACTGCCATGGACATGGGGAAATCAAATTTAATCCCCTCTTCAGATCGCATGGGAATGACTGCCACAGGGCCAATTTTACCATGGTATTGCAACCATCCGGCGATGGGGCCCCAGACGATGGCCATGTCCAGTTTCCCCTCTTTCATATCCTGCTCCAACATTTCAGCGGTATTGATGGAGGCATCCCCGGTCATCGTCTGATACGGAATGGCATGATCGACCAAATTATGCTTCAACAACCAATCAGTCGCCGGCGATGCGTCAAACATAGCCAGTTTCAAGTTGGCTTTGCGCTCGTCACTCAGGTTGACAAGGTCATCGGGCGACTTAATATCGTCCAACCCACGCTTTTTGACGTAAACCAAAGCATAAGTGGAACGGTAATAGGGGTTGGTCGTCGCCGCCATTTCCGCCCCCGTGGGATAACCCATGATCACATCGCATTTGAACTCACCGGTATCGGCCAATTGGGCCTTCAAGGTGTTGCGGATAAAACCCATGCGTTGGGGAAACCAAGTATATTCGACTTTTTTGCCCAAAGACTTGGCAAATAATTCGGCAATTTTGTTTTCAAAGCCTTGCTTGTTCTGGTTCGAATAGGGCGGGTTGTTTGGGTCTGCGCAAACCTTGAAGGTTTCGCCTTCCCAAGCTTGTACGGTAGAAAAAAAAAGCATAGAAGTTAGACAGATAATTAGCTTATTACTTAATTTCATAATGATTAAGGTTCTTTTATGAATTACCAAAAAGGAGAATATGATAGATAATCTCAAATATTTTAATTTTGTACTTGAGTTTTTTTCTTAACTAGTGGGCTAATCACTAGAAGAATAAATCCAACCAAGATTAATAATATAGAGAAACTGCATGTTTCAATACTAAATAATTTAGTTTTTAAATTTGTACATTCAACCTTATTGTCAAAGAAATGGAGAATAAGACCGATGATTGCGAAAACAAGTCCAAATGTTACAATAACCGCGTCCGGGTTGCTTCGTACTTCGTTAAATAAAAAAACAATCATGGCACCTATTGCAATCGGAACCAAAATAGGGGAAAGTACTAGGGCTATTGGAACATAATATAATATTACTAACAAATACACTCCGACCGATTTTAACGTATTACGGAAATCAGTATTATTCATTTAATTCCCCTTTCAAGATTTTAGATATTTCTTTAGACTGCAATCTGGAACTAGCCGTTTTAACGGTCGCATTGTTCAATAACATCTAATCCGTTAGCTCAAGATGGTTAGCATGTTAGACTTGATCGGAAACCGTTTATAGACGCAACAATGACTTGGCAATGAAGTAAGCTTCCCATCAAGTCTATTGTTAAGTAACAAAGGATCATTGTCAACAATTTCGGAAACGCAGTATTCTACTATTACACCAAAATAAGAAGCCAACTTTCCGTGTTCACCGAAAATAATGTCCTATTAGCTTGACATGCAGCAATGTAATTTGCGGCATTTTGTCACCAGAATTGATCATCCAAAATAACCGAAGCTATCCTAACTGGGTGTCAGCTTGATTATTGAATCGCACACCAAAATTTGGGCACTTGTTTGCCCTTCAAGAAAGCGTTGAAAAAGATCGAATTTTGCAAGTGTAAAAAAAACCCCGGCCAATAAACCGGCCGGGGCGATGTTAGCTGAAAAACTGAAGCTTGTTCAGATTATTTTGGCAGTGCGAAAACGGTGAACACGCCACCCAGCTTGGAATGAGCTTTCAGGCTCTTGTAAGCGCCTACAGCACCCAAACCTGCGGTGTCTTCATCGAGACCAGCAGCTTCGCCCACGCCTGCCCAGCCGCCTAAGCCGGAAAGTACGCCAACATACTGCTTGCCCTTGTATTCCCAAGTGCTAACGTTACCGATGATGCCGGACGGAGTTTTGAACTTATAGAGCTCTGCACCCGTGTTGGCATCGCGGACTTTCAGGTAGCCTTCCAGCGTACCGTAAATGACCACATCACCCGCAGTGGCGACCATACCGCCCCAAAGTGAGAACGGCTCGCTGACATACCAAGCGATGTTACCCGTGGTCGGATCCCATGCGGTGAACGAACCCATGTCGGTGCTGTTGTTCTTTTCGCCGGTCTTGACATCATGCGCAGCCGGGAAAATGTTAAGGGTCGCGCCAACATACGGCTGTCCAGCGGTGTATTCCACTTGGAACGGCTCATAGGTCATACAAGTGTGGTTGCCGGGAATGTAGATCAGCTTGGTTTTAGGCGACCAAGTGACTGGCGGCTGGTTCTTCGCGCCCATGGCGGACGGGCAAACCAAATCGTCGTCATCCGTACCCGGCTTACCGTCGGGACCAGCGCCTTGTGCCTTGTCTTCACCCCCTGCTTGGGTAGAATACTTGGCGTTCAACACCGGACGGCCAGACTTCATGTCTACGTGGTCAACCCAGTTGGTGGCCTTGTCAAACTTCTCGGCAACCAACAGCTCGCCCGTTTCACGATCCAAGGTGTAGCCCAAACCATTACGGTCGAAGTGGGTCAGCAGCTTGGTATGCTCTTTGCCCTCTTTGTCTTTCATAGGGGTGTCAACCAACATCATTTCATTGATGCCGTCATAATCCCATTCGTCATGCGGGGTCATCTGATAAACCCACTTGGCAGCACCCGTGTCTGCATCGCGAGCCCAAATGGTCATGGACCACTTGTTGTCACCAGGACGCTGCACCGGATTCCACGTGGACGGGTTGCCCGATCCGTAGTAGACCAAGTTCAATTTTGGATCATAGCTGTACCAGCCCCAAGTGGTGCCGCCGCCAATCTTCCATTGGTCACCCTGCCAAGTCTTCAAACTGGAATCGGGGCCAACCGGAGCCATCTTGCCGTCAGTCCAAGTCTGGGTCTTAGCCGGATCAATCTTCATTTCTGCGTCAGGACCGGTGCTGTAAGCCTTCCAAGCCAGAGCGCCGTCCGTGATGTTGTAAGCGGCAATGAAACCACGAACGCCGTATTCACCACCTGAGATACCAGTGATGACTTTGTTTTTTACGACAATAGGAGCGTTGGTGTTGGTCTGACCAAGTTTGGTGTCGCCGTTTTTAGCCTTCCAAACCAGCTTACCAGTCTTGGCATCCAGGGCGATCAAAGTGGCATCGCCTTGGGACAAGAACACTTTGCCGTCGCCATAGGCCAAACCACGGTTGACCACGTCACAGCACATTACGCCAATGACTTGAGTCTGGTCGGTGCCAGGATCAGCCGCGTAGGTGTATTCCCACACAACGCTTTGGGTATCCTGATTTAAAGCATAGACCTTATGCGGGTAACCAGTATGGATGTAGATCAGCCCATTGACGACCAAGGGGCCACCTTCGTGACCGCGTAGTGCGCCCGTGGAGAAGGTCCACACCGGCTGCAGGTTTTTCGCAGTGTCTTTGTTGATCTGGGACAAAGGACTGTAGCGGGTTCCGTAATAGTCACCGCCCCAAGTAGCCCAACTGGACGGGTCTTTGGAGAGGTTTTCGATTTCGGGGCTAGCTTGAGAAATGCCGGGCACTGCAAGCAATGCTGCCACTGAGGTAGCGACCAGCCAATTGTTAACGGATATTTTCATTTATTTTCCTCCTCGTAAGCCCCTTGCGGAGTACGTTCAGTTGATGCCAAGTTAAAACGTAAAGCTGTAGGACGGATTCTGTTTGTTGTAGGAAAATTTCCCAAGTGTTGAAGCGAAATTTCCCATACAAGCCCGTCTGGATGCGTAAATTGAATTATTTTAGGGAAAAAGTCAATACGAATCGTCTATCTATTGTGGCTTTTCTTAAAATTCATGACACAAGTTGCTACTTATATGCTTGGGCTTTTACATTCCAATTCAATTTTTAGCATTGATAAATAACCACTTATTGCCATTTCCTTCAGAATTTTGCATCAAAACTTGTCGAAATGACATAAAATGAAGACAAACACTTTTTTCTCCAAGTGGCGAAACTCTCCCCTAACTTTTCCGCAGTTTTTTATTACCTTAGGATAGAGATGACATGTTCAAACGATTAATCTGTTTCGCTGTCTTTTTTTCCGCTTTCACCGCATTCGCAATGGCTGAAGAATTGAACCTCAAAGAGGTTGCCACTGGCGTGTTCGTGCATCAAGGCATCCATGCCTTGCCAGACAGGCAAAACCATGGGGAGATCGCCAACATCGGATTCATTGTCGGGGATCGTTGCGTGGCAGTCATCGATTCGGGTGGAAGCCCAGCCCAAGGGCTGGCCCTCAAATCCGCGATCAAGGCAACCACCAAAACCCCAATCTGTCACGTCATCAATACACACGTACACCCGGATCATGTTTACGGCAATATCGCCTTCAAAGAACCCGGCGTTTCGTTCATTGGACACCGTAAATTGACCCAATCATTGGCGGCACGAGCCCCCTATTACCTTGAAAAAGCCGGGCGAGACATGGGCATGACTCTCAAGAACGAGGATTTTATCGCCCCGGACAAATCTGTGGATTCGATCATGGAACTCGATCTAGGCGGACGCAAATTGATCCTGACAGCCCACGGACCCGCTCATACCGACAACGACCTCAGTGTGTACGACGACAAGACCCAAACCTTATGGCTGGCTGACCTATTGTTCATGGGCCATGTCCCGGTGATTGATGGTAGCCTAACTGGCTGGCTGAAGGAACTGGAGAAGCTGAAAAAGATCGAAGCAAGATTGGCTATTCCGGGTCATGGACCAGTCGCCAGCGAATGGCCCAAAGCGGCGGAAGCGGAGACTCGCTATTTGGAAATGTTACGAAACGAAATTCGCCAATATATCAAGCAAGGCAAAACGATGGAGCAGGCCATGGCCCAAGTGGGGCAGTCGGCGCGGGGTGAATGGCAATTATTCGACGATTTTCACAAACGCAATATAGCCACCGCATTTGCCGAACTGGAATGGGAAGATTGATCCCAAATCTTGTAAGAGCGAATTTATTCGTCAAATCAACGTATTTAATTTGGGCGAATGAATTCGCCCCCACAAATGTTTGTCATATGACATGCGATATCGACCTTAACTCACTTAATAGGGGATAAACAAATGAAAACCAAGATTTATATCAAATCATTTTGCTTTTTGCTTGCAGGCTTGATGTTGGCGAATATGGCGCTTGCCGCAGGCGAAGAAGATGCCGCTTGGAATAACGTACTGAAACAAAAATATTTTGGTGATCGGAGCATTGACGAAAGCACCGCATCGATTGAACTAACCGCACCCTACCGAGCAGAAGACCCGGCGTTAGTGCCTATTTCAGTCACAGCAAAAAAGCCACAAAGCCCGACCGACTACATCAAAACCATTACCCTCATCATAGACAACAATCCCGTGCCTTTTGCGGCGGCTTTTCATTTCACGCCTGAAAGTGGCAAGGCAGACATTGCCACTCGCTTGCGCTTCAATGCCTACACCAACATCCGAGCGATAGCCGAGACCAATGACGGCAAACTTAGCATGGTGAAAGCCTTTGTCAAAGCAAGCGGGGGCTGTTCCGCCCCCATCGGCGCGGATTTGGAAGCAGCCATGGCACGCATGGGCAAGATGAAATTTAAGCTGGAAGGCGACAAAGTCAGTTTAAACCAACCGAACCAAACCCAGTTGCTTGTCAGCCACCCCAGCATCAGCGGCATGCAAATGGATCAAATATCACGCCAGATCAAACCGGCCCATTTTGTCAATCAAGTCAAAGTAAGCTTCAACGGCAAACCCATCATGAGCGCGGAAACCGACATTGCCCTCAGCACCGATCCTAACTTCCGCTTTTACTTCGTCCCCGACAAAGCCGGTGAGCTAAAGGCAGAAGTGAAGGATAACCAAGGCAAGGAGTTTTCCTATACACAAACAGTATCCCCCTAAACTTGAACAGGCACTTTGCCGGTAATGATGACTCCCAAATTAACACTGCTTTGCCCGACTGTCGCGTTTTGCCTCAGCTTGCTGACGGGCATGCCAACCGCGGCTGAATCACCCAATCCAGAGACTCGGATCATGAAGCTTGAATCGACCGCCTTTTCCCATCAAGGCGAAATTCCCTCACGTTTCACTTGCGATGGTGGCGATGCCTCGCCACCGCTGAAATGGTCAGACTTGCCGACCGGAACCAAGAGTCTGGCTTTGATCGTGGACGACCCGGACGCACCTGATCCAACAGCACCTAAGATGACTTGGGTGCATTGGGTGCTGTACAACCTGCCCGCTGATGCTACAGGACTGCCTGGGGCGGTCAAGGCGGATAATCTGCCCTCTGGTACACGGCAAGGATTGAACGACTGGAAACGCACCGGCTACGGCGGACCCTGCCCCCCTATTGGTCAGCATCGTTATTTCCACAAACTCTATGCCTTGGACGTGTTATTGCCTGATTTGGGCGAACCCAACAAACTTACACTCGAACAAGCCATGCAAGGGCACATTCTCGGAAAAACCGAGTTGGTCGGCGTTTACCAGCGCGGTAAACGATAATCCTAGAGGCCGACCCCAAATGATCGACCGGGTCGGCTTTCACCCCAGCCGACTAGGGTTAAGTCATTACGCTCCTGATGGCTAACCCTATTAAATTCTTCATTTTTTCAATCCCTTTCCGTGAAGGTTTTCCCCTGCCGATAATCCTGCCCAAGGGTATGTCATGTATGAAGATTACCTATCGATACTAATCATTGTCGATAGCCCGGAAGACCGGAGAGCCTATCGGCAAATGTTGCTGGCTGGACCTAAACCTCGCTTCCGTTTCCACGAAGCCGAATCAGGGTCGATTGGTTTGCGCTGTTATAGTGAGTCCAAATCCAATCCTTTTGACTGCATACTGCTTGATGAAAGTCTGCGCGATTCCGATGCCTGCCAACTGTTGAGGCAAATGGGCGGTCCAGATGGGCTATCAAGCCCGGTGGTGGTCATCAACAGGCTGACTGGCGAGTTCAACGCCGATCCTCACATGCGACTAGGCGCCCATGAGTTCATCGGTAAAGAATCGATCAGCCCGAACAATCTTACTCAATGCATTCAAAACGCCATGGCAAGGTTCAAGCTTGAACTGGAACGGCGGGTTTCCGAACGCACTCAGGATTTGAACCAAACCTTGGCTGCGCTAAAAGCCTTGTGGATGAATAATAACTGGTTGGATTTTGTTTTAACAAACAGCCGGATGGGGGTTTGGGACATGAGCCTGAAGGATCATTCCACACATCGCTCGCTGTTACATGATCAGATTTATGGCTATCCAGACCTGTTGCCGGAATGGACCTACGAAAGGTTTATTGAACATGTCATACCGGAAGACCGTGCCAGAGTGGACAAAATCTATCGTGAAGCAGCAGCCACCAAGTCTGATTGGAAATATGACATCCGCATTCGCAGACAAGACGGGGAAATTCGATGGATTCACGCGGCAGGCGGATTTTTTGAAAATTTGAATGACGAGACCGACCGAGATCATGTAGCTGGAATCGTTCAGGACATCACCGAACGTATGTTACTGATAGAGCAACTCAAAGCGGCAAAAGAGTCCGCCGAAATGGCAAACCAAGCGAAAAGCCAATTCTTGGCTAATATGAGCCATGAGATTCGCACCCCGCTGAATGCCATACTCGGTTTAGCCCAATTGCTTGAAAATGAGTTCGTTGAGCCGGTCAAACGCGAGCGCATTACCAACATCAAAGAGTCAGGCCGTCATTTGCTGGAACTACTCAACAATATCCTTGATTTTTCCAAAATTGAAGCATCCAAACTAAGTTTGGATAGGGTGGATTTCACCCCCCGCATGTTGTTCGACCTGATTCATAACTTGGTGTCAGACAAAATCATGAAAAAATGCTTGGCATTGCATGTTGATCTCGACTACTTACCTTCCCAGTTGTATGGCGATTTCACACGGCTTAGCCAAGCCATGCTGAATTACATCGATAATGCGATCAAATTTACCGACAAAGGCGGGATTTGGGTCAATGCTGACATCATTGAAGAAACCGAATCCGATCTTTTGGCTCGTTTTACGGTGAGGGATACCGGGATTGGCATCACACCCGAGTCTTTGCAAAAACTATTCGTCGCATTCGAGCAGGGCGACTTGAGTTCAACTCGCAAATTCGGCGGCACTGGCCTAGGCTTGGCGATTACCCGTCAGTTAGCCCAATTGATGGGCGGCGATGCCGGTGCGGAAAGCAAACCAAGCCAAGGCAGCACCTTCTGGTTCACCGCACGGTTGGGCAAGGGTGCCGACCCAAACGGCAGTAGGCAGCATCAAATAAGATCGACCCAAACCAGTAGCGCCAAGTTGATCGACCGTTGCCAAGGAGTCCGCATCCTGTTAGCGGAAGACAACCCCCTCAACCAAGAGGTGGCTTTAGGATTTTTAGAACAAGCGGGGCTTGTGGTCGATCTCGCAATTAACGGTCGTCAGGCTGTGCAAATGGCGCAGAGGACAGCTTACACACTGATCTTGATGGACATACAGATGCCGGAAATGGATGGCTTGGATGCCACCCGCCTGATACGCATTCTGCCGCAATATAGGGACACTCCTATTCTAGCCATGACCGCAGGGGCTTTCCAAAATGATCGCATCGACTGCTTGAATGCCGGCATGAACGACCACATTCCCAAACCCGTTGACCAAGAATTGCTTTATGACAAACTGTGGAAATGGCTTGATCCTAATCAAATCATTAGCTTAAATGACAAATCGACCTCAGCCAACAACTCACTAGCATTGCTTACCAACCCTCAACCGATAAAAGCAGAAATGCTATCCTCAGCGCCACCTTGCCAAATTCCCGAAAGCCAACCTGTGCTGGACATCGAAGCGGGCTTGAAATTCTGGCAAACCCCTGATATTTACCAGATGAAACTAAGTCAATTGGCGCTTGAATATGCCTCCTACCCCAGTGAAATTACGGCTTGCTTGCAGTCAGGCAATGTGCGGAAGGCGAAACAACTGGCCCATGAACTCCATGGTGTTGCAGGCATTTTGAGGCTGAAAGAACTCACTCTCATCGCCAAACAGCTAGAAGGGGCGTTGTCTTTGGAAGAATCTTCGCCAACCCATGTGGAAGCCTCGCTGAGTTCACTTCGCCAGTCTTTCTCCAGAAGCTTGGCGGCAATCGACCGCTATTTCACTCATTCAGACTCTGAACCAAGCTAGGCAGACACCGACAAGCCTTGAAAAAACCGACTCGGTTTCCCCAAACCGAGTCAGTCTTTTTATTGACTTTTAAACAACTGTTTAATACAATTGTTTGTAACACTCGTTTTAAATAGGCGTTTAACAATGTCCGTACCTTCATGCAATGACCCAAGCCGCGACCGTTTACTAATGGCCGCAGTGGAAATTTTTGCCGAACGTGGCTTTCGTGAGGCGACCGTCCGTGACATTTGCGCCAAGGCCGAAGTCAACCAGGCATCGGTGAATTATTATTTCGGTGGCAAGGAGAAACTCTATGCCGAGTCCCTCAACTTTGCATTTCACCAAGCCGACCTACGCTATCCGTTGCGCGACAGCTTGAATTCCAGCTTACCCGCCGAGCAGCGCCTGACCGACTACATTCAAGTATTCCTGCACAGGCTGTTGGACGAGTCGGCGCTTGGCCATCATGCCAAGCTGATTGCGCGTGAAATTGCCGACCCCACTAGCGCCTTGGACGGAATCATCAGCACGGCAATCACCCCCCAATTCAAAATGTTGAAAGAGATCATACCCGAACTGCTTGGAACGGGTTGGAGCGATACTGACATTTATCGCTGTATTTTGAGCGTTGTAGGTCAATGCCTGATGTACAAACATTCACACTCTGTCATTGACCGAATCTGTCCCGAAGTCATCGCCAACCCGGAGGAAATCAAACGCACCGCCGAACATATCGCCCGGTTTTCTTTGACCGCGCTCAAACATATCAACCAACAGGGGCAAGCATGAACCACATCGCACTGAAAATGCTCATGGGCGACCGGGGCAAATATTTGGGCATTATCATGGGGCTAACCTTCGCTTCGCTGATCATGACCCAGCAACCTGCCATTTTCGTCGGTTTGATGACCCGGTCCTTCAGCTTCATCTCCGATCTTGGGCTTCCAGATATTTGGGTGATGGACCCGAAAGTGCAGTTCATCGATGATGTGAAACCCTTGCAGGACACCAAACTTTATCGGGTGCGCGGAGTGGCGGGCGTGAAATGGGCCATGCCTTTGTACAAGGGGCTGCTGAAGGCCAGAATGGCCGACGGCACGTTTCAAACGTGCAACGTGATCGGACTCGACGATGCCACGCTAATCGGTGGACCGCCCATCATGCTGGAAGGGAAATTGGAAGACCTACGCCGTAGCGACGGAGTAATTGTGGATATCGACGGTGCGAAAGACAAACTCGCCAAGCCACCCCTAACGCCGGGAGGCAAACCCGTCCCTTTGAAAATTGGCGATTCACTGGAACTGAACGACAAACGAGCCATCGTGGTGGGCATTGCCAAAACCACCAAAACGTTCCAATCCCAACCTGTCGTTTATACAACCTATTCACGAGCCATCCGTTATGCGCCTAGGGAACGCAAAATGCTGTCTTTCGTGTTGGTGAAGGCCATGCCCGGCACTGACATCCCAACATTGACCAGACGCATTCACGAAGCCACCGGTCTGGCTGCCTACTCGCAGAAAGAATTCATGGATTTGACTTGGAACTACTTCATGAAAAACACGGGCATTCCGATCAATTTCGGCATATCCGTCACCTTGGGATTTATCGTAGGCGCGGCGATTGCAGGGCAGACATTCTATAACTTTACGCTGGAAAATCTCCGCCAATTTGGCGTGTTGAAGGCCATGGGGACTAGCAACTGGACATTGCTGCGAATGATTTTGCTGCAAGCCATCCTGGTGGGCATGATTGGCTACGGATTGGGCGTTGGTTTGACCGCCTTATTCGGTTATGCCATGCGCAACACCATCATGGCCTTTAAATTCCCTTGGCAACTGCTCGTTTTCAGTGGTGCGGGTGTGACCTTGATCTGCATCTTTGCAGCGCTCATCAGTATTCGCAAAGTCATCAAATTGGAACCGGCGATTGTTTTCAAGGGGTGACACCATGCAAGCTCAAACTAGCGCGGCGGTGCGTTGCAAGAGCGTAGTCAAAACCTACGACACCGGCGGGGACAAGGTTGTCGCCTTAGGAGGCATTGACCTTGAAATTAACATGGGGGAATTGATGATGCTAGTCGGGCCATCGGGATGTGGCAAGACTACCCTGATTTCGGTGATCGCGGGCATTCTCGATCAAGACTCGGGATCGTGTGAAGTGTTCGGGGAGGATTTGATGCACATGCGCAGTAACCAAAAACTAAAGTTTCGCGCCCGCAATATTGGTTTCGTGTTCCAAGCCTTTAACTTGCTGCCTAGCTTGAACGCCGTCGAGAATGTATCAATACCCCTGATTATCAACGGGTTCAAACGACCATTGGCAGAAAAGAGAGCCGCCAAGGTGCTGGAACAAGTGGGCTTGGGTTCGCGCGGCAAATCTTTACCCTCGCAACTTTCCGGCGGACAACAACAGCGGGTAGCCATTGCCCGCGCCCTCGTGCACGACCCGAGACTGATCGTCTGTGACGAACCCACCAGCGCCCTCGATCATGAAACCGGCCATACCGTCATGGAGTTGCTCAAGGAAGTCGCCTTGCATCAGGATCGCGCCTTGGTCATCGTCACCCATGACGCCCGAATTTTTGGATTCGCCGACCGCATCGCACGGATGGACGACGGGCATATCGACAAAGTGGTTGATTCAGTCGACAAATTGTAGGGGTATGTTTCGCCCCCTTCGGGTAGGTTCGGAACCTGCCCCTACCTATTTTTTTGAGGCCAAGATGCTACCCAAATACACCCTACCTTTACTCGCTGCCATAGGCTTTGGCTTCGGCGTTTATTCTGTCGTCAACGGCAACCAGCCTACGCCTATCGCCCAACCCGCTGCCGAACCGGCAAACTCGCCCTTCCCTTCCTTCATTGCAGGGGCGGGCATTGTCGAGGCCAAGAGCCAGAATATTTCGGTCGGAACACCGCTAAGCGGGATCATTCAGCAAGTCAATGTGAAGGTCGGCGATAAAGTTAAGGCAGGGGACATCTTGTTCCACATTGACGACCGTGAAGTGCTTGCTGAATTGGGTGTGCGCAAAGCCAATCTTGCCAAAGCCAAGGCCATGGTCAGCGAAGCCGAAGCCTCCGTCACCGATACCAAATCCATGCTCGATCTGATTGAGGCAGTGACTGACCGTCGCGCCATCAGCAAGGAAGATTTGGATCGCAGGCGCAACGCCTATTTGATCGCCAAAGCGAGGGCGGATAGCGCCCGTGCCCAAGTGTTGCAAAATGAAGCTGAACTGGCTGCCACCCAGACTACGCTGGATCGTTTGGTGATACATGCCCCGGTGGCGGGTGAAGTGTTGCAAATCAATATTCGCCCCGGCGAATTCGCCCCGGCCGGCGTGGGCAACAGCCCATTGATGGTGTTGGGCAACTTGGATCAATTGCACATCCGCGTGGACATTGACGAAAACGATGCCTGGCGCTTCCGCAAGGAAGGCAAAGCGGTGGCCTATTTGCGCGGCAACCGCAATTTCAGGACTGATTTAAACCTAGTCTGGGTGGAGCCTTACATCATTCCGAAAAAGTCCTTGACCGGCGACAGTACCGAGCGAGTCGACACTCGTGTCCTGCAAGCGCTTTATAGCTTTGACCGCGCCTCCATACCTGCCTATGTGGGACAGCAAATGGATGTGTTCATAGAAGTTCCAGAGACAACCCCCGAACGGCAAACCCCGCCCTCCAATAAAACAGGTAAACGGTAATGAGTGTTGCCACGCCTAGCCCGGAACTCGTAACTTTGGCGATTCGCGCCGCCTTCATGGGAGGCATCACGGGTTTATTGGTCGCAGGTTGTGCCGTCGGCCCGGACTATGTCCCACCCAAAACCGAAGCGCCAACCCATTGGACAGAGGCTCCACTGGCTGATCCACAATCGATGCACTTGAACGACTGGTGGAAAACCTTCAATGACCCTACCCTTAACTGGTTGATTAAAGAGGCCATCCAATCCAATTTGGATTTGAAGCTGGCGGAAAGTCGAGTCCGCGAAGCCCGAGCCAACCGGGATTCCAGCTTTACCAACTTATTGCCCACATTTAGCGCACGTACTGATGTCATGGGCCGTCAAAACAATGCCAATTTCGGCAATGCGAGCGTGGGTGGGCTATCCGGCGGCGGCGGCGGCATCAACACCAGTACTCAAACCATCAGTATCTTCCAAACGGGTTTCGACGCGTCTTGGGAAGTGGACATTTTTGGCGGGATTAGGCGGTCCGTCGAAGCTGCCGAAGCCAATTTAGAGGCACAGGAGGAAAATCGGCGCAATGTGTTGGTAAGCCTTTTGGGCGAGGTGGCTAGAAACTACATCGAATTGCGCTCTAACCAACAACTACTGACAGTGACGCGGGACAACCTCAAAAGCCAGGAAAACACGCTGGAACTGGTTCGCCTACGCTATCAAGCCGGCCTGACCTCGGAATTGGAAGTGGCCCAAACCGAAGGGCTAACGGCGGAAACTCGCTCCCAAGCACCCGTTTACGAAGCCTTGGCAAGGCAATCCATTCACGCATTGGGCATACTGCTTGGGCAAGCCCCCGGTAAGTTCGCCCAGCGCTTGCAACAGGAGGGGTCGTTGCCTTCCAGCATCGATCCGGCACAAGCAGATTTGCCTTCCGAGTTATTGCGCCGTAGGCCAGACATTCGCGAAGCCGAGCGCAAATTAGCCGCAAGTAACGCCAATATCGGTGTGGCGACGGCAGAGCTATACCCCAAGCTTAAGCTGAATGCCTTTCTCGGCGCTCAAAACACCAATTTGACGGCACTGACCCCGATGGGGCAATCTTGGTCGCTGCTTTCTTCGCTAACCATGCCGGTCTTCAACTGGGGAAGGCTGCAAGCCAATCTAAGCGCCAAGGAAGCCTTGAACGAACAAAGCCTCTTGACCTATCAATCCACGGTGTTAAAAGCGTTCAAAGAGGTCGAGGATGCCCTCGTTGCCCATGCCCAAGAGCAGATTCGCATAGCATCATTGGAAAAAGCCGTTGAAGCCCAGCGTTTGGCACTGACCCTATCCATCGAGCGCTACACCAAGGGGCTGACCGCCTATCTCGATGTGCTGACGGCAGAACGCGCCTTGTTCCAAACGCAGCGGGAATTGGTGGACAGCCAAGCCAAGCTATCGGCACAGTTAGTGGCTTTGTATAAAGCACTGGGCGGAGGCTGGCAAACACAAGAGATGCAAAGCAGTGTAAATTAAGCATTTACCAAAAATGCAACCCATAAAGACCAATAAATTTTTTCCAGACGATTTCTTGTGGCAGGATAAACACAATCCTTTACTCCCCTGAATTAGGAATACGTCATGCAAACGCTGCCATCCTCGACTCAAGCACCTACATCCTCCTCTGGCCCTATTACGCAGCCGGAAGCCTCTAGCACCCAGTCCCACGATTTTTACCGGGAACTCCGCAAACGCATAAGACTATTAAGCGTACTATTGGCAAGAGTGCTAAAAACCCAATCCGATCCTGAGACATTTCAAACCCTGCACCAATTAAGACATGGTTTTGCCCAATTGCGGTTGCACGATGATGACACTCTTCGTCAACAATTATTAAACATAATCAATAACCTACCACCTGAAACAGTCGGACAGATGGTCAGGGCTTGCCAGCTTTACTTTAATTTGGCCAATAGCGCGGAAGAAGCTTTTCAACTCAAGCTTCGGCGTAAACAAGCTGAGAAAGGAGGCCATTTTTGGAAGGGTTCATTTCGTGACACCTTGATGTCGTTCCGCGAAGAGGGCATGACCCAGCAGGAATTGCAGACTCTTTTCGATAAACTGCACTACCAGCCGGTGCTGACCGCCCATCCCACCGAAGCCAAACGACGGACCATCATCGAAGCCTTGCGCAAAATCTTCGTCAACATCGAACAACTCGACGACCCCCGCTGCCAAGGATTTTTTCGCGCCCAAACCATCGAGCACCTGCAAACGCAGATACAAATTTTGTGGAAAACGGACGAATTACGGGCCCGCAAACTGGAAGTTAGAGACGAAATCGGCAATGGACTGTTTTATTTCCCCAACTCCCTTTTCCAAGCAGTGACCGAAATTTACCGTAACTTAAGCATGGCAGTGCGCGATACTTACGGAGAGAAAGCCGCAAGGGAAATTCGCATACCGGGCTTCCTTCGCTTCGGCTCTTGGATCGGTGGCGACCGTGACGGCAACCCTAACGTCAAGTCGGAAACGACCGTCCTCGCCTTGCGCATGCAAGCCCGGGTCGTACTTGAAGAATACCTCCGCCGCTTGGAAATATTGGACGATGAGCTTTCGCTTTCAGGTCGCTTTTGCAATCCGTCCGAGCAATTCTTGCGCGGTTTGGCAGAGGACAACGCAATGGCGGACCATGCCTTTCCTCATTTGCGCAGCTTGTTCGCAAACGAGCCTTACCGCCGCAAAATCGCGTTTTTGCGCTATCGCATCCAACGCAATTTGGCCGCAATCATTTCGCAACTCAACGGGGAACCGGCCACCAATGTCGAGGATTGCTTTCCTGATGCGAAAAGCTTTTTGAGAGAATTATTGATCATCCGTGATTCTTTGATTGCCCATGGCGATGCCGCCATTGCCGCCAGCGCATTGCAGGACACCATCCGCTTGGTTGAAACCTTCGGCTTTCATCTCATGCAGTTGGATGTCCGGCAAGAGTCCACCCGCCATGCCGAAGCGGTGGCCGAGATTCTCAAAGCCGCCCTGAATATCGACTACCTAGCCCTGACGGAAGAGAAAAGGATTGAACTGCTTGCCGA
>CAIYXP010000533.1 GCA_903930145.1 uncultured Methylococcaceae bacterium
AAAAACTCTCTAGAAATATGCCGGAAACCCTTGGGCAAGCTGCTCGGATACAAGGCGTGACCCCTGCTGCAATTTCCCTTCTACTTGTACATTTGAAAAAGAAAAGCGCATAAGTGGACCCATTAGTCAAAAAGCTCGCCGACGGAATGTTGGCGATGAACATATCTTCAACTCCAAAGCAAATAGGGCAATTGTTGGATTTTCTTCAATTACTCCAGAAATGGAATCGTACTTATAATCTGACATCAATAGAGAAACCTTATGAGATGGTGACTTTGCACCTTCTCGATAGCATTTCCATACTGCCTTACTTGAAAGGTGTTCGCGTCTTGGATGTTGGCACAGGAGCAGGCTTGCCGGGTCTGCCATTGGCCATTCTTTGCACTGACAAAGAATTTACCCTATTGGATAGCAATTCAAAAAAAGTCCGATTCGTTAAGCAAGTGGCCATAGAACTGGGTCTGTCTAATGTCAATGTTGAACATAGTCGCATCGAACGATTTGAATCGAAATTGGGTTTCGATACTATTTTGACACGCGCATTTGCTAGTTTAAGCGAAATTGTTTCGAAAACCACTAGGCTGTTAAACCCAGAGGGTGTCATCTTAGCCCAAAAGGGCAAATTGCCCGAAAAAGAAATGAGTCAACTTAATAATAATATCATTGAGGTCTTTCCGATGGAAATACCGGGCATTGGGGCCGAAAGGCATTTAATAGCAATTGAGGTTCGCAGTTAGTATGGGCAAAATTATCGCAGTCGCCAATCAGAAGGGTGGGGTAGGTAAGACTACCACGAGTGTCAACTTAGCCGCTTCTTTGGCCGCCACACGTCACCCCGTATTGTTGGTCGATATTGATCCACAAGGTAATGCCACTATGGGTTGTGGGGTTGATAAAAAGCACTTGCAACTTTCTTCTTATGAAGTTTTACTCAAACAATCACCCGCAAAGCAAGCCATTATCACTTTGGGTGGCGAACTCAATTTCCATCTCCTTCCGGGTAATGGCGATTTGACCGCAGCACAAGTGGAGTTATTGAAAATTGATGATCGCGAACGAGCCTTGGCTAATGCTTTGGAGCATTGTCGAAGTGACTATCACTATATCATCATTGACTGTCCTCCTTCCCTCAACATGCTGACCCTCAACGCATTGGTGGCGGCGGACAGTGTCTTGATTCCGATGCAATGCGAGTATTACGCATTGGAGGGACTGTCCGACTTAATGGATACGGTTAGAAATATACGTAATACCGTTAATCCGAGTTTGGCTATTGAGGGGCTTCTTAGGACTATGTATGATCCTCGAAATCGACTCACTAATGAGGTTTCAGAACAATTATCCAAGCATTTCGCAGATAAACTGATGAAAACTGTAATACCTCGTAACATTCGACTTGCGGAAGCACCCAGCCACGGATTACCGGTCATGTATTATGACAAATCTTCAAGTGGAGCTTTGGCATATATTGCCTTAGCGGGTGAAATTGTCAGCCGTAATGGCTAAGATTGAGCCTAGGGGAAGCAAGTAACTGAACATCAAAAAACGAGGTTAGGGACGTGGGTTGGATGCCTTGCTGGGAAACGTAAATGTCTCTGAAGACGCAGTCGTCGTTTCAGAGAAGGAAAAGATACATCTGTTACCGATAGAATATTTGAAGAGTAGTCGTTTTCAACCGCGTAAGGATTTTGACCCTGCCAAATTACAGGAGCTGGCGGATTCCATCAGTTCACAAGGCATCATACAGCCGGTTGTGGTGCGGCCCATCGCAGAAAACAGCTATGAAATCGTTGCTGGCGAGAGGCGGTGGAGAGCAGCGCAACTGGCTCGGTTACATGATATTCCTGTTGTGGTTCGCCAAGTTTCTGATCAATCGGCTTTGGCTATTGCTTTGATTGAAAATCTACAGCGCGAAGATCTCAATCCCTTGGAAGAAGCTGAAGCGCTAAAACGCTTACAAGACGAGTTTTCGCTTACCCACCAGCAGATTGCCGATGCAGTCAGCAAGTCACGCGCTACCGTCACCAACTTGTTACGCCTTAACGAGTTGCATCCTGATGCCAAGGATTTATTATTGAAGCGTAAGATTGAGATGGGTCACGCTCGCGCCATTCTTTCGTTGGAGCATCCACGACAAGCCGAACTGGCCAATAAAATTGCTGAAAAACAACTAAATGTAAGGGAAACTGAGGCAATTGTCCGCAAAATACAGGAAGAAAACCAAAACATTCCTAAACAGAAATTCAAATCTAGAGATCCCGACATAGCTCGGCTTGAAGAGCGAGTCACTCAATCAATCGGTGCAAAAGCCCAGATCCAGCATAGTGATAAGGGGTCTGGCAAACTAGTCATAATATATGATAGTTTGGAACATTTAGAA
>CAIYXP010000534.1 GCA_903930145.1 uncultured Methylococcaceae bacterium
AAAGGACGTCGTTACTTGTATTGTTTGATTCCATAATTTTGCTCTCTGCTAAGACTTTAACCCCGCAAACAACCAAGAATCGGGCCAGTTCATAAAAATCGAGTTAATAAGTTGATTTGTTTCATGCGGGAATAGCTGAAAGATGATTTAGATGCGTTATAGTGGTGCGCATTAAAAAAATTCGCATCAATATGGAGCAGGCTTGTTCGTTTCAGGTCACATCAATCGCATCCATTGACTTAACCTTCTTAAGTCATAGAGGGAAATTGAATGCAGGATGAGCATCAAACACAAAGTAATCGGATCATTCGCTATGGGTAGACACAGAGTTCTATTCCGCTAAGACTCCGTTTTAGGGTTTAATACAGGAGCAGGAGTTTGACTAACGGCCCTAAGCAATGGGCCTACCCATTAACCAGCAATCATGAACTACAGGAATTACCATGGCATCACCCAAGCCTGTAATACCCGTCGGCGGGGAACCTATCCGCATGTCCCCCTCCGGTGGTCTGCAAGTCCCCGACCATCCTATCATTCCCTTTATTGAGGGCGACGGCACCGGACCCGATATTTGGCGAGCCTCGGTTCGAGTGGTCGACGCAGCGGTTGAAAAAGAATTTGGCGGAAGCAAGAAAATCGCCTGGGCCGAGGTTTACGCGGGCGAAAAGGCAAAAAATCTATTCGACACTTGGTTGCCTGACGAGACCTTGGATGCGTTCAGGGATTATCTTGTCGGCATCAAAGGGCCGCTCACCACCCCCGTTGGCGGCGGCATCAGGTCATTGAACGTTGCCATACGCCAAATGCTTGATTTGTATGTATGTCTCCGGCCTGTCCGCTACTTCGCGGGGGTGCCATCGCCCGTTAAAAAACCAGAGAAGGTGGATATGGTGATCTTCAGGGAAAACACTGAGGACATCTATGCGGGGGTTGAGTGGGCAGCCGAAACGCCAGAGGCCAAAAAAATCATCGACTTCTTGCAGAAGGAGATGGGGGTCACCAAAATTCGTTTCCCCGCCACCAGCGGCATAGGCATCAAACCGGTTTCCAAAGAGGGCTCACAGCGTTTGCTCAGGGCCGCTTTCGACTATGCTTTGCGGCATCAACGCCGAAGCATAACCATGGTCCATAAGGGGAACATCATGAAGTTCACCGAGGGCGCGTTCAGAGACTGGGGCTATGAACTTGCTAGGACGGAATATGCTGGCAGAATCATCGGTTGGGACGATTGCAATGGCAAACCACCCGCCGGACAAATTCTATTGAAGGATTCAATCGCAGACATCACCTTGCAGCAGGTGCTGACGCGGCCCGAGGAGTTCGACGTGATAGCGACTTTGAACCTGAACGGGGATTACCTCTCGGATGCGCTGGCCGCACAGGTGGGAGGTATAGGCATAGCCCCTGGGGGGAATGTCAATTACCTGACCGGACATGCCATTTTCGAGGCCACTCACGGAACGGCTCCGAAATATGCCAATCTTGACAAGGTGAACCCAGGTTCTGTGATTCTATCCGCCGTCATGATGCTGGAATATCTCGGTTGGGAAGGCGCGGCGGCACGCATTGTCAAAGGTCTTGAACAGGCGATCACCAAAAAAACCGTCACTTACGATTTTGCCCGGCTAATGGAGGGGGCCACTGAGGTTGCTTGCTCGACATTCGCCGACTGCATCATAGCCGAACTGTGACCCTGTCAGACAGTGACAAACATCTGATTGACGACGTTCTTCAGCTAGCAGAGCCATTGTGAATCGATAGGCTTGGATGCAAATCCAAGCCTATTGCTTGAGCAGTTATCTTAGTTTAATTCTTGTTTTTTCTGAAAAAAGTCGCCCAGATAACGATGACCACCGCCACCAGTGCCGCGATAATGATGCCAAGTCTTGCTGTATACATGTCAATGCCTCGTCGTGACCCTATAAATTAAAACCCAATTCTAATCGATTTGTTTACACTGCGTGTAGCAACCCTTGCCAATGCCCTCGGACTGATTTGGCAATCAATCCAATAGGTCTGTAAAACCTAACGCTGGATCAAGCGTTTTCCGTGCTGCCAAAATGTAATTGATGCCTACATAAGGGGTTAGGCGGAAACATTTCGTGAATGGGTTCACTGTCACCCCCGTGCTGGTAAAAACTCGCATTCCATCGCCAGCCAGCAAATTCTCCACTTCCACCGGGGTTGGGAAGCGCGACCACCGATGCGTGCCTCGCGGCAACCAGCCAAGCACATATTCAGCCATGATGATGGCCCCCAACCAAGAAGCGATGGTGCGATTGATGGTTGCCACTACCATGACGCCGCCCGGGCGAACCAGCCTCATGCAAGCATTCATAAATAAATCCAGTTCGGCCACATGTTCGACCACTTCCATGTTCAGCACCACATCGTAAACCTCCCCGCGTCCTGCAAGGATTTCTGCACTGGCAAGCTCATAGTCAATGGCCAAGCCACTCAGTTCAGCATGTTGTGCCGCTATAGCGATGTTTTTTGTCGCCACGTCAACCCCATGCACCGAAGCCCCTAAACGCGCTATGGCTTCACTGAGAATGCCGCCGCCACAACCGATGTCTAAGATGCGCAATCCCTGCAAGGGACTATCCGATGTCGGGTCCAGACCAAATTCAGTCATCAATGTGTCACGAATGAAACCCATCCGAACGCCATTCATGCGGTGCAAAGGCCAAAACGGACCACCCTCTTGCCACCATAACGCGGACATTTTTTGATAGAAGGCGACTTCTTTTGGATCAATGGTGGTCTGTTTGTTCATAATTTTCGTCCAATGGCTTAACGGGTTCGCCATTTGCCCCTATACTTATCGTATTAACATTAAGATTGTGTTTAAGCATCTCTTCAATAACGCATCGGCGAAAGAGGAACTTTTCCTTAGGACCTATGCAAGCCCCTTCCCCAATGGTTTCCATGGCAGAAAAAACGGCTCAACAACCTGACGCATTTATGGCTTTTGTCGTATTGTTCCGCTATGCGGAATCACAAGCCCAAAAAAACTCGGACGATGTGTCAGTGAATTTCGATCCAGCAGTGATGATTGGCGCTTTGAGGAAATTGTACAACACAAATTCAAGTCAACAGACTTACTATTTGACCGCTCCACGGCTATTGTCCGGTTTGGAACAGATTCTAGCGCAAACCGGCCAGGAAAACTTATTGACCCACTTGTATGTCAGGGAAAATTTACAGATCATCGGGCTACTTCTCGACACCATTCTGTCTGACACGGCGATTCCCGAAGGCATCACGCCATTTTATCAAAAGCTACAATTTCCCCTGTTTATCGCAGCTTTCGCCGACCCATCATTGTTGGATGGGAAAAGCCATCCTGCCCGTGAATTGCTGAACCAATTGGCTTTGCTATCTTTGGCTGCCAACCCACAAGGGCAAATCGACAATGCGGAATTGCTCCATGCCTTGGAACAAGCCATGGGCATCATCACCGTCGATACGGCCAGCCGGTCGGAAACTTTTTACGATGCGCTGAATGCTTTGGCGCAACTGACCACAGGCTTGCTCAAATCGTTTGCCATGCGACTCGACCGCGTGGTTGACACCTGCCAAGGGGGGCATCGTTTGGATCGGGCGCGCCTGTTGGTGGGAAGGGAAATAGATGCCCGGATCGGGGGCAAATCCGTACCCAAAATACTATTTGACTTGCTCACAGCCGGATGGCAGCAACTTCTCGTACTCACATTTCTGCGCCAAGGTTCCGAGGATGATGAATGGCGTCAGCAATTGAATGTGATAGACAGTTTGATGGAACCATGCGAAGGCGAAACCGCTTTTGGCCTTTCCAAGGCATTGGAACTAAAAAAATTCATTGAGGGAAGGCTACAAACCATAGGTTTGGAACCTTCCATCGCCAACCGGCTAACCGATGACGTAGAAAAGTATTTACTCAATGATAGTGGAAAATATAGGGCCGACTATGTTACCGTTCCGCCCGCAGAGGTGGACAGGGAAGAGAAGGAAGCCATACTGCGTACACGATTGCAGGGTTTTAATGTAGGCGACTGGATAAAAATCGCCACCAACCGAAACGTCTGGCAGCCTTTGCGGCTGACTTGGATAGGCCAAGAACCGACACGCTATGTGTTTGTCAATCAGAAGGGGGTCAAAAGCCTAGAGTTGGACGCAGCGCAATTTGTGCAGGTACTCGACGAAAAACGGGCCAGCCGTATCGAAAGCCTTGAGCAACTCCCTATCGTTGAACGGGCCGCCAAGACTTTGCTTTACACCTTGCGTGAACGCATGCGGTAACTGCAAATTTATGTAGGCTAGGATTTAATTGACGAGGCAGTTATTTTCTGCCATCCCGACAGAACACTGACAATAATAGGCTACACGTTATGGCTGAGACCTACGGAAAACTTGAAACGGCATTCCAAAAACATCTAATTATCGGACTATTGTATGCCTTGGTCATTACCTATCATGGCTTATTGTTTGCCGAGAATATTGGGCAATTCGAATATAAGCTTGAAGGGGGGAACTTCCCTTATACCGTCAAACAAACAGGGGAGAACTTCATGTTTGAATTTTCCAATAACCCCGGTAAAGTTGACAAAAGACTCAAAGCGACAGTCGATGTATTACACTCGGTTTATGGCGATACTTCCATCAACCCCACGTATAGCGAAACCTTTATGAAGGAAAGCGCCCAATGTTTTGTGTTCGAAGCTAATTTTTACACTTACCGGTCTTGCTTTCTCCCCAATGATTACTCACCCGGCAATCGTGACAGGTTCTGGGGGTTTGTGACCCAACTCCCAAATGCCATGTGGTTGATTACCCGAAACCTACTCCCTGCCCTGCTTGGCATCGGACTGTTTTTCTATATTTTTAGGGCAAAATAATCCTTGCCCAGACCTGACAACAAGAACAAAGATTGGAATCTCAACCCTCAAGGGAGACCTTCAATTCCCATGAAAAAGATTGTTTCCAATGACTCACCTAGTTAGGCTAGTGTTGCAAACCGTTTACCCAAGCACAAAATTCAACCCAATCCAACCTATGCGGATGGCGGTGAGATTCATTAAACACGCCCTTTACAGAAAGAGACTGTTCACAGTCATCTTTTACGCATAAAGTAGCTGTAATATTCTTTGGAGAACAACATGACCAATATCCACCATGCCCTCGTCCTCAACCTTCATCAACCGCCAAACAATTTGGAAAATTTGTTTGCCGAAAATGAATGGGAAGCGAAGGAAATCCTCTTCGCCTACGACCGCATCGCCCGTTCGTTGTGGGGTTACGAAGACGTGGGCAGGGTGCATTTGTCCCTCTCAGGCACCTTGCTAGAAAGCCTATCCAGCCCAGAATTTCAAGAAAAGACCTATGGCATCGTTGATAGCGGTTCAGTATTGTGGCATTGGCAAAACCGTAGCATCATCGAAATACTCGGCACGGGTTATTATCATCCGGTGTTCCCGTTGATACCCCAGGCCGATTGGGATGAGCATCTCACCCGCTGGCGCGCCATGTCGCGGCATCTGTTTTGGCGGGAAAACTTCAAAGGCTTCTGGCCCCCGGAAATGGGTTTTTGCATGGAGATGATTCCCCATCTTGCCAAATTAGGTTACCGCTATGTGATCGTGGATTGCGATCATGTCGAACCCAAAAGTGCGATGCGTTGGGAGGAGTTGCGTTACCGCCCACACATTGCCCGTTATGGCGACGCGGAAATCATTGTTGTGGTGCGTGACCGTGACTTGTCCGACGCCCAAGAAGCCGGCATGGAATTTGGCTGGTTCGAATATGAAGTCGCACAAAGGACGAAATGGTGCAATTTTGAACCGCTGGTGACGACTGCCACTGACGGAGAGAACGGCGGCTGGTTCCGCAATGTCACCGAAGGGAGCAATTTCTGGAGCTGCTTCTATCGTGAATTGATGGACCGTGCGCGCGGTGATGGGTCCATCAAACCCACATTCATCGATGCCTATCTGGACAAATTTGGTGCGACTGGCGAGGTGACGGTCAAAGAAGGGGCGTGGAATACAGGCTGGCATCATGGTCGAGGTTTCCTGCAATGGACAGGCTCACAAGCGCAAAAGGATGCTTTGGCTAGAGTTGCGGAAATCAGCGGGCTAGTCAATGCCGCCCGCGCCAAAGCCATCGACACCGAACTACATGACCCGGAGGTTTGGCATACGCTAACGGAAGCCCAATGGCACTTGCTGAGAGGCGAAACCAGTTGTAACTTCTATTGGGGCGAGGATTGGGTCCATCGCGCCCACACCGACCTAGACGCGGCTTACGAGGCATTGCAGAGGTTGCCCTCTTAATTAATTAAAATTTATTGCATTTGTTCAGACATGCTGCAATCCTAATTATTGTCAAAACCATTCTGAGTCAGCCATGAACAATTTCAATCTTATTATTCAATTTTCCGAGAGCGACACCAAGAAAATAAACAGTGATGGTTTCGTTTTGGCAGTCGTCAAGGGGTATCGTGCCGTGGGGGGGGTGGGAGACACAACTCCGATTTGGGTGGCACTATCCCCTTTTGATAAAAACACCATCACATGGAAAAGTGTGTATGGCCTTTATGCTTCGCCTAACCCTGTCGAATTTGAAACAGTAATTTCCGCTTCATCCACCCTCTACCCCGCAAAACTCGGTGGTACTTATTCGTTTGCAAACCATGCTTTTGATCATATTAACGTAAGTACTGATAACGAGTACCATGTAATCAATAAATCCAATACTCCTTTGACATTTGGATTGGCGCAGACGGTAACTGCCAATGACTTTACTAATGTCGCAAACCCAGTGAGCGCCTATTCTGTGGATCCAAATATGACTGAGGTTTTTGCCCTCCCGCCTGAAATCGTTACGGTTTTTCTGTATAAAAAAACAGTTATCGACGCTACCATATTGATTGAGGAAACACCAGCTTTGTCCGTGGAAATGGCAGACAATGCGACTCAGACCATACATTACAACGGAACTCATTTTGTCTTAGGGCCAATAACCTAATTATTAGGTTTTGCCAAGATAGGCTTTTCGCGTCTCTCAAGATTCGATGGGAAAGAATTCAAGGTCGAAGATTTGATCCACTGAATACGGGCAAGATGAAGGAAATGTCTTCTTTTCCAAATTGGTTTCTTTGACTGCCAGCAATACGCCTTGTGGATAAGCTTTGGTTATCCGCTCATCAAGAATACTCTTGAGGCTTGGATTGTCTTCAATCAAGGTCATCACCGAAAGTCTCTGTTCTTCAATGGTCGCGTTCCAGCTTCTTGTCCTGTAAGCGGGTTGAAATTGCCATTTTAATAAATGTCCAATCAAAACTTTGAGCCTGTTTTGCAATTGATTGCGCTCACTCGCACCCATGCTTTCGATTTCCTCAATCAGGTTATCAAGATCAATTTCGTGCAATTTACCAGCCTTTAATAAATCGGCCTGTTGCAGAGTCCAAGCGTGAAAGTCTTTGTCATGAAGGTTTGCGCTCATGGTTCATTCCGTTATAGTTAGTGGATGTTTTCATTGTTGACCAAAATACAGTAAGCTTTAACTTCAATGATAGGCGAAGCGGGTTATTTATGGCAAGATAAAGCCACCAGTCTGCCTCTACCCCACCGCTAAATCCAGCCGGGAGTGATTTTAGTGAAAAAGGTTATCCATTTTTTTCGGTCAAGCCTTACAGCCATAATGTTGTTTGGCGCTTGTGTCGCAAACGCCGATGTCATCAACGTGGAATTCAAATTCACCCCATTCACGGGCGACACCCAAGCAGACCATGTCGAAAGTGTGCCGGGCAAAGCCAAGGTTTTCATCAACAATATCCCCGTAGCCGAACGCGATATCGAAAAACAAGAACTTCCGGTGCTATTTGATGAGCGCGAGGTTTCGCCGTCAGTCTGGATACCCGTCGCGTCCATCGGGCCGGTCGTGCGCAAGGGCAAAAACTCCATCCGCATTGAGTTCGAGCCGTCCCAGTCCACACCTTACAATGCACAATTCAGTTGGGCATCTGTCACCGACCAATCCAGCGAAAAAAACGAAGGGGGAAGCTTCAAATCCACCAATCAAACTGGCGAAGGCAAGGAAGACAAAAAAGCCACCGGGAGAGTTTTGTTTGAACGCGAGTTTGTCGCTGATTTCGCGACTGACCAAGTTTGGCATCATTATCCCGCAGTGGCTTCGGTTTCCGATGAAGATAAACAGGCGCTAGTCGGGCTATTGAAAGACAGGGCAGAGGCATTCAAGCCAAAATTTGCTGATTTGTATCGCTTGCTCGAAAGCAAACCGGGCATCAACCTTGCCGAAGCGCGTAACGCCAAGTGCTTGGATAAAGCCTATGCCGCCGGTGTCCGCATGTCACCGCCCTCCCCTGCCGAATTGGAATTTGTCACGACCAACCATCCCGAAGTCGTCGTCAAGCGCAAAGATGGACCCCTATTTCAACCCGACAAAGCAGCCTTTAATAAAATTAAAGGCGATGAAATGCAAATGTGTGCGGGCGTTTTGTTATCCCTTATCTACCCCCCACAATTGATAGTCGTTCATAAGCCGGAAGGTTCTTGGGAAGCGGTGGATTGATAATAAATTTGGAGCGTCAAAGCTTGCTTTGACCTAGTATCATAGATGCAAGGATTGATTTGCTTGTCAAATCAAGCTTTTTTCGCTCCAACCCTCGTTGATGCCTAGCATCAGCGAGTAAATATAGCTATCCAGTTAACTAATCAAAGCCAGAACATATTATGACAGCCACTTTATTGCTTTCCTGCCCAGACCAACGCGGTTTAGTTTCTCGCATTGCCCATTTCATATTTGAACGCGGCGGAAATATCATTGACTTAGACGAACATGTGGACGGAGATGAGGGTTTATTTTTCTTGCGCGTGACTTGGGATATGCGAGATTTTAGCCTATCCGGCGAAAAAGTCTCAGCGGCCTTCCAACCGTTGGCCGATGAATTTCAAGCGGACTGGATGATAAAAATCAATAATATTCATACTCGCCGCCGATTGGCCATTTTCGTATCCAAATACGATCATTGCTTGCAAGAATTGCTCTGGCGGCATGGCTTGGGGGAATTTGATGCCGAACTTGCCTTGATAGTCTCCAACCACCCAGACCTTAAGCATTTGGCTGATTTGCACCAAGTGCCATTCCATGTGTTTCCCATCCATAAAGACAATAAATTGGAGCAAGAACAGCTAGAAATAGTCCTATTAAAACAGCAAAACATAGACACAGTCATTCTTGCCCGTTATATGCAAGTGCTATCATCGCAATTTGTCGCCGAATACCCCAACCGAATTATCAACATCCACCATTCATTCCTACCCGCTTTCATGGGGGGCAATCCTTATAAACAAGCCCATGAACGCGGGGTTAAGATTATTGGCGCGACCAGCCATTATGTCACCGATAATCTGGACGAAGGACCCATTATCGAACAAGACATTATTCGGATATCCCATAAAGATAATTTAACCGATCTGATCCGAAAAGGCAGGGATTTGGAACGCATGGTCCTCGCCCGTGCCTTGCGTTTGCATTTGCAAGACAGGATTTTAGTCTATGGCAATAAGACGGTGGTGTTTGATTGAGTGTTTGTTAGGCCGTTTAACTTCTGCTTACGCTGTTGTGAGTTCCGCTGCTTTCATTTTACCGGACTTAAGGCACTATCAACGTGTATTCTGTGTAATATAACCGATCCATGTCAAGAACCCCGTTCATATTCGTATCCACGCCAAAGTATAAATAATAGGTTCCGCTGGCAATCATCCTGATATCAAAAAGTGTCAAATTGGTCGTGTTGACCAATGGCCCTTGGTAAGCCGCAGTGATATTGTTCAAATTCGTGCCTATGTCTCTCCATTGCAGGGGATAGGAGTAGGAATACCAGTGCCCAGAAGTTGGGGAGTATGCCACAAACCACCAGTCGCCATTCACGCCTTGGTAAGGTCCGGGGTCTAGGCTGATGGCGATTTGGTTGCAGTTCTGATAAATACTGGGGGTGGGTGCAAAGAGGCCATCTGTCAAAGAAAGATAACTTGGAACGGCAAGGAACCCGTGCCTTTTTTGATTAGAATCAATGTAATAACCTACGACCTGACCATTCTCGCTGATGCCTCCGGGGGAGGTTTGGGTAGCCCCCGGCACGGCCAGCGTGGTGTAATTCCCACTACTGTAGACAAAACCGCGCATCGTGCCACATGCATCGCTATACCATCCTAAAACTTGACTGTTGGCATTGATGGCTTGTACAGAAGTGTAAGTGGACCCGGGCATATTGAGCGCAATATAATTGCCCTCGTTGAAGACAAAGTTAATCAGGATGTTGCTTGCATCCCAGTAATTGCCTATCACTTGACCAGAATCATTGATACCGATGGGGTGGGTTGATTTCGCGCTTGGCGGTGTTAGCGTTGTGTATTGTCCACCGCTGTAGATGAAACCAAACTCGCCATTACCATTACTGCTTGTAGGATCGTAACTGTAATTTCCTACGACTTGACTGCTAAAACTATTGCCTAGTTGATCGCTGGAACTAATGCCTAGCGCAGAAGTATAGTTAGCACCCGGTGCGTCCAGTATCGTGTAATTACCTTCGCTAAATACAAAACCATGGGTTTCCCCCAAACTATCCAGCCAAGTACCCACAACTTGACCGTCGGTACTGATGCCGTTGGCATAAGTGTAAGTGGCTCCGGGTACTGCCAGCGTGGTGTATTCCCCCCCGCTGTAAACAAAGCTGCGCGTCGTACCTAAAGCATCCCGAAAAATCCCCACCACTTGACCGTTGGTGCTGATGCCTTGAGCCGAAGTATAGGTCGCCCCTGCGGGATCGAGTGTGCTGTAGTTACCTTCACGATGGATAATGTTCCCGCCACTGTAAATAAAGCCATGCGTGATACCCGATGCGTCGACATAGGAACCCACGACTTCGCTATTCGCATCAACGCCAGTGGCATTTGTGCTGGCAGAACCTGGCACGTCCAAGGTAATATAGTTGTACAAGACCGCAGAAGTTTCTTGGGCGGTGAAAGCGATTAACAAACCGAATATTAGACTGAGTGATGATTTTAACATGATGTTTATCCCGCTAATTCTTATGACTTGCTTGGATAAGGATGGGTGCAACCAAAATCGGTAGGGTCATATAAACAAGGATCGATGACTTGATCCAGTAATGATTGGTCGAATTGGGCTAGGGGGGCATTCGGATAATAAGGGTTGGATTTGTTCGTATCATTATATTTTGGGAGTTTTGTGTTATAGCTGGTTCTCTTTGCGGCTAGTGGGAACCAGGAAAAGTCTGAAACCACCGCTTTTTGTTTCTGGATGCTATCTTTTGATACCGTGATAACCATTAAATCGGTGGCTACAGTCACATCGCCTGAATACCAAGTGCGGATATTATGCAGGGCCGGATAAATAGTATCATCTTCCGCTTGGAAATGGGTTGCCACGGCAAGCCTTGGAGCTTTCCCTAGTTTGGCGGTTTCGTTAAGGATGTAGCCAAGTGCTTTCTCAGGGGTATGTGAATTTTCTTGAACCGTCCTAGCGGTCAGCAAACCCGCCCCTGTCGGGTTTGGATTCCCACCATTCTTGATAGCCCAAACCTCGGGGGGAACAACCATCTCACTGATCAGTACATCCACTCCCTTAGTGCCGTTGGTTGCATTGTTTATCAGAAAACGATTAGGTTTGGTGTCGCCTGTGAAAATCATCGACAAATCATTCCATTCGTAAAGTCATAAGTCAAACTTTGCACAAATAGCATGATAATTCTGCAAATTTTGCGGCTTGTTCGGCAGATTCAAAGCCCATTTCTTGGGCTTTTTTGTTTTTGGC
>CAIYXP010000535.1 GCA_903930145.1 uncultured Methylococcaceae bacterium
GGGCTTGACTAATTCGGGTGGTGTCCCCCCTCAGCCACAGAGGAACAGCCTCGCATTCGATGTTGAGAACCAAACCCTTTTCGCGTGCAGTCTCACCGATCATGGACTCGACTTGTCCAAGGAGTGTAAGGACTTCAAAATTGGAGAACTCCAGTTGCAAACTGCGTTCTTCAATCTTAGACAAATCGAGAATGTTGTTGATGATTGCCAGCAAATGTTTGCCCGCCGTGTCGATTTTGTACAATCGGTCAGCTTGTTTTAGGGTGATGCCATCACGTTGCAAAAGGTGGCTAAATCCAAGAATCGCGTTTAGGGGAGTGCGGATTTCGTGGCTCATATTGGCTAGGAAGCTGCTTTTGGCCTGACTGGCCGCATCAGCCTTGAGTTTGGCTTCGGCCAATTCAGTTTCATAAAATTTTCGTTCGGTAATATCGGTATGGGTTCCGACCGCGCGCAAAGGAACGCTACCCCTATCCCATTCAACGACCCGTCCGCGACTCAGCACCCACCGGTAAGCCCCGTCCTTGCTACGCAACCTGAACTCAATCTCAAAAAAGCCGGGGGATTTCAACTTTTGTCCTGCCAAAGCAACGGAGGCATCAATGTCATCGGGGTGCAATAATTGTAGCCAAGTGTTGACATGGCACGGAAATTCGCCCGGATCATAACCCAGCATTCCTAAATAAGCAGGGCTGTAATAGACTTCGTTAGTCTGCAATTGCCAATCCCAGATGCCATCGCTTGTCGCATCCATGGCATACCGGAGGCGTTCCCCGGTTTGCGCCAATTCCACCGTCTTGGCTGCGAGTTCGGCGGTTCGCTGTTCGACCCGAGTTTCCAATTCGGCATTCAGTCGGCGCAAACCCTCTTGGCTTTCCTCCAAAGCAAGGCGGGCAAGTTTATTCTCGGTAATGTCATGACCTAGAAGGCTCCATCCCAGTTTTTTTCCTCGCTTATCACTAATCAGCGAGATAGTTAAATTATAGTTGCGAGCTTGGTTTTCAAGGGTAATTTCAACTTCTTTTTGAATCGCATCCACATCGCCCAGATGACGAAACAACTCATCACAGGTTGTTGATAATCCATGGATATTTTTATTGATTACTGAAGCTTCCAAACCCCAGTCCTTAAACGCTGAGTGATTGAAATCAATGATTTTATAGTGATTGTCCAATACCACTAAAGGGTCGTCCAAGGTGTCCAGCACTACCCGCCTAGCCAAAGGCATTAAATCAAAGGCTCGCCCTTGTAAGAGTGCCGCGCTATAGAGAAGCCCGGTAAGTGCGAGTGAAGGGAAGCCAAAATTAAAACCGGGAACCGGTAACAACTTAAGCTGAAACAAAATATCCGCAATGATTGGAATCAAAATCCCGATCAATAGTAAAAGCGTGTTGCTGCGTTTCAGTTTCGGATATCTCAATGCAAGGATTAAACCTCCACAGGTCACCAGTTCTACCAATAAAGCATAAGTATAATAGACGGCCCAGAAAGGACCGCGATCCCATAGCAAAACAGGTTGGATGCCACTCCACTCCAAGCGAAAGTTGTTCCTAAATAAAGCATGTAACTCAGGATTCAATGGCAGCAAAGCGAGGATGACCGGCACTGACAGCAAGGCGACCCAATGTTTCGGTGACAGCGCATTGATATGCCCGGTGTAGGCAAGCATGGTTGCAAACAAACTTGGATAAATGAAAAGGGTCGGGAGGAAGCGCAATTGCGAAAAGAAAACCTTTAGAGGCAGCACTGCCGAGGAAGCTTCCAGCGCATAAAGTATTTCTGTCAATGCCGTCAGAAACATAAAAATGGCACAAGGGATTGCCGCTTCATTGCGAAGACGCCAAGCATACAGACCCAATCCACTCATGATCAGTGCAGCCAAAAAAAGCGGCCAAAGGTAGGGCGTAAAAACTAAATAAGGGTTGTTCATCTGCTTTGAAAATCCTTGCACTGATTGCGCTAGTACCTAAGTATGATTTTGACTTTAAATCATAAATCATGGATGGCATAAAGGGCATTCTCTCCCAATCGATGGAAGATTTCAATTGACTTTCAACAATCAACTGACCATCTAACGCACATTGGGCGGTGGCTGATTAGGCGAGGGAGGGGGCAAGGAAGGGCTTGGATTTTTTTGCATAGTCGTCGTCCCAGTTTGATCGGTGAATTTCCCCCAGACTGGTACGCGGTGTCCCTTGGCATACATGCATTGAATATAGCCATAATCGTATCGTTGCTGGGTGTCGCTTCCCGCGCTTTCGGCCATTCCCGCCCCGACCATGCTTCCACCCGCCAAGCCAACACCCGCGCCAACGGCGGCACCCTGCCCCCCGCCAATCGCCGCACCGCTGGCCGCGCCTACGGCTGTCCCTAAGGCTGCGCCGGTCAAGCCACTTTGGGCGGCAGACATCTGAGGGGTCACGCCACCTATTTGCATCAAAGCAATTTGACGGCAGTAGTAGTCATCGCTGCGGAATTGTTCATAAGTTTTGCCGGTTCCCGGCAGCACCAACACACTCGGCCCGGTGGGAGTCATCGCGCACCCCCCCACCAGAACAAGCCCGGTTAGGAAAAAAATCGACAGGGTTTTACACATAAAATGAGGTCTCGTTTAATTTTTAGATTCCGACTATGGTTTTATCGGTTGCCACGCTGACGAACATTCCCTGACATAAGGGTAGTAGCCTTTGGGATTGTCGCAATAATACCAGTAATTGGGTTCCAAGCCCGGAGGTTGTGGTGCAACCGTTTGCCAGCCCTCTTCACACTCTTTGACATGCGGATAATAACCCGCCGGATTTTCACAATATCTCCATTCTGGGTTAGGGGCAGGCTCTTGGGTTCCGCCTTGCTCGATATACACGGGCGGCGAAGTGGGTACGACAACAGTTGGGGGCGAATAGTAATAGGGATAATAATAGTAAGACGGCCCATAGTACCAGGGTTGACCAGAATAGATGCCAAACCCTCCTCCGTAGCCTCCATACCCGCCGCCGTACCAGCCGCGTCCACCACCGTACCAGCCGCCAGCATAACGACCACCGCCATAATAACCTCCCCCATAGTAGCCACCGCCATGACCACCTCCCCAACTGCGGACTCCACCAAACCCGCCGCCGACACGACCTCCACCTCCATGGGCGAAAGCCGAACCGATTAGGGCCAAGCTGGCTAGGATCAGTACCAGTAAGCAATGGATAGTGTGTTGTTTCATGATGTTCTTTGCAATGCCGTGTCTGTTCAAAGTCGGTGTGAAGGAAAGGGCAGCCTTTCAAGTACATGTTCAAGCTTGGCAAGCCTTGCATTCCCAAGCTAATTTCATCAAATATAGGACTGCGATGCCTTGCCCCTGCCCTGCTCTTCTGGGCAAACCGTCACCGGCCTTGTGAATGCATTTTTTACAGGGGGCTGGTGTCATCATATAATCTAATCTTTTTTTGCCGAATTTTATAGAGCATGTACCCAATTACAGTAACACCATTCAGCCGCATAGCCCACAGAAGATCGAAGATCAACATTGACCCAGCTTGGCGAGCCTTTGTTTCCCTGTTCGTCCTATTTTGCCTGACCGCCTGTGTCCCGGCTGTCCGCGTGGCGAGGGTGGACGGTCAGGATGCCTATAAAATCATGACTGTCAATGCGTTGTCCAGCGAACAAGCCAGCGATTGGAGCCGCAACACGGTCAACGAATGGGGTTTGCTCAAACGCTTCGACGAACAGCCTGAAGCAGCATTGGCCGAACTGCATGAAATCGTCACCAGTGGACGAGGTGGCCGGCGTGAATTATTCGCACTTGCCGAATTCTCCTTCCTTCACGCCAAAATGACTGGCAAGAAACCCTACCATCTAGCGGCGGCCATCTACGCCTATGCCTATCTGTTCCCGACTAAATCCGAAGACTCAGCCGGCAAACTCGACCCGCGCAGACGCATATCCGCTGACCTCTATAATCGGGCCATCACCACGGCATTCAAGTCCAAAGAAGGCGGTTCAGTCGTGCTTGCTGCGGGTAAGTACCCTTTGCCGTTTGGAGAGATTGAACTGACCTTCGACCCGGAACAACTGAATTGGGGGGACCGTTATCTTGCTGATCTGACCCCAGTGACCGAGATCGAAGTCATCGGTATGCGAAACCGGCATCGGATTCCGGGTTTAGGGGCGGCGATGACGGCGCTTGCACTTCCCCGTGAGGGTGTGGATGTGCATAAGAGCTTGATCGCACCTTCAGCCCAAGTCGCGGCCACCGTCATACTCAGAGTAGAGGATGTGCGCGAAGGAATAGCCAGTGGAAAAATGCGGGGGTCACTTGACCTCTACAAAGCGAGTGAGACTGAAACCATCACGATGGAAGGCCGTGAGATGCCGTTGGAAATCGATGAAACCGGACCCATCGCCGTTCAACTTGCGGGTTCCACCATTTGGAAGCAAGAGTTCTATGGGTTTTTCGGTAGGTCGGCAATGAATATGAAATTGCCGGCGCTGATGTCGCTAGAACCCTACCGCCCCGGACGGATTCCGGTCGTTTTCGTCCATGGCACGGAATCCAGCCCGGCGCGTTGGGCAGACATGGCTAACGATTTGCTCGCAGACCCGTGGATACGCCAACACTTTCAATTCTGGTATTTCTTCTATGACACCGGCAATCCCATCGCATTTTCCGCGATGCTATTACGCGACAAGATCACGGAAGCGATGCGGCGCATGGACCCACAAGCCAAAGATCGCTGCTTGAACGAAATCGTGGTGATTGGGCATAGTCAAGGTGGGATGCTGACCAAGTTGACGGCTGTTGACACGGGCGACCGCCTTTGGAATACCGTTTTCAGCATTGCACCTGACAAGCTACCAAAGACCGGTGAATCCCGCGAATTATTGGAAAAGGCCCTCATCATCAAACCTGTGCCGTCTGTGAAGAGGCTGGTCTTCATCGCGACACCCCACCAAGGAAGTTTCCTCGCCAGAAACTGGGTCAACAACTTACTCAGGAAGCTTATCCAACTCCCCGCCACCGTTGCCACATTGCCCTTGCAAGCTCTGAGAGCGGCGGGGGCTTTTCACAGTGAAACCGAATTTAGTAAAGGGGAGCTTCCAACATCAGTGGACAATATGACCCCAGGCAATCCTTTCTTGGAGGGATATAAAGAGATTCCGGTCGTGGAGGGAGTCCCCTATCACTCAATCATTGCCGTCAAACCGGAATTCCCGATCATTGTGGAAGGTGACGACGGGGTAGTGAAATACACTAGCGCCCACCTAGACGGGGCTGTCTCTGAGCTAGTGGTGCGATCATCCCATTCGACTCAAGCTGAACCGCAGACGATTCAAGAGGTCAGACGGATTCTGCATGTGCATGGAAATGAATTGGAACAAAGGGGACTTGAATGCAGCCCAAGCCAAACCAAGCTGACCAACGCCGAACGCAACCCCTAGGGCTAGGGGGTATTGGTCGAGGGCTTTTATTGTGTACTTAGATTTGAATATTGGAAACCCAAGCTTGCTTAAAACATAAACAACTAGTTTTCGGCGGAATCAAAAAAGGATTCCGCCGTATGATGGAATGAATAGCCGTTCTAATTCGGCGGTTCAAATCCCTGTATCAGCTTTACAAACTAGCAACTTTCAATCGTCCAACTCAATCTTCGTTATCTTCCCACTGGCATCAATATCCAATTCCACTTCCTTGCCCTTTTCCTTTAATTCGATTTCATAGCCTGACGGATTGCCATCAGCCATTATCTTCTTTTTCACTTCTTTGATTTTCGCTTTCGGATAGGAGGTTTTGATGGATTCCATAATGTTTGCCGGAAGTTCGGAAACATTGATTTCCTCGCTAGTTTCAAGCAAAGTTCCGTCGGCTGCATAATAATATTCATGCTCTAGCCCGTTTTCCTTATATTCAAGTTCAAAATAGGATTGTCCATCATGATTTTTTACTTCATATTCAGTCACTTTTGCTTTAGGTTTCGCAATGGCAAAAGCATCCAATACCGCTTTAGGCACTTGGCTCTTGCTCACTTCCTTGTCTTCAGCTTGTACGTTGGCGGCGAGCAATCCGTCTATGACGATTAAAGCAATAATGGTTTTATAGAGTTTCATTTTTTTCTCCTAGTGGTTTATATTGAAAAGAACAAAATATTTTGTATCTACTATACTATGTGTGTCAATCCCCTAAGTTTATCCATCCACTCTCGAAAATGCCTACATTCTAGTTCTATTGTAGAGAGGGTAATGCGCTCTGCAGCGAGTGGTCCATGTCGTGTTTTGTGATAAGTTGGTTTGAGTAAATCTTCTAACCGTTTTGAGGGCTTCGTAGCATAACCTTGGTTTATGTGTTCAGGGGTTTCAAATTCATTGCGCACTTGTTTCAGCTTAATTAAATAATTAATCCATGAAGGCTCAACGCTTGTTTGCGCTTCAATATCGGAAAAAAGTAGACCTTCAAATTCATAAGGCTGAATATACGGTATGAAACGATCCGGCGGCTGGAATCCAACTTGCTCCATTAAAGTATCATACAAAGCATTTTCGAGTATATTTACTTTATCGTACAAATCAGCTTTCTTATTGGCTTCGTCAAATCTTGGAAAATCTGTATCTAATGCGTATAAATCAATGAATGTAGTCAAGAACAAATTTGATTTACTTCTCAAAGTATTCCGTGCATTAAATCTAAGTCGGTCAAAGGTTATGGCCCCTCCTTTACTGTCTTTGGATGTTCTTAATAATTGAGGTTTTACGAAAACCTGTAAGCGTCGCAAAGATGGCGCAATAAGTCTTTTAATGAACTGCTCTTCTGTTTGCCCCTCAGCAATAACAATTACTTCCCTCATTTATCTAGGGTCTCCCGCCTAGGATATTACGCTTCCAAAGCTCACCCAGAGAATACTCTGCTAACCAACAAGATAGTTCATTTTCACTGAAACGACGAAAGACAGATGCATCATCTTCATAATCTACTACAACCACGTCTTTAGGAGATAATTCGTTGACGAGCTCGACAGATTGGGTGGATAGGATTAATTGCCGTTGATCTGATATCTGCTTCAGAATTTCAGCTAGAACAGTCACAGCATATGGATGTAAACCTAGTTCAGGTTCATCTATAATCACTGTATCAGGCAAAAGCTCGATTGGTTGTAACAACAGAGTTGCAAGACAGATGAAGCGAAGAGTTCCATCTGATAACATATGGGCTTTGAATGGTGTGTCAGGTTTTCCTCGTTGCTTCCATTCTAATTCAATATATTCTTGTTCAAGTGGGCGATGGATAAAATCATCAAAGAAAGGTGCTACTAAACGAATCGTTTCTACAATTCGCATATATTGAGATGGGTGTTTCTCGTGTAACATTCTTAGATAAGCGGCAAGATTAGCAGCATCTGATTTTAGATGTAAATTATCATTTCCTGCTTGTAAACGTTTAACCTTTGCTGAATCGCTTGTATTTCCAAAATGATAATTATGCCAGTCTCTTATGGTCTCACGAACAGGTGTATATTCATAAGGATATTTATTAGGGCTAAGTAACATAGAGTTGTCTTTGGCGATTCTAATCGAAGCAGTGCTAGTATCTGGGAAGCCGTCTGAACCAAACCATATGCTTTCATTTTCAACTATTAATCTATTATCAACAGTTGGCGATAGTTTGCAACTATAACCGCCAGAGTCAAAACAAACCATAAATTGCAGCGCATCAGTGGTTTCTCGTCCAAAATGTAATAAAGCATCCGGGCCCCCTTGTTTTTGAACGTATAATTGCAATTGCTGCTCACATATCTGATTAAGAAATCGAAAAAGGCCAATTAAATTGCTTTTACCCGCGCCATTGGCTCCAATCAGCACGTTCAAATTATTAAGTTTGAAATCGCGCAGTTCTCGAATTGATTTGTAGCCAACAATACTCAGGGAACTTACAGCAGACATAACTTATAAGAAAAAAACATTCATTGAAATAATTACGCTTTCACATTCCAGCTTATAAACCCCATCAAATCCTCCACATTCGCATCCATGACTTCATAATGCTGGGGCAGTTTTTCCATCCCTTCCATGCTGACGGGGCGTTCTGGCTCACATCCCAAGGCTTCTCGTATCGTTTCCTCAAATTTTGCGGGTAACGCGGTTTCCAAACAGATGAGCGGTAAACCGCTGCGTCGCTGTTCAATACCCACTTTCAGTCCATCGGCAGTATGGGTATCGATCATCACGCCATATTCTTCCCAAGTCTTTCGAATCGTGGCAAGGCGATCAGCATGGGTGCTTTTGCCTGAGACAAAGCCAAAGCCGGGGAGTGCATCCCAATAAGGAGTACCCTTGATGTCAAAAGCCCCACCCGCATCGACTTGCCCCCAAAACTCTCTCAATTGAGCCGGGGCGTGCCCGACTAGATCAAAGATGAAACGCTCAAAGTTGGAAGCCTTGGAAATGTCCATGGACGGGCTACTGGTATGGAAAGTCTGGGCCGTGCCGCGTGGTCGGTAGACACCCGTGCGGAAGAACTCATCTAGCACATCGTTTTCATTGGTGGCTAGGATCAACTGGGCAATAGGCAACCCCATCATCCGGGCGATGTGACCGGCACAGATATTGCCAAAATTGCCGGAGGGGACCGAAAAAGCCACTTGCTCATCGTTGGATTGTGTCGCGGCGAAATAGCCCTTGAAATAATACACCACTTGAGCGGAAATCCGGCCCCAATTGATCGAATTGACCGTGCCAATTTTATACTTCGCCTTGAAAGCCAAGTCATTGGAGACGGCTTTGACCAAATCTTGGGCATCGTCAAACACACCGCGGACAGCGATGTTAAAAATGTTAGGGTCTTGCAAGGAGTACATCTGCGCGGTTTGAAAAGCCGACATTTTGCCATGCGGGGAGAGCATGAAAACCCGAATGCCACGCTTGCCGCGCATCGCATATTCCGCCGCCGACCCGGTGTCGCCCGAAGTCGCTCCTAGAATATTCAATTCCTCGTGTTGTTTGCCCAAAGCATATTCAAACAAATTACCCAACAACTGCATTGCCATGTCCTTAAATGCCAGAGTCGGCCCGTTGGACAGTTCCAAAATGTGCAAACCCGGCTCCAACGTGCGCAGCGGGGCAATTTGGCTAGTATCCGAATCGGCGCGGGCGTTGCCGTATACTTCAGGAGTATAGGTTTTTTGGGTAATGGCCTTAAGGTCTGCGGCAGGAATGTCTGGGGCAAATTTAGACATCACTGCAAAGGCCAAATCAGCATAAGACAAGGTGCGCCATTCGTCCAATTCTTTGCGAGTTACTTGCGGATATTCCTCTGGCAAATACAATCCGCCATCGGGCGCGAGTCCGCCGAGCAGAATTTCAGTGAAGGTTATAGCAGGGGATTGGCCGCGGGTGGAGGTGTATTTCATACTATACTAATTTTATTAAACCGAAAAATATACTTGGACATCAGTGAATGTTATATGGCCCGAGAAAACGTTCACCATTAAAGTGAATAAGGTGGGAAGGTGAATCTGCTACCCACACTTCCGTCTCCCATGCTATATCACTAACATACCGACTCATGATAGAGCGATTCGGAAACGCAGTTACATAAATCAGCCCTGCGGACGATCCAGCAAAGAGCGTGGCAAGCTCAGTATGTCGCTTGCCATTGACGGGGCCATGACTAGTAACGCACTCAATTAGAAGTAGCCAGTTTTTCTTAGTTAAGTGCAGCACCACATCCGGCATCTTACCGTGTGAGTCTACATTAACACCCATATCAACGAGTAAAGTTTTCTCGAAATAACTCCATTTATCGCCAGTGTCACCAACATATATAACAACACTATCTGGAGCGAAACGAGGTGCAAAACTCTCAATAATTTCTCGAATCAGTTCACTATGTTTGCCGGGACTGAGAGTAATTGTTTTCCCCTGTGGAATTTCAACTGGAATAAGATTTTGTTCTCGCACTTTGGCGTATCGATCAACAAGGGTTTCACGCTCCGCTAGATAAGCCCTAATCATATCGTGCCATGCGGGAGTTCCAACAGTACGAAGTAGAGCCAACGCAGAAGGTTCAATCTGATAGACTGCATGCGGACTATTAACTGCACGAGAAGGCTTATCAGGATTGTATAGTGCAATTCCTGCGTCGCAGAACTGGTGCATTGTTTGGCGTCGAAAAGTTTCACGAGAACCCCATTTATATTTTACATGGTAATTTTTTTCCGCCCACTCCTTAATAGGAGATATTCCAATAAGCGGGTTTTCTGCATCTGCCCATGTTTTGCCTGGGATAAGGTTTAGCAAAGCCAGCAGGCACAAAGCAGATCGCTCGTTATGTTGCGCCTTTGGCAATCCAAGAGTAATGATGATTTGTTCGGCAACTTTAATATGATCGTTTTTGTCATTCATACGGTCAATATTTCTGATTTGTCATCAATCATCGTTTGCGTGAGTTCTCTGTATTGCATAGCCCATTCACCAAGAGCAATGAGATTTTCACGGCATGGATATTTCATCCGCATGAGGTCGGTTGCGTTGACTTGGGTGTGTCCGCTATATCTCCGAAAATGCTCATCAACTGCGGTCATGTTAAGATAAACCGCTAAGCCATGTGCCAGAGCCTTCGGCAAACCATGTTTATTGTCATGAAACACATTCAGATGATTCTCAAAGCCTAACATAGTCGAATTATTGAAGGTTGAAGGATCAACCACGCTAGCCACAATTCGCCGCTTTTCTTCCTTAGATGAAAACCTCCGGACTACGCAATAAAATCCATTTTGATAAAGCCACTTTCCTGTAACATCGTTGTGCAATATAGCATTTGGCTTCTTACATTCTATCTGCGGCCAAATCGCATTACCATTGCTGAAATGATTAGGGTAAAGCAAAGGAACTGTGCCTATTTCTGGCATATTGCGTAAATAAGCTTTTAGCCGGAAATCGACTACCGGGCCTGTTGACACTTTGATACCAAGGTCAGATAAAGTATTTCGTATGTTAGATGACGACTCAATACTGCTATTCCTTGAGGTAGGAATATGAATGAATCGCTGCGGATCATTGGGGAAAACTATTTTGTCAAATGTAAGATTATAACAGGCAAGGTCGGTAAAAGTGTCATCGGTCGATGTGGAAATCATCACGGAATCTTGTTGACCTCCACGCTCAAGCCGAATGATAATATTTTCCTGTAATACTTTATCATCTTTAAAAGTCTTGCTGCGTGATCCGAACAGATGAATCTGTCGAATAGCCGAACGATTCAAAAGGAATTCACGGAAGGGTCGATAATAGGGACCGTTACAAAAGCTGCGAGGTATAATAGCGACTATCTGTCCTCCTATTTTCATCAATAGCAGAGACAATGCAATAAAGGCTGAATACAAATTAACAGTTTCAATGCCAACTTGTCGAAGTAGTAATCGTGAGTGAGAGTTACTACCTATTTTCTTGTACGGCGGATTGAGAATAGCATGTGTGTATTCTTCTTGTCCAAATTGGATTTTGTTGACTGCTAACTCTATGAAATCTCCACCAATAATTTCAAATGATATGGGAAGTTTATTTCCGAATCCGCATAATGAGCGATGTAAGTCCTCGTGGATATTTTCATCCAGTTCAAAAGCTTTGAGTTGAATTTCATTAAAGAACAATTCGTTCTTTATACATCTTTCCAGAAAAGCGCTTGAAAGAGAGCCAATTCCTGCCCCGGCATCAAGCAAGCAACAATCACCTGTGGCTTCAGGAAATAAACCTGCCATGAATACTGCTGTTTTTACCGGGGTAAGAAACTGACCAAGTTTGGATTTCTTTTCTGCATCGGTACTTTTTGATACCCGTAATCTAGTCTGTTCAATCGTTGATAGCAATAGCGTACTGCCTAATGTTTCACCCTAAAAATATTAAAGCACCACGATTATTGGAGTGCAAAAACCAGATATTGGCTCTAATAGAGAATGCGTTAATGCACTGTTGCTTATTTCATAATACTTAAGGTTTTGATACGCTGGGTTTTACCACCTTGCTTGCCGAAGTGGCTGCCGGCTTTGTAGCAGGGACACTTTTCGCAGCCGGTTTTGCAGTTTTGAGTGCCTTCAAATCGGCTTGGGCAACCTCATCCCCTTGCTCGGCGGCTTTTCTTAGCCAAACCGCGGCTTGCGTTGCATCCTTCTTCACGCCTTGACCATCGCGATAAGCCAAGCCGAGATTATGTTGCGCCTGGGGGAAACCTTGATCAGAAGCCTTGCGGAACCAGTCGACTGCTTGCCCATAATCTTGGGTGACACCTTGCCCTTGCTTATAGAGTATTCCTAGGTTATTCTGCGCTTGCGGCAAGCCTTGGAGGGCGGCCTTGCGATACCATTGAGCGGCTTGTGTGTAATCTTGATCCACACCTTGACCCGTATCATAAGCCATGCCTAAATTATATTGGGCTTTGGCATCACCTTGATCGGCCGCTTTGCGGAACATTTCAGCGGCAAGTTTGTAATCCTTGCGTTGATACGCATCCTTCGCAGCTTGCATGGACGATTGCGGGGTTTCCTCGGTGCCAGTCTTCACCGCTTGGGTACAGGCAATCAAACCCGAAACTGAAACCCAAAAGACCACACCCAAACGTAACACGGAACGCAGTTTCATCTTCATCACCTTAGTTTAAAATTTTTTAGGAAACCATCCAGTGCAGTAACCAACCTTTTCAAGCTATTCACATGGGCAGGGTGATTGAATAATCCTTGCCCGTCATCCAGTGTCACTCGTCAGTTACCCATAACCTCGCAGTACGAATAATTGTTACATCCCACCCTTGGCACCAGGATTGTAACCCTGCTGCATGGCCTTCATTTTTAGTTCGTTGGCCAAATCGGAGTTACGCTCTACGCCAATGCCATCTTGATAGGCAAGACCCAAGGTATATTGGGCAGGGGGATAATTCTGGTCCGCCGCCTTGCGTATCCACTCGACAGCAAGCTTATCGTCTTGAGGCACACCCTGGCCGTTATGATAAAAAACCCCGAGACTGAACTGTGAAGGGGCATAGCCTTGCTCGGCTGCTTTGCGGAACCAAGCGGCAGCTTGGGCTTCGTCCTGCTTTATCGAGGTTCCCGTCTGATATGAAACTCCGAGACTATGCTGAGCATTGGCAAGACCCTTATCAGCGGCTTTTTGCACCCATTGTAGGGCTTGGTTCTCATCTAGCGGAACTCCTTGCCCATTATGATATAAAAGTGCAAGATTGTATTGCGCCATTACATGCCCCTGTTGGGCCGCCTTGCGATACCATTGCGCTGCCTGGGTAAGGTCGCGAACCACGCCTTGACCCTCTTGGTATACATAACCTAGTCTGTATTGAGCATTTGCGTCCCCTTTTTCTGCCGCTTTGCGGGTATCGACAAGCGTGGAGTCCTCGGTTGCCGCTTGGGTGGCTTTGGGGGGACGGAAACCTTGAACCATTGCCTTCAGTTTCAGTTCATTGGCTTTTTCGTTGTTTCTTTCGACACCGCGACCAGATTCGTACAATAAACTCAAGGCATATTGCGCATTGGCAAAGCCCTGTTCAGCCGACTTAGCATACCAAACGGCAGCTTGCGAATCGTCTTGGGCGACACCCAAGCCATCTTGATGCAATGCGCCCAACACAAACTGGGCATTCGCATTGCCCTGCTCGGCGGCTTTGCGAAACCATGCGGCGGCTTCTTGATGGTTTTTTGTGCGCAACGCGACAAAGCCCTCCCTGACTTGGGCAAGCGCTGAGCCTTGCTCGGCCGCCTTGCGATACCACAAGTTTGCTTGGCCCAAATCTTTTGCAACACCTTGCCCCTTCTCGTAAGCATAGGCCAGGTTGTATTGCCCATACGGTGAACCACTATCGGCCGCCTTGCGATACCACTGCGCGGCTTGCTCTAAATCTTTGGGGACACCCTTGCCCTGTTCGTAAAGCTGGCCTAAGTTTATTTGCGATGAGGCATCCCCCCGTTCGGCTGCTTTACGAAACCACTTGACCGCTTGGTTAAAGTCTTGTTGCTGGACACCCTGTCGATCCCGATACATCACCCCCAGGTTACCCATAGCCTTGGCATCCCCTTGATCAGCCGCCTTGCGATACCACAAAAGGGCGCTGGCATAGTCTTGAGGTATCCCCTTACCCGTATAGTAATAATTACCCAAGGCTTGCTGCGCTTCAATTGCCCCCTGTTCGGCAGCCCGACTTATCCATTGGAATGCTTGAGCATAATCTTGTGGGACACCCTGCCCAAATTGGTATTGCATTCCCAAATTGTATTGTGCCCACGCATCGCCAAGGTCACCTGCCTTTTGCAGCCATTCAGCCGCGTGGACAAAATCCTTGCGCTCATGGGCTTCCTTGGCTGCTTCGTGGGCGTCACGAACCGATTTCTGCATGTTGGCAACTTCAGTTTCTTGACTGAGTGATCGCTCTTGCGACAAGGAAAAATTTTGCAACGGCAGGGAAATCGAGGTGGAACTCATGGCAAGCAAAC
>CAIYXP010000536.1 GCA_903930145.1 uncultured Methylococcaceae bacterium
GTTATGGGTGATGTGAAAAGCCAACCATTGGCTTGTAATGCCCCTTTTTAATAGTTTCTTGCAAACAATTCAAGCACTCATGATCAATCCATAAAACGGGACATTAAAATGAGTCCATCATTGGGTAATTTCGACAGCCTAGGTCAGGGCTAGGGTGTAACCACCATCCACGGCGACTGCGGCGGTGGCGACCGGGAAGCCCGCGTTCACGGCGGTGACGTGGAGCCTGCCCCCCGCGTTGATGCCCGCTTCCGCCCCGTCTTGCAGTTGGTCGAGGTTTGCGTCCCGGAACACCGTGCCGCTGACGGTCACTGATACCGGCTGGGCGACCGTGACATTCAGATAGGCATTGGCGGAGTGGCCGAGGCTGTCGCGGATCAGGTAGGGCTGCGCCGCCGTGGTGCCGGTGAAGTTGAAGGCCGGGGTGAAGGTGACCGTGCCGTCGCCGTTGACCGCCCAAGCCCCGTCTGCCGTGCTCAAGTTTTGCTCCACCGCCGCCGTGCCGGGGTCTAGGTCGAGGGTGGTTGGATTGAGGGTCGCGCCAAGGCTGGCCTGGTCGTTGCCAGCCGGGTTCAAGCTGACCGGGGTGTTGAACGGCGTGTTGGCGCTGTCGCTGAGCATCGTCGGCGCTGCCGTAGGATTGACGGCGATGCTAATGGCGGCGGTTGCGACCAAGCCGCCGCTGTCGGCTACCGAATAATTCAGTGGCCGGGTGGTTCCGGTAAACGGTTTGCCGCTGCCTTGAAAATCGGCGGTGGGCGTGAAGGTGACTGTGCCATTTGAATTCGCCATCCAATCACCTTCATCCGTGGTGATCGTGCCGTCCAATTGATCGGGAGTGGCGGGGTTCAGGTCAACCATCCCCGCATTCACGGCCTGGCCCGTGCTCGCGTTGTCATTGCCGAGGATGGCCAAGGTAATGGGCGTGGACGGGAGGGTCGATCCGCTGTCATTTTGCGCCAAGGGGATGGCACCTCCGGCCACCGCGACGGTGACGGTGGATTGCGTGGTGTTGCCGACACTGTCGGCAATCGCATAAGTCAGGTGAGTAAACCCGGTAAAATTGGCTGCTGGCGAAAACGTCACCCTGCCGTCGCCATTGGATTGCCAAGTGCCTTCAGACTTGGTCAGGTTTGATTGCACCCCGTCGGTTGCGGTGTCGAGGTCCACCGAGGCCACGTCTAAAGTCTGGCCGGGGCCAGCCACATCATTGAGTTTGATGTCTAGGGTAATGGGCGTGTTGGGTAGGGTCGTGCCGATGTCGGGGTTGGCAACCGGGTCGGCGACGGCGGTATCCCCGGCCGGGTTGCCAGGCCCGGTGACGGTCACCGTGAGGTTGGCGGTGTTGGTCGCTTGCCCCACGTTGTCCTTGACCCAATACTGGATCGTGCAAAGGCCGGTGAAACTGGGCAGCGGGTTAAACGTGACTGTCCCTGCCGGGTTGGCGGTAAACGTGCCTTCGCCCGGTACGGTTCGTGTGGCATTGATCGAGGGCGTGGACGGGTCGAGGTCGATGGATGCCAGGTTAAGGCCGGACGTGCCTGGTGCGAAGCTGTCGTTGGCAAGCACGTCCAGCGTGACATTGACATCTTTGCGGGTCGTGGCGCCATCGTTGCCCGCCATTGGCGGCACGGACGATCCCACCGTACCGGCTTCCACGGTGATGGTGGCGGAGTTCGATGCGTTGAGCGTGCCGTCGCTGGCGGAGTAAACGATCAAATAATCGCCCGCAGTGTTCCTTGCAGGCGTCCAGTCGAAAATCGCACGGGCCACGCCCGGCGCCTGCGGGTCGGCGGCTTGCGGGGTCAGCGTGGCCCCGGCGGGCAGGGGCGTTGCCGACAGCGTGACTGGCCTGCCGTCCGGGCTGCTGGCCTCGACCAGGAACGAAACTTGCGTTTGCTCTTGAGTTTTGCGGCCGGGGATGAATTGGACCACTGGCGGGCGGGGGGCGGCGGACAGTGACTCGAAGCGGGCATCGTAAAGCCCCGTGCTATTCACGTCGAAGACGTTGACCCAATATTCCACTTGCTTGCTTTGCGCATTGCGGGTCTTGGAAAGCCAGATGTTCTCAGCACCCATGACCTTGCCGTCCGAGCGGACCATCTGCCCCAAAGCCTTCTGGCCGCTGAACGGGTCGGGGCGCTTGACATAGACAAAGCCCGCCGTGGCCGGGAAGCCGAGGCGGTAGCCGGCCGAGCCGCCGGCAGTGATGCCCGCCGTCAACACGGCTGCGGAACTGCGGTCGGCGACCTCGGTGTCGGTGCTGTCGGACTCGTAGACCCGGACCACGTCGCCGTCCCGCGCCAAAAAGTCGCGCACGGCATCGCGCCCCGGCAAATCCACCCGCACGTCGCGGATGAGGAAATGCGGGTTGGTGGCTTGCAGGATGGAGGTGAGGGAACCGCCCAATTCATCGGAATGGCTGAACTTGGCGGTGAACTCGGTGAACTTCCCGGCCAGCGTGGCTTCCATGTCCCAACGGCCCATCTTGCTGGAACTGGCGGCAATCTCGCCAAAATTGATCAGTAGGGTGTTTTGCGCCGGGGCGTCGTCCACGAAACTCCCCGTGAGCGTGAAATTAATCAGCAGCCCTTGGTTGTTTTCAATGATCTTGGGCTGGGCCGAGTCGATTTTGAGGTTTTTGGCGGCGGCATGCCCGGTGTTTTTGACCCGCACACCCAGCGTGAACGGCTCGACCGGCTCGACGGCGGGGGTCAGCGGGTCGTCGCCCCACACGTCTTGGGTGAGGAAATAGTCTAGGGTCAGCAAAGGCAAAGGCTTCACGGTGATGACATCGGGGGAGACTTCCAGCACGGTGTCCTCGCCGCCAAAGCGGTAGGTGAGCGTGGCGCCCACCAGGTACTTTTTGCCCAAGGGGCTGATTCCCGCCGAACCCGGCGAGGGTATCAATAGCCAATCGATGGTGGAGGTGGTTTTCGGGGAGACAGTGCCTGTCCCATCCACAGCATCGATGTTCTGCTTGCTGGACAGGCGCAGGAAAAACTTGGCGGACAGGTCATTGGGGTTGTCGGTGACGGCAACGGGTGTTCCATTTTCGTCGGTGACCTTCACCACCACGGAGACGTTTTCGATCACGCCGGTGTCGGTGGTGTTGTTGATCTTCATCTCGGCATCGAACGCCTGGCGCTCTAGCGTCAGCTCCTGCCGGATTTCGATCTTGACCCGCGCGCAGACGGTGTCCTCCGCATGGGCAAGACGGGGGAAAAGCGAGGTTAATAGGGCTAAAACGACAAACAACAGCCAGCCATGCCCCCAGACCGACATGCGGGCATGGTCTGAAAGCCGATGCTGTAGGGTTGCTTTGCCCACTACCGCTTTGATGACAATTGTGCCAATCCCAAGCATGATTTGCTTGCAGCCTCTATTTCCGCTGAATGCGTCATCCTTATCGCGGCAATGATAACTTTCCCAGCTTCATCGGGGCGGTCAAGGACACTGAAATCACCCGGGCATGAGTCATGACCGAATTTGCCAACTGAATAAAATCAAACCATAGGCACGGGTTTAAGTCAACACGAAATATCAAGGGGGATTAAGCGTAGGCTTAAAACCACGCGAGAGCGGCATTTCTAAAGTGCGGACGGGCGACATTATCATTGTGCGCTTACATGTCATATCAATTGCGCATAAAAAATAAAAATTATGTCAAATTATGTGCTAAAATCACGCAACAGGCTGCCAATTGATGCGACATGCCCGAAAATGCCGCCGATGCCTATGCGTAAAAAGCCAGGGCATGCGCCGAATTCAAGCCGAATTACCGTTCAGTGCCGGAAGCTATGCCTTCTCTTGGGTTGAAACATAATTGACCTCGGCCCCCCGTGTTAGCCGGGTTTCCTGAATGGCCTGTTCCACCGAAAACGGCCCGGTCTCGAATCTTTGGAATATGTCCAAACCACGGTCTATGGTGATCTTCCAACCCGTGTCGGTGGTGATGCTGCGGGCGTGGAAATTCGGGTTGTGGTCAAACTCCCAAGAAAAAGCCACGCTGGACCCGGTAAAGGATTTTGCCATCTGGTTCAAATTCTCCTCTTGTTGAACACAGGTTTCGCGGTCGGATTGGGTGATCAAATGGACGGCCACTTCGTCACCCTCCGGCACGAGTTCATGAACCATCTGGAGGAATTCCATCAGATTGCGCACTTGGAAAAAATGGCGTACATAGGGGTCGCTGACCGTAATTTTTTTCGCCCCTTTGAGGTATTCGGCAAACAGGCGGCGATAGCTCCAACCCTTGGTATTCTCCGGGACCACGACATGCCTTGGTTGGGGTGAAATCGCACTATTATCCGGCCTTTCCGCAACTGCGTCCGATATTGCGGCGGGGACAGATGAATCATCCCTACCTGCTTTGGATGACGCTGTTTCGGCAGGCTTATGCTTTGGGCCAGCGAAAGTCGGGTGCTGGATTTCCTCCGGGGTCAGGACGGTGACGGATGCCCCGCCTATCAGTGGACGATAGATGAAATCATGGCGCTTGAAGGTGTCGTCGATGCGCAGGATATGTTCGCGCACCCGCCGACGGGACTCCATGGCGAAAGCCAGCAGTTCCTCCATCTCTTGCGGTGTGGCATTGCCATCCGGGTAGAGTATCTTCATCAAGCCGGAAAAGGTTTTCTCAAAACCAGTCTGATCCCGTGTGGAGACTTCCGAGATAATTTCAAAATGCTTTTTATAAACCCCGGTGAAATCCTCGGTGCGCAGATGCTTCAATACTTCGGCGATGTAATCCACCACAAAGCCATAGCCGTTGGTGAATAATTCATGGCGGATGGGCGCGACCTCCCAACCAGGGCTGAAGGCATGAATGCGGTCCAAGAAGGCGGAGTCGATGTATTTGTCCGGCAGCGCATCAAAGAAATGCGAATGCTTGAGCATATAGGCGACCGATTTCTGGGTATTGCCCATGAACACCATGGAAGCCTCGGCGGTCAACTGCTCGATGCCACGGGAAAAGGTGCGGTTGGCCATGTAGTTTTTCATGATGTCCACCAGCGTCTTGTCCACCCGCTTGTCCTTGCCGGCGAACTCATCGAAACAGACGCAATCCCAATAGCCCACCAAGCCAGTCTTGCGGCTTGCGTTGCTGACGAATAGCTTGGGCGCAGTGACTTCCGAGCCGGAAATCAACATCCCATGCGGCGAGAACTCGGCATAAACATGGGATTTACCGGTTCCCTTGGGCCCAAGTTCCAACAGGTTATAGTTGCGTTCGCAATAGGGGATCAGCCGGATCAAGGTCAGCAGCTTGGCCCGGCGGCCGAACAACTCGGGATTGAAGCCCAAGCTTTGCATCAACGTGTCCATCCATTCTTCGGTGCTGAACTGCGCCCGCGCCTTGAGAAACGCCTCATAATTCACCTTGGCGACTTGGATAGGCTTGAGCGTGTCGATCTGCCAAGGGCTGGCTTTTGGATCGACAGCGACTTCGTAAGTGACATCGGTGATGCACCAGATGCCACCTACTAGCAGTTTGGGGAAACGGCGGACGAAATCGTCGGACACCGGAACCTTCTTAAGCCCCAAGTTGGTGAATTCCGCTTCGTAGAACCCCCCTTTGTCGTTGAGTTCGACCGTTAGCTTGTCGATGACCTTGTGGCTGCCCTTCTCCTTGATGGTGGATTTCACCAATTCCGACTGGTTGCGATGCACATAATGCTTGGCTAGAATGCGCCGGACGGATTCCAGCCCAGCTTTGATTACCTCGCCGTCATCGGTGGCGCAATGCTGGCCCAGCAAATATTCCAGCACATACGTCGGCACCACGGCGTTTTGTTTCAAACCATTGGTCAAGTCTTTGCGCACGACCAAGCCGGGAAAGTGCAGCAGGATTTTTTGATCCAAAGCGCCCAATGATCCGGTGGATGGAATCAACGACTCGGATGTGTCAACGAATGCGGCGTCAGAAGTCATCAAAATCACTCGCAAAAGGTTTCTGAAGTTTGAGGCTGTGCGTCTTGTAGGTGACTATCTGGCTAGTGCCTTGCACCGTTTCTTCAAGGCGGAGTTCCACCTCCTGGTTATTGAATGCATCGGCGGCATGGGACAACACCAGCAGCACATGGCTTTCACGGTGGCGGGCTTCGGCATCTTTGGAGTCGAAGGCCAGAGTCTTGATCTCCGATAGTGTGGTGCCGTCTTTGGCGAAAACCCCCACCCGTAGTGTGCGCGGCAGCACTTTGCCGACGGCGGGCCGGTCTTGGAACAGCGAAATCGACAACTGCCCCGTGGTGATCTTGGCGGGTACGCGCAACAGTTCCACCTCGACCCGCTCGGTGTCGTCAGACCGGGCCTTGTGGATTTTCACCACCGGAACCACGACTTCTTGCAGACTGATGCCGCCATGCACATAGCGCTTGCCGGAACCTTGCAGCGGGAAGCGGCCTAATGAAAGCGGGAAGGCAACGGAGCAATCGCCTTCCACCCCCAGCGCTGCCGCGCCAAACACCTTCACGCCTAGTGCCGGGGCAATGCCTTTGCCAAACGCGAAACGCCGTGAGCGGTAAGTCCATTCCTCCGCCGCAGGGAGTGCGGTCATGTCGCCGTCTTCCACATCGTTTTGTTGGAAGATAAAGCCATGGTCAGCGGTGAGCAGCATATTGCTTCCATTGATGTTGGCGACTTTCTTGATGATTGACTCCAACTCGCCGAAGGCTTGTTCGACTGCATCGAAGGTCTTGGCCTCGGTGCCAGCCGTGTCGCCAATGTTATCAATAGTATTATGAAAGATGTAGATGACCTCATGTTGCTTCATCAGTGCGCGGCCATCGGTCTTGCTATTCAGTTCCAAGAATTCCTCGGACTGGATGGCAGTTGCCTTGCCGTCGCAGGCAAGACGCAGAATCTCAGCACGGTTGATGATGCCTGCGGTGCTACGCCCGTCCAAGGCCACATTGGCCGTGGCGGCATCCACCGTCAACGACTTGCCGGGCAGCAACGCTGCCATGCCCAATTGGGTATAGCTTGGCAATGAGCCTAACAGCGCATCAAGCTCCGCCGTCCAGCGGTTGGCCGAACGCAGTCTCTGGGCGAAATCCGCCGCCGCCTCGTAGCGGAGCGCGTCGGAGATGATGACGAAAACCTTCTGCCCCCGTGTCAGGAACGGCTGCACATAGGTGTCGAAGAAACGGCGCTGAGGGGTCTGGCCCGGACATTCCCAAGCTTCCAACCGGCAGACCTGATCGCCCCAGCGATCCGCCAGCGGGAGTAGGAAATTGTTCACATAAGACTTTTCCGCCCAAAGCGCTATTTTCTCCATCAGTTGCGTCTGACCGTAACGGCGCAAATGCCAAGTGCAGCGGCGGTAAGCCATATCAATCCGCCACCAACTGCCCACATAGCGGCTCATCCCCGAAGCCAAGGAATCCATCGTCAATTCGGCGGAAGCCAGCAATTCGCGCAATTCCACCGCCTGTTCCAGAGCGGCGTAGCCGTGTTCATGCTGCGGCCACCAGAACGAACCCCGTCGTTGCTGGATGATGGCCCGCAAATCCGTGGCGGACGCGCTTTGCTTAAACAAGCGGCAAAGCCTATGCAGGGTGAATTTCTCGAAAACTTCAAAAGTATCCCAATCAGCCAAGCTGGCAAGTGTTTCCATGCCATCCAAAGCCCCGGCAATTTGCAATTCCTGTTCCATTTGCCGCGCCCACAGCCGGAATGAAGCGCTGTGCGCCTGACTGTCCTGCCAACGCTGGAGGAACACTTTGGCATGGGGATGCAGAACCACGGCGGTGTCGAGCGGATTGGCCCCCCGAAACAGCGACACGGCAAAGTCGCGCAGCGAGGGCGTGGTCGGGGTGTAGCCAAAGACCCTGGCCACTTCCCGCCAGAAGGCTTCGACCAAACCAGCGGATTCAAAGCATTCCTCGACCGGATCGAACATCCCCGCTTCCAGCGATGTGCTTAGAAATCGCAATACCAAGGCATCGACTTCGACCGCCGTACCCGCCAGCACAGCCATCATCTTCAAGCGCAGATCGCGGGCTTGGTCGTCCTTGTCGAGCAATTCCTTCAATGCCTGGGTACGCTTTTCACTACGGAAATACGCGGCGTGTTGTTCGGCCAGATGGCGAAATTCTTGTGGCAAGCCTACTTCTTGCAAGGCCAGCGAGGCTTTGTCCGCCTTGAATTCATGCCCTTGCAACAACAAATCCAACAGCCAGTTGTCCGCGTCCGCCGGTCGGGCGGTGGGAATGTAGACGAGGAACTTGGCTTCCGGGTTCGGTTCGCGAACCACCCGCACCTTGATGCCGAATTCATTACCCGCCACTTTAAGCTTTGCTACGCCAGCGCAGTTGAAAGCGTCAAAGATATCCGCCCACTCCCCTGCCCCGTCATACCAAAAAACAAGGCGGTTGCGTTGGAATACGCGCTCTAGGCTATCGAGTATGGTTTTCAAGGTTGAAATATGTTTTAAAGGTTGAAGTATGGGGTATGAAGTATGAAAAAAAACGCCGTCATTCCGGCATGGATGCCGGAACCTGTGAAGTATGAAGTATTAAGCATGAGGGAAGACAAGGGCGAATATTAGCCAGTTTATGGATTGATCCATACTTCATACCTCAACCTTCATCCTTCTGTTAAACCGGCTTGCAAAGTGTTTCGAGAGACACTGGCGGCCCATCATAGTGCAGCATGCCTTTCAGGTCTGCCAGATTTCGCTTTCCGGGATTAGGCGGGGTTTGCAACATAATCCCATTGCCGACAGGAACCAGTGTCAGTTCAATTCCCTCATCCCAATGCAATTCCTCCCTAATGGACTGCGGGATAATCAATTGTCCTTGGCTGGATAATTTGACTGTAACGGTTTGCATATTGATGTATTAAGGGTGAAGGTTAAAGTATGAAAAAATAGAAATTATATGGTTCCCACGCTCCGGCGTGGTAACCCATCTAGGACGCTCCGCGTCCGCACACCGCCGGAGTACGGGAACGATCAAAATAGCCACTAATCACTATCCTTGCCAGCCAGCCCCGGAATCGGCGCCAACGCCTCGCCGAGTTTCAGGTAATTGACCTTCACGCCGTCGTCAAGGTCCAGTTCGATGCGCTGCTGGGCCAAGGGCAACAGCGTCTTACGCTCCCATTCCTCACATTCCTGGAGGATTTTGCCCAGCTTGTCGGCTTCCTTGCGGGCGGCGGTTTTGTCGCGGGTGCTGACCGACTCGGACACTTGCAGTTGCGCCAACTGGGCTAGCCGGTTGCGCAATTTCTCTTGGTAAGGCCGCAGATAGCGGTTCAACACCCGATTCATCGTATCCTTGGTGTAACGGTGCAGATAAATCAACACGCTAAAGCCTTTCTTCGGACTCTGCACCAACCAATAAATGGGCCGCTTTTTATAGGTTTGCAGATGGTCTTTATAGAAATCGGTCAGGAAATACTTGCGCAAATCCTTGCCTAAAGATTCCTCGATGAAACGGATATTATCCCGCAAGCCTACCTCGTCAAACGTTGTGCGGAGGAATTCGCGGGTGCGGGCGACGATGTCGTCTTCGAACCACTCGCCGTCGAGGATGGGGAAAATGCCGTCTTCGTCGGGGGAAAAGGTAGAGGCCAATGCTGTTGAATTAAGGATTGGGTGTAGGCCGGAATAAGGTCGCTCAGCGACCGTTTCCGGCATTCGGTCTGTAGCTTTGCCGGAAACGCCCGCTGGGGCGGGCTTATTCCGGCCTACTTCCACTTTCTTATAGTAATCATCCATCATCGATCCCGCGTCCGCGAGTATCAGCCCCGGCGCGTCCAACGAATAACGGCCCATCATGCAGCCGATGGCATAGGACAGGAACGCCGCCATGTCTTTGCGGCGGTCGGCACGGGCGAGGGTGATTTGCTCTTCGGGGACTTCGGGCGTGAGTTCGTCCTGTAGGCCATAGGCTTCGATGAACAGCCGGTTATTTTCGGTTTCCAATGCCTGCATCCGGGCGATGTTGCGTTGGCAGTAGGCGGACCAGTTGTTCCAGCTTTGTTCGAGGGTTTGGGCTTTGAGGGGAAAGTGATTAGTGGTTAGTGAATAGTGGTTAGATTGAGTGGCTAGTGGTGAGTGGCTAGTGGCTAGAGGGTCAGCCGCCTCTTCACTAACCACTAGCCCTTGGTCACTACCCACTTCTTCAGCCACTAACCACTGGTCACTAACCACTTCTTTTCTTAGAAGCGGAAAGTCTCGGAAATCCCATGATGTCTCGAAGTTGTCCCAGTCTGCGCGAGCAATAGAAACCGCAAAACTTTCAATTCGCGATTCGAATTTAATTCGCTCATCAGGCCACGGTATATTTTGAAGTTCATTACTGGTGAAGCTAACCGTAGGTGTTAGCATTTTCAAAAAGTGATCCGCGACAATGGAACTTAGAAATGCCAAATATCTTGAATAGTTTTCCGATGAATTGAGTATAAACGCACATCGACCAGTATCGTCAAAAATATACCCAGGATCACGGCTACGAGCAGCAAAACGCCCAATGCTTATTTTTGAATAAGTAATTCCTTGAATGAAGTAATAGCTTTCGTTTCGGACTGCTGAGCGTTTTCGACCATCAGAATCAATAAAGTTTTTTATCCGTTTTCCATTTTCATACCAATCGACTATGATCGAGTTATTTCCATACCATTTTCTGAAATCGCCTCCACTATTACAAGCGAACCAACGGCATTTTGATTTTTTTGAATAATCAAAATCAGAAGTTGGAATAGCAAAATTATGACGTTCTACTTCATACCATAATCGTTGAAATATTTGGTTATCACCAGTTGACATTCCTGCTTTAAACTCAATGAAATCACCTATAGGTGATGTAGAATAAAAAATATTTCTCACATGCCATGATGACCAATATACAATTGCACTACTTGGTATTCTTGTAAACTCTCTACTTGAAATAATTGCATCTGGATTGGTTTTTTTTGAGATAAACCGTTGTTCTAATATTTCGTTAGAGTTAACTTCACCCTGCTCTGTGAATAGCCGATAAAATCTACCGACTCCACCAACACCTTGCTTTAATACAAATGCACAACTTCCAAAATCAGAACCCCAAACACCTCGCCCATTATGGATGAGGCTTGAAATAGAGAACTCACTTAACAACGCACTTCTAAATGCGGTAAACGAACTGGTAAACATCCAATTTGGAATGGTAATTAAGCCAGCAAAGCCTTGGGTTAGAATAAAGGATTGTGACCTTTCAATAAAACAACCATATAGGTCTTGAGTGCTTTCAGTATAGTTATCACTGACGAAACGCTTCATAAGCGGATTATGTTGGTTGCCCCCCATATACGGCGGATTAGCGACAACAACGTGATACCGCTGCGTCAGCATTTCCGCTTGTTCCAATGCCAACAGGATTTTTTCTTTTGTTTGCTGCGCGAATATATCCCCGTGGGTTAGTGGCTCTTGGTCTAGGATGCGTTGGCGGAGTGAGGCTATTTGATCGGCTGAGAGCTTCGGCTGCAATAATGAACCAAAGGTCGTGGCGTTTTCAAATAGATTCAGGTCGTGGAGTATGTCCTCCACGCTTGGCATACTCACTATTTTTTCATTAGCCAATGCCGTTAAATCAAGATTTAGTTGTAGGCCGGAATAAGGTCGCGCAGCGACCGTTTCCGGCATTCGGCCTGTCAGGTTGCCGGAAACGCCCGCCGGGGCGGGCTTATTCCGGCCTACCTCTTCTTCCTCAAACCTCACATCCTGCAACGCCATAATCTTCGGCTGCACGAACTTATTGGGCTGGAAAAACGGGCGGGATTTCTCCCTCGCCTTTAATACTAAAGCCAAGGCGGCCAGTTGCGCGGCGCGGGGGCATATATCCAACCCATACAGGTTATGGGTCAGAATCAGCCCCGGTATCTCCGACGGCGGATACCCTGCTTCCGCATAAATGGCATAGAGCAAATCAAACGCATAGGTGAGCATATGCCCGGAACCGCAAGCGGGGTCGAGTAGCCGGATTTCGGTCGGGGAGGAAACGGACAAGTGGTTAATGGCCGGCGGACTCGTCGCTTCCTTCTCTTCACTATTCACTAAACACTGGTCACTAACCACTTCCTCTATGTAATACGGCATTTGCTCCCTAAGCCGCGATTCGGGATGATTCAGCAACCACAACCGACCCAGCGAGTTCTCCACCAAATAGCGAACGATCCAATGCGGGGTGAACAGTTGGGTGACGGCGGGTATGTCCGCCGTGGGTACGGCGCTCTTGCGGGCCATGACCGCATCTTTCTTTTCGGAGATATAGAACTGATACAGCCAGCCGAGAATTTCCACCTCGGCGCAGTCGGCATCGGTAATCTCGGTGCGGAAACCGTGGGCAACCGAATGCTCGGTAAGCAAGTCGTCCGGCAACAGCAACTCGGTTTCATCATCCAAACGCTCAAACAGGTCGGGCAGCAAGGCGTTATAAAATCGGCAAGCGGCAAGGACAAGCTGGCGGTAAACCTCGCCTTGCGGGTTTGCCGATGGGACATGCCCGTCCAGCAACTCATTCAGCCGGTTGGGTTGAGTATGGCGGCGCAGTTCCTCCGGCAAGGCATGGGTGCGGGCCAGCTTGAGCAATTCCGGCTGAGTTTCCTCTGGCGTTGCGGGCATCAGCACACGGGCGCGGAAAGGATGCCAGCCTTTGGCATCCAAATAACGCAGCGCGGCAAGGCGGTTGAACCAAGTGTAGGCCACCCGTTCAATCAAGCCGGTGCGGTCAAGCTGTGCCAGCTTGCTCAATGCCTCGGCTTGATGGGCGTAGGTCGCCAGAAAATCCGGGGTTTGCGCAGACAGGACAAAATCAAGCTTTCGCGTCACCGCCTCCAGCAATTGGCGACGGACGGCGGGGGCGAAGGATTTGAGCTTGGCAGTGTTCATTTTCTGAGTATTCAGGATGAATCAAACAAGGCGCTTTTCATCCGGTATACTTCATGCGATTATTACTGTTCTTCAAACACAGATTCCAGCGTCACTGCATCCAAGATTCGATCCGCCCAAGCCTCCAATTGCAATTGGCCTGCTTGGTTTAGCTTGGCTTCCGCCCATGCAGGCAATGTGCCGAAACGTCGCGTCAATTGACGTTTCAGTAAGGTCATTTCACCCTGAGATATGCCCTGAGATAAACCTTGAGATATGCCTTCTAGCAGACCTTTTTTCTCCCCTTCGCGTATCCATTCATCGGCTATGGTAGACATAATCGCTTCACCTCGTTCAAAAGTTTGTTGCCAGAAAATGATGCTTCAAGTTTAGCGTACATGGCTTGCTGGTCTGGTCAATTTGAGTATGCAGGACGAATAAGGCAAGACACTTTTTAAGCGTTACACTTCACTGGTATTGATGACTATTCTTCAAACACAGATTCCAGCGTCACCGCATCCAAGATTCGATCCGCCCAAGCCTCCAATTGCAATTGGCCGGCTTGGTTTAGCTTGGCTTCCGCCCATGAAGGCAAGGTGCCGAAACGGCGCGTCAATTGACGTTTCAGTAAGGTCATTTCACCCTGAGAAATGCCATAAGATATGCCCTCTAGCAGACCTTTCTTTTCCCCTTCGCGTATCCATTCATCGGCTATGGTAGACATAATGGCTTCACCTCGTTCAAAAGTTTGTTGGACCGCATGGGTCAATTGAGCATTGTTGAGTTTGTTGCCGCCCCGCGATAGGTAGCGCAAGACGGTGTGGAGATAGTCTAAACCGCTTTGTTGCCGGGGCAGGTCTTTAAGTAGACTCAGGATGTCCGTTATCCGTTCGGGCAGTTCGTCACTGAAAATATACTTCATCACCAAGAGTGCAGCCTTTAACAAGACACCGCCGCGCAACTCTTCGTCACTGAGGGCGCTGAGGTCGGTCAGCACATAGCGAAAATTGGGCAGGTGGTCACCCAACGCGGGCGGGGTATCAAACAGGCTGGCAAAATCGGTACTGATTCGCCAAGGCCGACGACCATGATAAAACACGATGGGTATGATGTTGGGCAACGGCCTATGCTGCCCTGACTTCACCGCTTGTCCCCAAATGCTGACCATATAGCGCAACAAATCCAGCGCAATTAATGGCTCAAGGTGGCTTTTATGTTCAAACAGGAGATAAATTTGGACTGGTTGGCCAGTTGTCAGGCGCACATTGTAGAGCAAGTCCGAATAGTGGTTCTTGAGTTCAGGGTCGATAAAACTGTCCTTGCTGATTTCCAACTTGCCCGGCACAAGCAAAGCTGCAATTTCTGCGGGCAGATGATGGCGCAAGAAATCTTCGGCAATCTCCTCACGGCTGAACACGGCTTTGAAGAAGCGATCATGAGGGTCGGTTAGGTCAGCCACGGGAGCGAACTTCCATAACGAGTGTTTGAGGGATCAAGCCTGCGCAGAATTGATGATTCATAAGCGTTAATATATCACGGGAAAGCGGATACCCAATAGAGGATGAAATATCATGCTTGGTCACAGGCTAATCCTATTCCCCTTATCCAACTCGGCTTGTGCGGCGGCTCGCAAAGCATCCAGCCACTGATCCAACTCGGCTGCGGTGACGATGTAAGGGAGGCTGCATTGTGGGCGCAGGCTAGTGGCGGGGGTGTAATGAACGGGCGGCGGCGTGGGTTGCCTCGTTTCGTCGGCGGTGCCGGCGGGTTTTGATGTCGGCTTCGCCAGATGGGCGGACAAGGTGAGTTGGGCCGGGTAATCTTGCGTGATGTAGCGTTGGAGCCGGTCGCGGATGCCGGTCACAAAGCGTGCGGATTGGATGGCACTGCGGGCGGCCACGGTGGTTACCAGCACTTGTTGCCGGGCCGGTTCGTCGAGTGACGTAAAATCATCAATGGCTAACAGTCGATTTTCTTGGGTTGTCAGCGCGGCCATCGCTTGCTCGCGCTCGGCTTGCAACAAATCGGCCAGCAGTCCGCGCAGTTTATTGACGGCAGATTTCGCAATGGGGACGGTGTTGCCCCGGTAAGGATGGGCCGATGCGGCAAGTTCGCGCAATGGCTTCACTTCGTCGTTTGAAATCTCGGCAAAATTGGCTTCCTCCTCCCTTAGGAAAGCAATCGCCTCGTCGTAAGCGGCCCGTTGCGGCCCGTGCATGAACGCCTTGATCGGGGACAGCAGATCGTCCTTGGCGGTAAGCAGGTCGTCTTGGAAGTCGGCAAGATGGTTGAGCAGATAGGTGTAGTCTTTTTCCGCCAATTTTTCGATCTGCCCGACAATGGGCTGGAGGGCTATCAAAAAGGGGTAGCGGGCCGACTGGTCAAGCAATACGGTGAGATCGGCCACTTCGGCGGCAAGCGCCTCGCCGGTAATCTGGCCCACCGAGCGGGCATCGGACCCGCTATTGGGGCGGTCGAAGAAATCGTGGTGGAAGGTTTTCAGTGCGTTGACCTTGGCGGCGTCAAACTGTTCTTGCAGCCGCACCCGCACACCGCCATGTTGACGGCTGTTCTTTAATTGCTCAAATGCGCTGCGGGCATCCAGCAATTCGTTGGTGCGCAGTTCCACCTTGCCCATGCGAAACAAACGCCCAACAAAGGTCAGCACCGCCATCGGATGCCAACCGTAAGGACGGCGGCCAAAGCTGCGGACGATTTCCTCAATGGAGGTGCGCTCGCCATTATTCTGGTTGCGCATCACATAAGTCAGCACTTCTTGTTCAGCCTCCGAAAGCGTCTGGCCGGCATTGCCCAACAGGTCGTCGGGTTCTAGCAAGACTTTCGCAAGCGTGGCTTCATCATAAGCCCCTTTCAACATGCGCAGGCTGGGGAAGGCGTAGGCGATGAGTTCTTGGCAGGCTTTGGCAAAGCGGTTGCGGGCATCGCCCTCGCCTACGGTGTCGAGGCGGGAGCCGTTCAGGTAAAGCGGGGCCTTGCTAAGCAATTCGCTTGCCAGTTCCTGCATGTTGTTGCGCCGCAGGCTGTTTTGCTGGCCGCGCTGGTCAAGGATGGCCCTGCGTGACTCATCTCCGCTACCGGTGTTTTGTTGAACGTATTTTTGCGTCTTCAGAAACAGCCGGGCCTGATCGTTCAAGCGGGTGTCGGCGGGCAGCACGGCGAGCAGTTCCGCCTTGCCAAAGTTGTGCATGGCAAGCGTGGCGGCATCCGCGTGGTGGAAATGCTCCGTGGTGACGACATTGATGGCAATGTCCGCGTCTTTGCCTATGCATTGGTCATCCAGCTTGCGTGCGTAAGCATAATCCTGCCCGTTGCCTTCATAGCGGATTTTCGGGTCGCGCAGGATGTCGGCAAAAATGACCTTGCACAGCAAGTCGGCCACTTGCGAATCGTCGATCTCGGTGTTCTTGATCTCGACCTCGATATCCTTCTCGGTGTCGGTCAAGAACTCGAAAAGTTCGCCATTGCGCTGAAGGTAGGACTGGCTTTCCAGCAATGCCAAAGCCTCGCGAACGGCCTTCTCATGGGCGCGAATGTCGATGTCGGGACGGTCAATAAGCAGAATCGCCACATTGCGTGGCGTGGCCTTGAATTCGCGCACCCATTTGAGCAGAAACAACGCTTTGAGGATGCGGATGGGGAGTCCCTCGCCCAATTGCCGTTCCGCCATTTTGACGGTGGTTTGCATGTCGCCCCGGATGGATGCGGCGATGCCGTCATACATCAGGTCGAAAGTAGCCAAGTGCCCCACGTCCGCATCGCGCACCGCCTTGGCCACTTCTTGGAACACCGCCAGCATGGAGCGCTCACCCACCGAAAGGTATTTGCCGGTGAATACACCATGCTTGGAAAGCTGTTGGATGGCGAGTTGGAAAAGGTTGAAGTGGGAGGTGTGGAAAGGGTAGAAGCCGCAAAACTCGTCGCTGCCGCGCCATCCGTTCAGGTTCACCGAGTGGTCTCCAAAGCGGTAAAGCGTTTGGAGATTGTCCTTCTCACGGTCATAGATGCGGGTCAGGACTTCAGGCTCGTCCTCCTTCTTGGCAAGCAAGCGTTTTTGGATCACTTCGCGCACATCGGCGCTGGCTAGGGTGAGCGGGGTTTTGAACCGGCCCATGATTTTGGTGATGTCCTGGGCTTCCATGCCTTTGAAAGAACCCAAGACGCCTTCAAGATCGGCCTGTGAGGTGACAAATATCCAGGCTTTGCCATTGCACACCGTGCCAAGGGTTTCCGCCACGGTCTGAAGATTGAGCATCAACTTCGAGTTTTGCCCAATGAATTGCCCCACCTCGTCGACAAAGAAATTCAGCCTAAAACCCGGAGGCTGGCGGGCGATGTAGGCTTTGACCATCTCGGCAAAGCTTTCGATGGAAACCCGGTAGTCTTCCCTGACTTGCCGCATCAGGTGATAGGCTTCTGCCTCATTCACGCCGAAATGGGCCGCGTAGGCTTGGCCGAAGGCTTTTTTCCTGACGGTCGCCAATGCCTCCCGGTCTTGTTCCCAAGCCGTGCCATTCACCCGGCGATAGGTTTCCTTGAACGGCATAAAATCGCCGCGAGCATCGAGGTCATGCTCAAAGCGGGCAATATAGCCTTGTTTCCCGTAATAGCCTTGCAACTCGTTCAAGACTTTGACGAACACTTCCAAAATTGGGGCGGCCTGGTCGCCGCCGATGCCGTCAAACTTCTGGTCAATATTAAATAGGATGCTTCGCGACGGGATGGATGCCGCCTTCCTCAGATTCGCCTGGACAATTTCGTCATCAATTTTTGGCAATACAATGTCGGCAGGCCGGATGCCATTAGGCAGCGACTGACCGTCAAGAACCAGTGACAATATTTTGAGCAGATGTGATTTGCCCGAACCGAAGAAACCCGATATCCATACCCCATTGGCGGTCAATTCGGTCAGATAGCGGTCGGTAAATAAGCCAAGCCCTTTGGTCACATCGCGGGTGACCACATACTCCTCCAACTCGATTTGGAGATTGCGTGCATCATCCGCTTTAATCACGCCGTCAATGGGGCGATCTACCGGTTTTAGAAAGAGTTCGTGGATTTTCATCAGGGTATCAAAGCCGGTAGTAGTCTAGGTTCGTCGCCCGATAATAGGCATTATTGATTCTAGGGCTGGGGATGGAGCCAAACAACCGCAGATGCGAACCGCCGTTGGGGTCTTGGGCATATTCCCCCGGAAAAAAAATCACCACGGGATGCCGCAACAAAGCCGGTTGGAGCGACTCCAAGATAGTATGGGTGCGCAGAAATGGATAAATGCGCCCCGAACCCGTGATAAGGGTCAATTGTGTCCCGCCATCCCCAATGGTATGGATCAGGCGAGGAATTAGATGGGTTTTGGGGTCGGAATAGTTTTGCAAGGTTTCCAGAACTTCTGCCCTGGCAAAATCCTTTTCACCTTCTATAAGGTCGCCCAAGACATGCTGCTCTTCCAGTTCTTCCAAGACCAAGCTGAAAAGATCGAGTGTCTTCAGTGTGATTCCGCCATTTCGCAAGCGTACCGCAAGACTGTCAACCATCCGCCTAATGGCATCCTCATGCGCAGGATCGTAGGTCTGGATAAAGATGGGCACCTCGTTGGCCAACCCCTTCATCGCGAGGAAATTGGAATGGCTAAGCAGTTGAAACAGGCGCTCGGAAAGCTTGTCGGTGTGGGCGCTCATGACAGGCTTCTAATTTCAGCGTCAGAAAAAAGGAACCCGGCCAACCAACACGGGTTGTCGGCGATAATGGCTTCGAGGACGGTGGGCGACAAGACAGGCCGTTGGAGGGTCCCCAAGGCAGTGCTTGGGGCAAGCAGCCCCGCTTCTGCGAGCATGAGCAACAGAACTTGGCGAATTTTATTTTTCGAGGAGGCTGCCAACTGGGTCAATTCAGGGTGTGACACGGATTGGTTGTCCGCATAGCTCTCATAGTCCGAGGGGCGCAGTATTGGATCATGCGTGGCGATCTTTTCGCGCAGCACTTCAGTCGCAAAATCAAATACGAAGCGTATGTACTTCAATGCCGCAAGCCAAGCGATAGCTGCCCGGTCCTCAACCGTGGCTTGCGCGAGGATGGCGATTTGTCGATCAGTCAAACACTTAAGGCGTTTGCGCAATTCCCGCTCCATGCGTACTGCACTGTTTACGCTCCGGCATTGAAGCGCGTTCGACGAAAGAATGCGCACTTTTGTCATATCCCAATTCCCTACTTGCATATAATGCTCCGCGACGATTCTTGCCAATTCGGGGCGAAGAGACACGGCGGTAAAGCTAAGATTGTAGCGGGTTTGATGTTCAATGTGCATAGTTGGGAGGGTATTTGCCAATGGATTCCCCGGTCATATATCAACAATAAGCTCACCGTTCGCTCAATTTTACCCCCAGATCATTAAATTGTGACTAAATGTATCCATTTGCCATGGAAACGCCAATCAACATAACGAGAACCGAACGGGTAGACGACATTCCGCTGCTATTGGCGCAGATGGAGAAGATGA
>CAIYXP010000537.1 GCA_903930145.1 uncultured Methylococcaceae bacterium
AGCGGCGACATTCGCATCAGACTGGTGGAAGTGGAACTGTTAACTCTCGAAATCCGTCTGCTAATTTGTTCGGTAGACAAAGCTTTGGAGATGGGATTGGACTGGTGGAGTGGCAATCCTGCATTCGACTCTAGGGCGAGAGTGCCTGCACTACCATCGCCGGATTTGGAAGAGCGCTTGAAAAGACTGGAAGCTAGGTTGGAAGAGCCTGTGCTCGTGCCTGAAAAAATTGCTTAGCTTCAGTTATTCACTTTTATGCGTGCGCTAATACGTTTTCCCATAATTCATGGCAATGAAGATATGGGCAAATTATATGAAGTTGTAAACAAAACTAGGACTGAAGAAGAATCGCAAAAACAAGAGGCGGTGGTAAAATACTTCTGGGCTACCATTGAAGACGCTATTAATGGCTTTAGCCTTGACTATTCAAAAGTCAAGATCTACCAAGATAGTCTCCCCGTTTGCGGAAAAGAAACCGATATTGTAAATGATACAGCAAGCACGGGCAGCCCAAATTACCTTTTATTGCAAGCTCTCCGTGATAAGGGGGCGACTATCCTGGGAACAGAATCCCCGGATTTATTGCTGAAAGAGTATAATCTAATGAAGCAAGTATACCAACCCAAGCCTGGTCAACAGCCACCCAGTCAGGAGCAAGCACAATCATTATTGGATCAGCGCGATGAATTCATAGCCCGGCGGATTGATGAAACATTGCAAGAAGAAGAAATGGGGCTGCTCTTCTTAGGGTTGAATCACCATATTGAGGGCAAACTAGCTAATGACATTAAATTGATCGAACCGCTTGGCAAACTAAGGCCAAAATAATTTGTAGCTGTTATTTTGCCAAATTCCATGATAGTTTTCATTTATTTTCGTTCTTCGTCACCGACAGTAGGAATGGATATGATCGCTAGAGAACCATGAAAACAACAACGAAAGAGCATGGATACGTATTAATTATTGATGATGACAAAGACATATGCCAGTTACTGTCTTTTCTGCTGGAACATGCTGGCTATGAAACCCAACAAGGCCATGATGGGGCAACTGCCATGCGCCTTTTGGCTCAGAGGGAACCTGATGTCATGCTACTCGACAGCATAATTCCAGAACCTAACGGCATGGTTGTGCTTGCCCATGCGCACACCCTATATCCGCAACTTCCGGTCATGATCATAACTGGAAATGCGGGGATTCTAAGCGCTGTTTGTGCGATTAAGGCAGGTGCTTGGGATTACATCCCCAAGCCCTTCGACAATGCCAGCGTTTTGAAGCTGGTTGACCGTGCAATGAAAACACGGTGGGGCAAACAGGACACCGATAGTAACTCAAATATCGGCACCAAAGAAAGGATTGCCTCACTTATGGGCAACAGCCATAAGATTCAGTGCCTTGCCAATGATTTAATCCGAGTTGCCCATACTGATTTTTCAGTCATTATCCAAGGTGAAACAGGAACAGGTAAAGAATTAGTGGCCAAGAATATACACCGAGCCAGCCCACGCAAAGATGGACCGTTTATTCCAATTGATTGTGGTGCCATACCAGATTCTCTCATCGAAAACGAGTTATTTGGGCATGAAAAAGGGTCTTACACCGGGGCAGACCATGGTCAGGCAGGCAAGTTCGAGGCTTCGGAAGGTGGCACTTTATTCTTGGATGAAATCGCCAATATGTCATTGTCTGCCCAGTCTAAATTATTACGGGCCTTGCAAGAAAGAATCATCTATAGAATTGGTGGAACCAAGCCTATCCCCGTTAATGTTCGGGTTCTAGCTGCAAGCAATGAAAATCTTCTCGATGCCGTCGTCAAGGGAAAATTCCGTGAAGATTTATATTATCGCCTGAACGAATATGTCATTCGTATTCCTCCCTTGCGTGAACGACCTGAAGACATTTTGACCTTGGCAGACCGTTTTATTGAAGAAACAAGCGCAGAACTGGACAAGCCAAAAATTGATTTTTCTGTTTCCGCAAAAGAGGCATTGCTGCGTTACCAATGGCCTGGCAATGTGCGTGAGTTGCGAGCAGTAGTGCGCAGGTCTTCACTTATCTCCGATGGAGAGATCAAACCTGAAGATTTGAGTTTTAACGTTCAACAGCTTGCAAAACAAGAGCCAGCGAAACCCGAAAGCCCCACACCTGTGGTCAAGAGCTCTGGAATCGACTCCCTACAAGGTCTATGTTTGGACGGTTCCTCACTCAAAGAAATCACTCAATTGAATATTGACGAAATAGAACGCATCGTCATCTTGGATACTCTTAAAAAGACCGGTAATAACAAAGCGGAGGCAGCGCGCCGTTTAAACATTGATTATAAAACGCTGTATTCAAAACTCAAAAAAATCAATTCAACTTTGGGGAAATAATGATGACTACTATAAAGAAAGGCAATTTGACCGGAAATGTGGAAGGGATTCTTCAAGGGCTTGGCAATTTGGTTGAAAAACTGAGCGAACTGGCCGAAAAAGGAGAGGAACTTAAACAAAGCGGTGCCTTTGACATTAATACAGGGGGCAAGGATGCCAAAGCAGTCTACGGATTTTCTGTAAAAATGGGCTTGGGCGGGGATGAGACCAAGATAGAACCATTTGGCAATGTCCGTCGTAACGAGCAAACCGGCGAGACCGTGGTGCAGGAGGTATCTGAACCGCTAGTTGATGTCTTGGACGAAAACGACCATGTTCTGGTTTTAGTCGAAATGCCTGGCGTAGGCGACGAAGACATCACATTGACCTTGGAAGGCGACATTCTCACTCTGCACGCCGAAAAAGGTAGCAAGAAATATCATAAGGAAATCGTCCTGCCCCGCGAGTTTAAATCTGAAGCCATGGAACGCTCTTGTCATAACGGAATTTTGGAAGTCAAATTTACAGGCTGAGCACTGCAATGAGCGAAGCATTAAAACTTAAGGTAGTCGAAGGACTCCCAAAAGATACGGGGCGGGGTTACGCACGTATGGATCCAGCCGAAATTAGTAAATTAGGCTTGTCTGTTGGGGATATCGTGCAGTTGCGAGGAAAGGGTATGAGCGTAGCGAAGCTTATGCCCACCTACCCGGACATGCGAGGTAAAGGTATCGTGCAATTGGATGGCTTGACTCGGCGAAACGCCGGGTTGAGCGTGGACGATAAAGTCCAAATTGAACCGGCAACTTGGAAACAAGCAACGCGGATTGTTCTCACCCCAACCACCATAGTGCCAGGTCAGCGCGATTTGAAATACATCGGCAGCCTATTGGATGGCTTGCCGGTTGTCAAAGGGGATATTTTACGCGCTCACTTGTTTGGCAGTCGTTCAGCCGATTTCAAGGTGGAGGATTGCTCTCCCGCTGGCGCTGTGTTGATCAACCCCACAACGTCTCTGACCATTGGAAAAACCGGACAGCAAAGCGGATCTACAGCCACCGAGCGCCTGTCTTATGAGGATGTGGGAGGCTTGAAGCATCAAGTGCGGCGTATTCGTGAAATGATCGAACTGCCGTTGCGCTACCCTCAAGTCTTTGAACGATTGGGCATAGATCCCCCCAAGGGCGTACTCTTAAGTGGTCCGCCCGGATGCGGAAAAACCCTCATCGCCCGTATTATTGCCCAAGAGACTGAAGCCAATTTTTTCACCATCAGCGGACCCGAGGTGGTGCATAAATTCTATGGCGAAAGCGAAGCTCATCTGCGAAAAATCTTCGATGAAGCCAGCGCCAAGGGGCCGAGTATAATCTTCTTGGATGAGATTGATTCGATTGCCCCGCGTCGCGACAAAGTCGTTGGCGACGTGGAAAAGCGCATCGTAGCTCAATTACTTGCGCTGATGGATGGACTAAAAGGCCGCGGCAAAGTGATTGTTATTGCTGCGACCAATTTGCCAAACTCGATGGACCCTGCACTAAGACGGCCAGGGCGCTTTGATCGGGAGATCACCATTCCCATCCCTGACCGGGAAGGCCGTCGTGAAATCATTGAAATCCATAGCACGGGCATGCCTTTGGATACCGATGTGGAACTCAATCACTTGGCTGATGTGACGCATGGGTTCGTAGGGGCCGATTTGGAAGCATTATGCCGTGAAGCCGCGATGAGCGCATTAAGGCGTCTACTGCCTGAAATTGATTTCAGCTTGGCCGACCTACCCTACGAGCGTCTAGCGACACTGACAGTGACGATGGACGACTTCCGTTCAGCATTATGCGAAGTATCGCCCTCCGCCATCCGGGAAATGTTCGTTGACATACCTGACATCCGCTGGGAAGACGTTGGAGGACTGGGTGATGTTAAGCGTAGATTGGTCGAAGCAGTGGAATGGCCTATCAAGTATCCAGAACTTTTCACACAAGCGGGTGTAAAGCCACCCAAGGGATTGCTGTTGGCGGGACCTCCCGGCGTGGGCAAGACCTTGATCGCCAAAGCTGTCGCCAACGAAAGTGGGGTAAACGTCATTTCGGTCAAGGGACCGGCGCTCATGTCAAAATATGTGGGCGAGTCGGAACAAGGCGTTCGTGAATTGTTCCACAAAGCGCGCCTCGCATCGCCTTGCATCATTTTCTTGGACGAAGTCGATTCCATTATCCCAGTCAGGGGGGAAAGTTCGGGTGACTCGCATGTGGCAGAACGAGTGCTGAGCCAGTTCCTTTCCGAAATGGACGGTTTGGAGGAACTTAAAGGGGTCTTTGTCATGGGCGCGACCAACCGGGCCGATATGATCGATCCTGCCATGCTCCGGCCTGGCAGATTTGACGAGATTGTTGAATTGCCCCTACCTGATGAAGAGGCCCGCCGTGAAATTCTCGCTGTGCATCTGCGCAGTAAACCACTCGGTTCAGACATTGATGCTAAAGAGTTGGCAGCCCGGTGTGACGGAGCCAGCGGTGCGGAATTGGCGGCGGTTTGCAACCGTGCTGCCTTGTGCGCACTTCGCCGTGCCGTGGAGCTTAGCCAATCCGGTCCTGACTTGTCTGTCAAAGTATTGGTGGAAAAGGAGGACTTTGATCAAGTCATCTTAGAAATGTTTGGACCCGAAGGATAATGGTTCAGGCATCCGACCAACCAGCGGTAGGAGAAGCAGTATACGTATACTGCTTTTCCCTGCCGGGGATTTCCACTCCGCCCGGCCCCGGGGTGGATGAATACCAGCCCATCACAATCCATACAACTCATAACCTTTCTGCTGTGGTTTGCTGGGTGTCCTTGGATGACTTCACCGGAGAGTCTGGTGAATCCAATTTACAGGACATTGCTTGGCTAGGACCACGTGCCTGTCGCCATGCCATCGTGGTCGAACAAGTGATGGCTGATGCACCTGTTTTCCCGCTGCCCTTCGGCACTTTGTTTTCCAGCCTGCCAGCCCTAGACCAAGCAATTGCCCACCGATTTAGCGAGGTGTCCGCAGCGTTGGAACGAGTGGCCGGTTGCCAAGAATGGTCGGTGGAAGCCACTTTGGATCGTTTCAAGGCCATTGATTACCGATTGGAAGAGGATTTACGCTCAGGCCGGGTCAAGCTACCCGAGGCCATAGGCCGCCGCCATCTGGAGGAACAGAAACTGCGTAGGCAATTGTCATTGGACTTGGATGCTTGGATCAATGACTACTTGAATCCCGTCAAGGATGACCTTGCCTCCCTTGCCCATGGGTTTCGCCCCCGGCGTTTAACTGACAATAAAGTCTCTCATTGGGCCTTTCTGATCCCAATCAATCAGGTTGAAACCTTTCGCGTAAAAACCGAACAAATGACTATCGCTCATGAATCTGCCGGATTGTCTTTCCGTGTCACTGGGCCTTGGCCGCCTTATACTTTCTGTCAAACTGCATCATGAACCTATTGCTTTATGGAATTGTGGCAGAGCAATCCCTGCCGGTTGACTTTGACATTAGCTTCATCTTAATCCATTCAAGTGGGTTGACGGCGGTGACAAAGCTCTGCGATCAAGCCAACCAAGATGTCGAATCTGTGCTTGCTTTTGGCAAAGCGGTGGAGATTATCCATCAACTGACAACCATCATCCCAATACGCTATGGTAGTTTGTTGCCTTATCAAGAAGCCGTGATCGAACACTTGACGGAAAAAGCTGAGCATTACCATCAAACACTAGCGGAACTCAATGGCTGCGATGAAATGGGTATACGCTTACCGATGGCAACTCCTGAACCCGACTCACATCCGACGAAAAAGCCCACAAGCGGCCACGAATACCTACAGTCGATAAGGCGCAAATATGCTGCAACGGAACAGGCGGAAAAGGAATCCGCCAAGCTGGATATTGCCTTGGCAGGACTTTATCGCAAACGGTGCGGAGAAGCGGGATTGTTCGCCAATCAGCCCATGTACTTGATCAGTTATCTGGTACCCCGAAGCCAACTGAATGCATTCCGCGCAAAATTGGATAATCTTCTTGAAACCGGAACCGACAAAGTCATCGTTAGCGGCCCATGGCCACCCTATAACTTTGCTGGCTAATGTTCATTTAAAGGTTTTCATCTTTTCCCCAACTGTGGAAATCGTTTTTTAATGATTGAAATTAGCAATTTGACTTTCGATTATCCCGGTCACCGCGCATTGGACGATGTCAGCCTGAAGGTGCAATCGGGTAGCGTGACTGCTTTAGTCGGGCCAAATGGAGCAGGGAAGACTACGCTGATGCGCTGCATAGCCGGCTTGGAATCCCCACTCTCTGGAACGATACACGTTGCCGGAATGGATGTCATCGAAAAACCCCGCGAAGTTCACCGCATCATGGGTTACCTGTCCGATTTCTTTGGCCTCTATCAAGAGTTGACCGTGGCGCAATGCTTGGAATATGCCGCTGCATCACAGGGATTGCCATCAAATGCGATACATGACGCCATTATACTGACGGCCCGCCAACTTGACCTTAGCGACCGATTACAACAGATCAGCGGAAGCCTGTCGCGGGGCTTGCGGCAGCGCTTGGCGATAGGTCAGGCCATCATTCACGGGCCTAAGGTGTTGTTACTGGATGAACCCGCCTCCGGCTTGGACCCAGAAGCACGGGCCAGCTTAGCGATGCTGTTCCGGCAATTGCAAACCAGCGGCATGACACTATTGGTCTCCTCACACATATTGGCCGAACTGGACGAATATTCAACCCACATGTTGTCCTTGCGCAATGGGCGCGTGTTGGAAAACCGTGCCATCAGTGGCTCGCAGCCAGCCATTGCACAGAGGAGAATACGACTTAAATTATCCTTAGCAGATGCTCGTCTTGTTGATTGGATTGCCAATAAACCGGGGGCAACAATCATCAAAGCAGATGCCGAGAATGCAGAGTTCGATTTACAGGGTGACTTGTCGGTTCAATCCTTGCTGCTGAGGGAATTGGTCATAGCCGGTTTCCAAGTGGCCAGCTTTGCCGAACATAAGGAAAATCTGCAACAATCTTATCTTCAATCGGTAGCCGCCAACCCTATAGCAAGCCATTCATGAATCCAGAATTCAAACGCAACCTGTGGTTAGTCTTCACCCCGCAGCGCTTGATTGTCACACCGATCTTGCTAACACTGGTTTTTGTGTCAATTGGAATGTTTAACCAAGACCAGATTGCCACGAATTTACATGGCTTGGCCCGGATTATGTTTACCTTCATCGTTTGGTTTTGGGGCTTGCGCAATGCCAATGCATCCATCACCGACGAATTGAGGGAAAAAACATGGGACCAGCAACGCATGAGCGCATTGCAACCTTGGGCAATGACGTGGGGCAAGTTGTTCGGTGCCACCGCATTTGCATGGTACGCCGGATTGATTTGCCTTGCCGTCGCAGCTTTTTTTGGATGGATGACGCAAGGCGAGTCCGTATTCATCAATTTGCTCACTTTAGTCTTGACAGGCATTTTGCTCCATGCAGCCAGCATCGCTCTGAATTTGCACACCAGTCAAATTGAATCTCGGACGGTTCAACAAGGCGGTGTGGGTTGGTTTGGTCTGTTTGCATTGATTTTACTTTGGGTAATGGGCGCGAGATGGTTCACTGTCGAGGCTGTCAACTGGTGGGGAATGGTTTTTTCCACGCCTAGCTTCCTCTTGTTCAGTAGCCTTTTATTTGCGGGCTTCGCCGTGTTTGCAGCATGGCGGAGAATGGACAATGCATTGCAAGTACGCACCCTACCTTGGGCATGGCCGCTGTTTGCCGTCGTGCTGGCGGTTTATTTAGCAGGTTTGATCGGTGACGCAGACGACAACACCCTCATAGTATTTTCTACGACGGCACTGCTGGTGGCGGTGGCAATGACTTATATTGCACTCATTTCCGAACCGACAGGTTTGCTGGTTTGGCAACGACTTAAACGCAGGCAAGAATTAGGCGACTGGCGAGGTTTCTTGGAACGATTGCCTCTATGGCCTTCGACCTTAGTGCTGGCTTTCGTTTTTGCCATGCTGGCATCTGCCAACTTAACTGATTGGAATGTCACGCCAACCCTCAATCTTTTTTTCGGGCTTGCGCCTCTGGGCGTGGCGCTGATGCTGTTACGCGATGTCTGTGTTTTCCTCTTTTTCACCTTGGCACCGAATGCCAAACGGGCTTTCAGCGCCGCCCTGTTTTATCTGATTGTCATCAATATGGTTCTGCCCTTTCTGGCACAAGTTGCTGGATTGAGTTCTCTGCGTTATTTATTACTACCCATTGACTTGGCAAACCCTTGGAATGGCGTGCTCATCATGAGCATCCATGCCATCATTGCGTTTGGATTGTTTCGGTGGCGCTTGAGTCACGCGATGAAGGACTAAGTCATCATTTGGAAATGGGCAGACCAAGCAAGCTTGACATGGACATTTTGTCGATGGCAGATCGTCCACACAACCGCTACGACTAATCTTCCCAACATTGCGAACCTTCCGGCCACGATTAATTCTGCATGATCGGATGATAAATTCTTCATAAAGCCATGCATAAGTTTAATATAATGGCATCTAATGCATCCAGCACTTCCATATTGGCTTTCTCGGCATCGATTCAAGCGATTTTTACTGGCACTCTTGCTTAATGGAGTTACGACAAAGCCGTTCTCTGAGTTAGAATAGCTTCCATTTAACGATCATCCCTAAATACCATGAAACAACTGACTCTTGGTTTTATCGGCGCGGGCAACATGGCCAGTAGCTTGATTGCTGGCCTATGTGCGGATGGCTATGCCCCGGAAAAAATCTGCGCATCCGATGTTGATGCAGAAAAACTGGACTCGCTCGCCAGCCGCTTTGGCATCAAAACTTCTGCGAACAACTTGGCAGTGGTTGAAAAATCACAAGTTTTAGTTTTGGCAGTCAAACCCCAGTCGCTACGCGAAGTCGCCACTGGCATAGCCTCAGCCGTTCAACGCTGCAAACCCCTTGTCATTTCCTTGGCCGCCGGGGTGACAGAGGCCGACATCGACCGCTGGTTGGGGAGTGGCAATGACATAGTGCGTTGCATGCCAAATACCCCTGCCTTGGTGAAAACCGGCGCCACCGCCTTGCATGGGAACGAAAACATTAGCGCCGAACAACGCAGCCGTGCGGAGGCGATCCTCAGGGCGGTCGGTTTGGCGGTATGGGTTGACCGTGAAGAGTTGCTGGATACCGTCACAGCGCTTTCAGGCAGTGGCCCTGCCTATTTCTTCCTCTTGATGGAAGCGATGGAAGAGGCTGCCGTTCGTTTGGGTTTGGAGCCAGTGACGGCTAGGCTGCTGACTCAACAAACCGCGCTTGGCGCTGCCCGTCTCGCCATGGAATCAGATGAATCCCCCGCCGAACTTCGTCGCAAAGTCACCTCCCCCGGCGGCACCACGGAAGCAGCCATTGGCTCTTTTGAAAATGCCGGTTTTACGGCGATGGTGCTGGATGCCATCCATGCAGCCGAAAAGCGTTCGGTCAGTCTGTCGGCGGAATTGGGTGATGCCAAATGAGCAATAGCTACCTTTCCGGCTTGGGTGTGTTCCTCGTTGACACGCTGGTCAGCCTCTATCTTTTCGCCTTGATGCTGAGATTCCTGCTGCAATGGGTGGAAGCTGACTTTTACAACCCCATTTCGCAAATTCTGGTCAAGCTCACCCATCCCCCTTTGCGTTTCATGCGTCGCTTCATTCCTTCCATTCGACGCATAGACACCGCCTCGTTGGTGTTGATGTTGTCTTTGCAGGTATTGGCAGACTATATAGTATTTTCCCTTCAGCAAATCAGCATCAGTCCGGCCAGCCTGTTGGTGGTTGCTTTAGGCCAGTTACTGGAGTTGCTTTATAATATTTTATTCTATTCCATTTTGATTTCTGTGGTGTTAAGTTGGGTCGCACCGCGTGGTTACAATCCAGCGATTAAATTGCTATTTGATTTGACCGATCCATTGTTGGGGTTTTTTCGCCGGTTTTTGCCACCGATGGGAGGCATTGACTTATCGCCGCTTGTCGCTTTGTTCGCTCTTCAGTTTGGCAAAATGGCGGTGATGCCACTGCTCCAGCAATTGATCGCCATCTTGAATTAGGCAAGCAATGAGCACGATTCAGCTTCAAGAAAAGCTTCATGGTTATGGGCAATGGCGCGAAGAACTGACACGAGCGGCAGACCATTTCTCCCAGTGGCTGGGAGTAATGGACATTGCAAGTGAAGGCGACTTGGAAACCATAAGGAACTTAAGGGATGCCATCGTCAATGAGCGGCTAGTGGTTGCCTTTGTCGCTGAGTTTTCGCGTGGCAAGACTGAATTGATCAATGCACTCTTCTTTTCTGACACCGGACTGCGATTGCTTCCCTCCCTGCCGGGACGCACGACCATGTGTCCCACTGAAATATTTCATGACTCCTCCCAAGGCAGCTACATTCGCTTGTTGCCAATCGAAACCCGTTTAAGCGACATCACCTTAAACGAGCACAAACAACATCCCTATTCCTGGCTACAAATTGATTTAGACCATACCTCCCCGCTACAAATGCAAGAAGCATTTCAAGAGTTGGCGGCAGTGAAAAAAGTAAGCCAAGAGGATGCCATCAAACTGGGTCTTTATAATCGGGAAAATGGCATTCGCACTGTGACTGATGCCACGGAGACGGTGGAAATCCCCTGTTGGAGACACGCCCTTATCAGCTTCCCCCATACCTTGCTTAAAGAAGGCTTGTCGATACTGGACACCCCCGGCTTGAATGCCTTGGGTACGGAACCAGAATTGACTCTGCGCATGTTGCCCAGCGCCCAAGCCATCATCTTTGTCTTGGCTGCTGACACAGGGGTGACCAATAGTGACTTGGAAATGTGGAACAACCATGTGCGAGGGTCCCGCAACACGGGTAAAAATGGACTTGCCGTTGCAATGAACAAAATTGACTCGCTTTGGGGCGATGAATTGCAGGGGGAGGAGGTATTGGAAATCTCCCTGCTCTCCCAAGTCAGGGAGGCATCCTGCATTCTTGGCGTGTCCGAACACCTTATTTTCCCAGTTTCCGCCAAAAAGGCACTTTTGGCGAAAGTCAGGCGCGATGAAGCCTTGCTGCAAAAAAGCCGGCTCAAAAGCATTGAGGATTATCTGACCAACACGGTCATCCGGGACCGTCAGCACCTTCTCCGCGAGACCGTGGCGGCGACCATGGGGCAACTGGTCAATGAGTCTGTCGTTCACCTTGAAATTGAGATTGCCGATGCGCAGCGCCAACTCCAAGGGATGCGACAGATCGATATCAACAATCAGGACATGACTCGTCGATTGATGGAGGAAACCCACAAATACCAAACCAGTTATTTGGCGGGCGTGGACATTTTTCAAACCAGTCATAGGGCGTTTTCCCAGAAACTGCTCCAATTGGTGGAATCCCTGTCCGCCAGCACCATTGACCCCGTTGTGAGGAAGGCGCGCAAGGAAATGCTTTCCAGCCTAACCACCATTGGCATGAAAACGGCCATGAAACGGGTTTTGGAAGATTTACGCTTGGCGATGGAAAAAGCCATCAACCAAGCCAATGAGTCCAATAAGCTGATAAAAGCCATTTACAGTCGATTTGAGGGCGAATATGGCTGCTTGGACATTCAACCTGCGCCGATTTCGCTGAAAGACTATCAGATGGAATTGGAACGCATATTCCAAGAAGGGGAAGAATTTCGGCAAAGTGCATCTTCCACCTTGATGGAGCAAACTGCCGTCGTCCACAAGTTATACAGCACCATCATCGCCGAGGCGCGTGACCTGTATGCCAGAGCCCATCAGGAATGCAATGCTTGGGGGGCTAACGCACTTTCACCCTTGGCCCGCCGCATCAAAGACCGAAGGCGTATGATCGAAAGCAGGCTGGGGGTTTTGCGTAAAGTGACCGAGTCCACCGAGACCTTGGACGCAGAAATCGCCGGACTGGAGAAGAGGATCGAGATGCTGACCCAGAAACTATCCGAAATCAAAGAAATACAAAAAGTTGTGTCACCACAACCTGTGGACTCCATGCCCAATTAAGCAATGCTGGATGTTCTATGCAGTGCGAGCCGGTAAGGCTTGCTAGGTTGGCGAGCAAGAATCATTCGCGTAACCCTACACTTTCTCAAAAAGCAAATCCCAAACCCCATGCCCCAAACCCTGTCCGCGCAACTCAAACTTGGTCAACGGACGTGACGCGGGGCGCTCGGCAAACCGCCCCTCCCCCGCTTGGTTGCGTAAGCTGACCGTGGCTTCCAAGCTGGCAAGCATTTGTTCTGCATAATCTTCCCAGTCGGTGGCGCAATGCAAGACACCGCCGGGCTTTAGTCGCTCAACGACCAATCCTAAAAATTCGGCATTCACTAGCCGCCTTTTATGGTGGCGCTTTTTTGGCCAAGGGTCAGGGAAAAATATTTGCACCCTGTCCAAACTGCCCGTTGGGATTCGATTGCGCAAAATTTCGACGGCATCCGCAGAATAGACCCGGATATTCTGCAAACCCAACTGCTGGGCTTTGAGCAACAAATGCCCCACACCAGGACGATGCACTTCAATGCCTAGGAAATCAGTTTCCGGTTCCACCCTTGCCATTTCCACCAAACTTTCCCCATTGCCAAAACCAATTTCCAAAACCAAAGGGCCCTCACGGCCAAATGTGTCCATGGCATTAAAAGCTTGAGCCGGGTCCAGACCGAAAATTGGCCAGAGTTGTTCCAAAGCGGCATTCTGCCCAAGAGTCATCCGGCCTTGGCGAAGAACAAAACTCTTTATGGCCCTTGGCTTTTGTGATTCAGGTAGTGTCATGTTATCAATGATTACATCGGGTTGAGGAGGACTGCTAAATGACTCGGAAATTTCTCAAAAAGTAGGCCATTTCCAACCCGGTTTGAATCTCCAATTGACGGGCGCGTGGTTCAAGTTGCTTCAATTTCAATGCAGCGAATTCACTACCCAAACCAAACCCAATCACATTACCCCGGTTGGGAACTGCCAGCCTCATTGACCGTTCTGGAAAGCAGTGCCTTAATAGCGCGAGCGAATGCTTCAGCGAAACGGGATGGCTACCCCACAAATTCAAGTTCAGCACCCCTTTGGGACGAAGAAGCTGAGAACAAGCGGTCAGAAAATCCAAGGCGTTGATTGAGGAATCCATGCCTAAATGGTCGTAAGCATCGATAAGAACCAAATCGTATACTTCAGCCTCACGACCTGCCTGGTTTTCGACTTCTTGGGCTGCTTCGCCAATACGAATGTCAAGCCTGTCTTCTTTGGGCAAACCAAAGTAGATTCTTGCAATTTCAACCACGGATGCACGACGCTCCACGGCATCCACTTGGCAATTTGGAAACCGTTCCAACAAGTACCGAGCTAACGATCCCCCGCCTAAACCAATCAACAACACTCTGCATGGGTCATCGATGAACAACAATGCGCTGAGCATAGCGCGTATGTAGGCAAGCTCCACCCGATCCGGGGTTTGTAGCGACAATGCGCTTTGCTTTGGCGATGTGCCAAAATGCAAGGATCGCACACCGTGCGTGTCCACCACTTCAATCACTCCCTCCTCGTCTCGCGCATGATAAATCAACTCTCCCCCGTAACGTTTCATATTGATTTACAAACTGCTGGAAACATCAGAGCGGGGTCTATTCAAGTGTGGTTGCGTCGTTTCGCGATAAAATTGTGTCATTTCCCGCATCATACCTTGCCCATACGAAACAATACCAAGATAACTCCTTCCATTACAATAATTTATATACATGGCATGTAGTGTGCAATTCATAATCTCGCATAACCTCTCAGTGGAATCCAGGGGCCGGCCGAGATTATCAATTGATTCCGCACATTTTTTCTTAACATTTACCCGCTTTTCATTAGCTTTGTTCCGCCCCTGGCTTTTTTGGAAGGTTTTGCCGTTTGTCCAGAAGTCGTTTTTCTGCAATCAACCCTCCGTCACCCCGGTCAACAGCGGCACAAACACTACGGGCGTGATATTTTCCACCTGAGTTCCATTTTCCGTTCGGGTAATGCGTTGCAGGGTTTGGCTACGACCGTCACCAACGGGTATCACCAAGACACCGCCGGGAACAAGCTGGTCAATCAAGGCTTGCGGAACCTCGCTAGGGGCAGCGGTGACGATAATGCCGTCATAAGGGGCGTAATCTTCCCATCCCCAACCACCGTCACTATGCTTCATCCGCACATTGCGCAGATGCAGTTCGCGCAGACAGCGGCGGGCTCGCCGTTGCAATGGATAAATGCGCTCCACTGTGTAGACCATTTTGACCAATTGGGTCAGAATGGCGGTTTGATAACCGGACCCAGTACCAATTTCCAACACTTTTTCCAGCGGACCCTTGGCTAGAAGCAGTTCAGTCATCCTAGCGACGATGTAAGGTTGCGAAATCGTCTGGTTAAAACCAATCGGCAGGGGCATGTCGTCATAGGCACGAGTAGTCAAGGCTTCTTCAACAAAAATATGCCTAGGGGTCTCTTGCATTACGTCCAATACGGCTTGGTTTTTTATCCCCTGTTCACGCAAGCGGGCAATCATCCGCTCCCGCGTTCGGCGCGATGTCATGCCAATCCCCTCCAAGCGCTGGTTCATTCCTCCAAACCTCCTCCAGGCAGCCAATCCGCCAGCCTTTCCAAGCTATCGTATCGGGTCAAATCAATTTGCAAAGGGGTCACCGATACATAGCCAGCACGCATCGCATAAAAATCAGTGCCCGGACCCGCATCCTGTTCCGGGCCAGCCGCACCCACCCAGAAAATCTCCCTACCCCTAGGGTCATGGCTTCTGACCACGGATTCGGCCTTATGACGCTGCCCAAGGCGTGTGGCTTGAAACCCTAGTATTTGATCCATTGGCAGATTAGGCACGTTGACGTTTAAAATGGTGTCAGATGGCAAAGGATGCCGACGGATGTTTTGGAACAGCCTCACCGCAACCTGTGCAGCCGTATCATAATGCGTAGGATTGATGCCACCGAGTGAAATGGCCACAGCCGGCAGCCCGAGGAATCTACCCTCGGTGGCAGCGGCAACAGTGCCGGAATAGATCACGTCGTCCCCCAAATTGGCACCATGGTTGATGCCAGCGAAGACCATGTCCGGCTCGCGCTCCAACAAGCCGGTAATGGCTAGATGGACGCAGTCGGTCGGAGTGCCGTCCACCTTGATATAGCCATTGCTGGTTGTGATAGCGTGTAGGGGACGGTCCAATGTTAGTGAATTGCTGGCTCCACTGCGGTTGCGCTCCGGGGCCACCACAGTGATTTCGGCGTGTTCTTTTAGGGCATCGGCCAAAGCGATGAGTCCTTGAGCCGAATAACCATCGTCGTTGCTGATGAGTATGTGCATCGTGCTTTGATCGTACCTTGCCATTTCGCGTTGTTAGGTGTGATTTTACCACCTTCGCCTATAAATTCGTGGGCTTGTGGCATACATGATGCGCAATTTAAGTAAACCCATGATAATTACAGTTAGAATTGTGCAAAAACTCCCCGGTTTGCCACCTTTGGTTTTTTTGCTAATCGGTTTATTTAGTGAGGAGGCATAGAGCTTAAGGGCTATAATGGCTCCATGCGCAAACCCATCCACCTTCCGAAAAAAAAACCGCCCTCCTTTGTTCTGTCTGAGGAAGATAGCCGCTTGTTCCGCGACACCATAGGCGTTGTGAGTCCAGTGGTCAATGACCGGGTGCTTTTGGAAAAACCCCGCCCGAAACCACGCCGACATTTTCATCCTCTGGATTGGTCAGATATTGCCCCTGTGGAAATCCCATTGTTAGCTATGGGCGATGTCATGAGCTTTGTGGCCCCCGGCATTCAAAAGCGAGTATTGCAAAAGCTGCGCGCTGGAAAATTCAGCGTGGATGCCGAACTGGATTTGCACGGGCTCACGGTGGACGAGGCTAAACGGCGCTTGGCAGGTTTTTTGAACACTTGCCTGGCGGACGGTTGCCGCTGCCTGCATCTCATCCATGGCAAGGGCTACCGTTCCGAAGGGGATTATCCCATACTGAAAAACCGAACCAACCTCTGGCTAAGGCAACATCCTGATGTGCTTGCGTTTTGCACGGCCAAACCCACCGAAGGCGGAACCGGGGCGATCTATGTGTTACTGCGCGACCGGCAGAGGCAAGCGTAAAAATGCTAGTCAGGCATAGCCTAATGAAAAGTCAACCGGGCAATCTGGCTTACCAAGACCTTAGCTTGGTCTCGACTAGGAAGCCTTGCCTTGATATGCTTTCCAAAAACACTAGAACCCCCCAGTCATGGGGTCCAATCTACCGACCCCTTCCGTCGGTTATTGTTGTCGCTCGGTGGAAGGGGCCGGGTAAGGAACATAAAAACGATGAATGTTGACGCACTCGATACCTTGGAAAGCCTAGCCAAGAAAGTATTGGCATGGCCTTTTTATCAGCAATTCCAAAACCAAACACCGTTGATGCAACGATTGATTGTAGTCGCCTCTTTGGCGACGTGGACGGCAATCGTTTTGGCAATTCTGTATTTCTTCATCAACCCCATCGTCGCCTACGGCACCATGGCAAGCATTCTTGCAGGTTTGGCGACGGGTGCGGGTGGTTTGCCCGCCCTCTTTGTCAAAGAAGTGAAACAGCGCACACTTTACATCATGCTGGGCGGCGCGGCAGGGGTCATGTTGGCAGCGACGGCATTTTCACTGGTCGCCCCCGGCATCCAGTACGGCAATCAAATCTGGCCGGGCAAGGGCATTTGGGTGGTTGCTTTTGGCATGATGCTAGGCGCACTATTCCTAGAACTGGCTGACCGTTACCTGCCGCATGAGCATTTCACCGCACAAAGCTCGGAATTGGGGAATTCTCTACGCAAAATTTGGCTGTTCATCACCGCCATCACCTTGCACAACTTCCCGGAAGGCATGGCCGTGGGCGTCAGCTTCGGTTCCGGCGACTGGCATAATGGCTTGTCGATTGCCTCTGCCATCGCCCTGCAAAACATCCCGGAAGGGCTGGCAGTGGCCTTGCCATTGGTCGGTTTGGGCTATAGTGGCAAACAGGCAGTGATGATAGCCACCCTGACCGGCCTAGTTGAGCCGATTGGTGGTTTCTTAGGCGTGGCTGCTGTGACCGTATTCTTCCCGCTGCTGCCGATAGGCATGGCCTTTGCCGCTGGTGCGATGCTCTTTGTCATCACCGACGACATCATCCCCGAAACCCAGTCCAAGGGCAAAGCCCGTTCCGCCACGTTTGCGGTGATGGTTGGCTTTATCGTCATGATGATGCTGGACAATATGATTGGCGGGTCACCAACCCCGCCCACGCCTGCACCTAGCCCGGTGATGCTGGAAAGCAATCCAGACATTATCCAATAAATCCGTCTAGGCCAACTCAGTGCTGCATCCGAGTTGGCCTAAACCCTAGAGCATCCCATCATGTCATGCCTACTAACGCTTGATTGGCCAACCATTGCCCAGAAGATAAAACCTTCTGGCGAACTAGCCCAATGGGCCACCGTATCAGCCAGCACGTTTGGATTGATTGCCGCCGCCGAAATCGGCGACAAAAGCCAATTGGTCTGCATGACCTTAGCCGCCCGTCACCAATCCCTGCCTATCGTGTTGGGAGCTACCACTGCTTTCGCTTTACTGAATCTCGCCGCTGTGCTATTCGGCGCAGCGGTGGGACACTGGTTGCCCGAATGGGTGGTGGGAACAGCCGTCGCTCTATTGTTCGCTGGTTTTGGTTTGAAAGCCTTGTTAACTAGGGAAGAAGACGAGGAAGGTGTGTTAGAGGAAAAAAGCGGGCATAGCATCTTTGCCACGACATTTCTGTTGATCTTCGTCGCTGAATTGGGTGACAAAACACAACTGACTCTAGCTGGCTTGGGGGCTGCCTTGCCGCCTGTCCCAGTTTGGCTAGGGGGAACACTGGCCTTGGCGACAACGTCCATGCTAGGCGTATGGGCGGGCCGCACCTTGTTGCGCCGCGTCCCCTTGCATTGGTTGCATCGCTTAAGCGGAATACTGTTTCTCGGCTTTGCGGCTTATGCGGTTTGGCGGGTGTTGCCAGACAACCTAATCGAACGCTTGAGCAATTGATAATCCGCTGTAATAACCCCTATGATCCCGATTAAAACCCTATACCTCGAAACCCGCCCTCAATATTTATTACTGTCTGTATTGCTGGTGATATTAGGGGCTAGTATTGCAGGATATTATGGATCGTTTGACTGGGGGAGATTTACGCTCTGCCTGATTGGCTTAGTCTTGCTGCATATCAGCACCAACGTACTCAACGACTATTTTGATTATTCCTCCGGGATTGATTTGGAAACCGAGCGCACCCCCTTTAATGGTGGCAGTGGGTTATTGACCCAAGGCTTAATGACCCCCAAACAAACCTTAATCTATGGCCTTGCTGCCTTTGCACTGGCCGTCCCCATTGGTGGGTATCTCGTGGGTCAAGTGGGCTGGTCGCTATTGCCTTTATTTCTACTTGGAGCCTTGTTTGTCCTGTTCAACTCTAGCCACATCACCCGCTTGGGCCATGGCTTGGGGGAATTGTCCGCTGGTTTGGGTTTAGGCTTATTGCCGGTTTTCGGCACGGCATGGATCATCCATGGCAAACCCGAGGCCACTTTCCTGTATGCCGCCCTACCCTCTTGCATTTGGGTAGCCAATTTACTGTTTTTGAATGAATTCCCAGATGAAAAGCCAGACAGAAACGGAGGGCGCAAAACCTTGGTGATTGAATTGGGTTTTGACAAAGCCCAACGTTTATACACCGGCTTGACTATCGCATCTTTTGTTTGGATAGGGTTTTGCTTACTTTTGGGGGCCATGCCGATGCCCTGCCTGCTTGCCTTCTTGTCGTTGCCATTGGCGATTAAAGCCATGCGTTTGTCCCGTCAGCCGGATTTTGGAGGCGATTTCACCCAAGCCCAAGCCGCGAATGTGGGCTTGGTATTATCCGGGCATTTGTTATTGGCCTTGGGGTATTTTTGGGGTATGCTTGGCTGGCTACATTGATTGGTCGAGATTTTAGGTGCGAATTCATTCGCATCAACTCGTCATAATTTTACTAAGGTTTTGAGTAAATGAGAGATTGCCTTGTTTCGTCATCTGCCATTCGAAAGCGATTCACAAAGGAATTAAGGCCATGCTCTCAGTTACCGAACCCATCAATCACCTGATTGAATTATCGAGCAATGCAGGGATATTCCTTACTTTAGCCAACTAGTGTTTGATTCATTAAATTTGAGGTATTGAAATGAAAGCGAAATTGTGCATTTTTATGACTTTTGTAGCATTGTTAATGGTTTCCAATGCAAATGCAACTACTTTTACCGGGCAATATGAAGGCGGTAAAAGTTTTTTTTCAGAAATATCCGAAATTAGCAAACCTGTCTATACCCCTGATTTGTTGAGTAGCTTTATGAACAAGCTTGCTAACGAATATAATCTATCTCCAATTACACATACCTATTTTATAAAAGTTGATTGATGGGGGGCGAAAAATACATCAGTGGCTTGGGAAGGATATATGTATATGGGTTCAATAATAACTGCACCTGTCCCTGAACCGGAAGAATGGTCTATGGTGCTGGTTGTTTTCTTATTAATAGCCTATCAAGTACAGCGTAAATTACGTTTAAAAAAATAGTTTGCCAGCTTAAATGGATTAAAGCGTGATCCGGGATGATTATTGATCGTTAACAAACTCCCAACGTGGTAACGCTATTTAACCGCTCCTGCGGTGAATGAACGCAGAGGGTCAAAGGACAGGCTGCCATGCCGGAGCGTGGGAGCCATAAAATAAAATTGATCCGGGAGTGCAAGGCTTGCCTTGCGTGGGCCTGTTCTGGCAAGACAAGCCTTGCACTCCAAACGTGATTTCAAGCATATCCTCCTTGGGACAATCATGCAGTCAAATGGCGATTTCAATGCTCAATTAGGGGATGCCAATCAACCCGGTTTGTCCAGCCCGGAACAACGGCTGTCCAAACTGGTAGTCGGCGTCAATCCTTATGTCACCGGGAATAGCCTAGATGGTGATTCACCCGTGTTTTTTGGCAGGGAGCAAGCCTTGGGTGAAATCCTCGGTACGTTAAGAAGGCCGGAGCGGCCCGGTTGTGTCAACAATCTTAAAGTTTATTGCGTACAATCAAGATTTAATTAACTTAAATGAAATAAATATGATTTCTGAAAAATCTAGTGAGGTTCTGGCGTTTGAAAAGATACAAGCCAAACGGAGTAAACCTTGGAAGGGAGAGGCAGAAGTCAGGCAAGTTTGGATTCATGCTTTAGAAGAAGCAACAGGGAAAGATTTAGATCTTGAACGCAATAAAATGGATTGTAGTTATAATAATGTAATTATCGAATTCAAGGCTCCTGGACTATTCAATGCATCCAAAACAAGTCCTAAATTCAAGGAAGCAACTCAAAATCGGCTATTGCCTTACATTATTCGAGAATCTAAAAAAACTGGAATACCACCAGAAGATTATATTGGTATAGCTATTGATGGTGATCATATTTGTTTTGCACAAGTTTTTAATGATTGCATTCAAACGCAACATTTAATCCCTTTCTCTTCCTTCGCAGTTGGTTTAGTTATTCAAGCTATAAAAGCTGATATTCGTAAAGCTATTTCTTCTGATAATCTAATGGCAGACTTTGGTCATGGGTCAATGAATGCAATAGCGTTGATGCAAGCCATGGCTGACGCTTTGGCGGGAGAGCTTGAAATTAAGGAAAATTCAAAGGTGAAAATGCTTTTTGAAGAATGGAAATCACTTTATGGGCAAGTTGCAGACATGTCTATATTGCAGTCTGAATCAATTGAAAAGGATATCTCATTTTCTTGGAATGGTTATTCAAATAAATCCTTACCAGAACGTCTGTTTTCCATTCATACCTACAATTCACTACTAATTAAATTATTAGCGGCTGAAATCGTTTCAGCTTATGGGCTGACATCAATTCCACAACCAGCACAATCAATGTCTGCAATGATGGATGACTCTGAGCTATTGGATTCATTATATAGAAATATTGAAAAATCTGAAATATTTACTCAAGCAGGAATTAATGGATTCGTTGAAGAGGCTATATTTAGCTGGTACATTGATGTAGCTAGAAAGCCTGAATATTCAGAATCGCTATTGTCTTCATTGCGAAGAATACTCGCTACATTATCCCTTTACAGAACTGACCAAGTCATTCACACAAGAGACGTTTTGCGTGATTTATATCAGGAGTTGGTTCCGGGCAAGTTACGGCAAAGTCTTGGAGAGTTC
>CAIYXP010000538.1 GCA_903930145.1 uncultured Methylococcaceae bacterium
GAAGCGCGGCGAGGTTTGCAACCTCGCCGCTTACGTTTTGAGCATGGCAACTGGCCTATCGGATTGGCTAATCCCCGTCTTGTGGGCTGCTTCAAAGAGCTAAGGCGCATAGACGTATAAATGCTCGGTTTCTGCTTTCTCGACATAGTCGGTTTTCCGGGCTTTCGCAACTTGCCGAAACTGCCGGACATGATCGCCAAATGCCGGGAAACCTCCCCCAATCCTGAGGCAATCATGATGGAATTCCAACGCATCGCGCCCCCCGCCTTTTGGGTCGGCCTGTTGGAACGCACCCTGCCCGAACGTGAACGCCGGGGTATGCCGGTATGAGTGCTTGCGCGGAAATCCTCAGTCCCGGTGTGGTCGCCGCTTCTTTGCTCCAGTCCGGGTCGGGCATTGCCACCGAGCGCGGACCGCAAAACCTCATCGTTCGCTGCCCCGGCACTCCCAAGGAACGGCCTGACCCTGCCACCCGCAAAGCTGCCGACGATGCGCTGATTTGCAAACTGTGTTGTTGCTGTCTTAACAATCCAGTGGTGGGCGAGGCGGAACAAAACCTGATGCAAAACTGCATGGACAAGATTTTCAAAAGTGCCGACAAACTGCTAGGCTTCAACAGCCGTTACAAGTCGGAAATCTCTTATGACATGACGGAATCGCCGCCCTCGCCGATGATGCATCGGGTTGAAGGCGAGGACACCACCGAAGCTTCCCATTCATGGATGGGTAGGGCGTTCAGGGAGATTGAGGATTATGTCAGAGGCAAAGGCATGGTGCGTAGGCCCGACCTCGTAATTGTGGACGACCCTTGTGTGCCGCCGACTCAAAACAACATCGAGCGGGTGGTGGAGATTAAGTTTAGGAATGATAAGCGGAGCGTTCAGCAGGATGCGGCGTACTCTGAAATTGTAGGGAACCCGAAGAAATACGATATTTTTCGCATTGGCACTCAACCAACAAAGGGCGAAAAAGGCTGCGATTGTGGACAACAACAGCAACAACCTGAGCCAGCCGCAGTTCCAGCCGAAGAAGAGGAAAAGCAAAGTGTGTTAAATTCTGCTGGAAGCGTATTGGGTTGGAGTACTGCCACAGTATTGGGTGCAGCCGCAACAGCAGTTTTATTGGTAAGCCCTTTCGAGGGTCCAGCGGGTGAACTAGTCGCTGGTTCTGCCACAGCCGCCTCCGCTGCACGGGCAGCGTCTGCTTGGCGAGCATTAGGCGCGGCATTTTAATTCTGGAGAAAAGGCAACATGCAATTAGAATTTCCCCATTACCCAACTCCGGCGGAATTGGAACAGTTTTATATCCCTTTCCCTGATGGCGACCCAGCGGCCCGAATCGGCTTACGCTTGAGTTTCTACTTTCGTCGCCTTGGCGAGGCTGATCTGCGAAAACCTTTGGCTGCCTGTATTCAGCATTACTTGGCTTTAGCCGGTGACCGCATACAATTGTATGCGTTTGCAAACGACCGAAAATTTCGTAAGCTCAAACCCGGCCAACATATTGAGGTTCAGAAATTTCAGGAGATGATTGACCCGGAGTCTGACTTTAACTTTGAGGCAAGCGCTACAGAAGTAGGTATTGCCCAACATTGGTCTATCAGCGTCATGTCCAGCCGAATCAAATTCAGCGAGGACGAACTCGGTTATTTTCTCGCCTATCTGCCATTTACTGCTTTAGAGAATGCCCCGCCTAGGAGTTTCACAAAACTTTTTTTGCAAATTTGCAATGCCCTAGCAGTGGAACATGCCTATGGTGGTTTAGGTTGGGTTTTGCCCTTTGATCCAAGTGGTCGCCGAGCAGCATTGGAATTACCTTTATTAGGTGAGCAAGCCATGCGTTTTTGCGCTCTCGACGTTGATGATCCTAATGGAACCTTAATTCATTGCAAACAAGGAATAAAATCCATCAACTGGCTAACCGCTGTTTCCAATCGATTGTTGGAGCGCATGGACGGAGCCGATTCAGTGCTTAGAATGGCGGGGCATGGGGTTGAGTCCCACCCCTATGGCAATGGCATGGTCTTTCAAGCAGGTAGCTCCCCGCAAATTGGCGATACTGTACAGGGCGTGATCCCGCAAGCCTATCTAGCCTTGGGTAAAGCCTTGAAACCGTTAAGAGCCGAATATCCTTGGCCCATTTTTACTGCCCCTCCGGGTTATCCATTCCCTAGCCATGTTGACCCGGACATTGCCTTCTCCCAACGTTGGCTGGCGCGGTTTGATGGGGGCTGACCCATGCGAGGTTCCGCCGGATACCATCGTTCCCACGGTCCCCCGCTCATCGTTATACACAAGTGTCGGAGGTCCGTCATTCCGGTCAGGGATGCCGGAATCCATCGTCCAAGGATGGCAAACTGTGGGTCACGACCGATGCCCTTGTATCCACAGACGGTAACACGGGCTTGGCAAGTTTCATGAATCAAGCACTTGCACAGTCGTCTGGCTACCGTCCATGGCCTGGATTTCGGCATCCTAAGCCGAAATGACGGCTTTTCTGGCTTGGCTGGACTTGTGTATAACAATGAGCGCGGAGCGTGGGAACGATGAATAACGCTGTATGATTGACTTTGTTGAATGCAAATGAGGATAAATACTTATGAATAACTCCCTACATAGTGATTTAATGCACACATCAGTGCGGGTATATTTAACCATTTTTCTGTATTACCTTAGTATATGCTGCTTTCTTATTACCAGTAATAGGGTCTTGGCGAATCCGGCATGCGCCCCAGGGTGGCAAGGTAATGTGTTGGCTGACACGGAATCCCTGCAAAACTGGACAATAGAAAATGGTTCTGCGTCGGATGGACTCCAGTTGGTTGCGGGGCAGTCTGGCAAAGCAGTGCAACTGAACTGGAATGTCGCCTCTAGCGGGGATTACGTACAGGCCAAGTATACGTTCCCTCAACCTTTAGACCTTTCCGGGGCTGATCTTTTCGGTTTCAGTTTGCACGGTGATGGAGGTGAAACTGCCACTAATATGGCTATCATGTTTGCTGACGTAAACAATGTGTTTTATGGCTACGATATAATAAAGGGTAGTAGTGGTATGAATCAGATCAATCGCTGGATCAACCTACCATTGCCTAAAAAGGTATTCAAATATTTTTGGGGTGGCGGAATAATTGATTGGACTAGGATCAATCGGGTATTTGTGGTGATAAAACAGCCTGCCGGGACAGGAGCGGGACAGCTAAGGATAGATCAACTCCAGTATGACACGGCGGCAAACTGGCCTCGGCAAACTTCGTTTGACACTACACACGCTGCCTCCGTGCTACCCCAGGTGACGCAAAATGCTGTAAATTACTTGCTGTCCGAACAACAATCGACTGGTTTGTTTGTTTCCTGGAAGGAAGAAGCCACTCCGTTAGCACACCTGTACGACCAGGCTTTGACATTGCTCGTCCTGACCCGCGAAGGCATCTGGCAGCAGGGGAGCCCCATAAACAATGCCGCCCGTGCCGCACAAAGTCTGGTTGCCTTCATGAGCCAGCAGCAACAAAGCGATGGTCATTGGCCTAATACATGGAATCCTCTGAATGGAGCAGTGACGTCAAATGATGCTTGGGTAGGCGATCAGGCTTGGTGGGTGATGGCCCTTTCGTCTTATGCCGCACGATCAGGTGATAATGCTGCCCTGACTTCGGCCCAAAAGGGAGCAACATGGCTGGCCGCCCAGATCGACAATAGTGGTAAGGCGGTTCCAAGCACGGAGGGAAACGTGGATGTTTGGTGGGCCATGATCGCCACCAAAAGGTTTGCCGACGCAGACCGCATTCAAGGCTACCTACTGAATACAGTATGGGATACCAACCTACACTATTGGTGGCAGGGATTTAATGATCCTAGCATTGCTCTGGATACTGCCACCTGGTTGTCGGCATTCAGCCGCCACTCCCGCGTCAATCAACCGCAGATGGGATTGGCCGCCCTCAGTTTTGTGAGACGCACCCTAGTCACCAGTAGTGACGATGATACATTGTGCGGGTTGGATGGAACCGGACCGGTAAGTATATGGAACGAAGGAACAGCACAGTATGTGGCGGCAGGGGGTGCGGATGGGAAAGCCTTTCTCGACAACCTAATCCCACAACAAAAGCCGGATGGCTCCATGCCAGGGTCGCCTGACAACTGGGCTACTCCTCTGGGCTGGCTGACCCCTTGGAGAGGTCTGGCACCCACTAGCTGGCTCTATTTTGCGATTAAAGGCTCTCCATTGATCAATACACTCGATGTCGTTAAAACTGGCAGCGGCACGGGTAGGGTGATCAGTGATGTGGATGGGATTGATTGCGGTGCGACATGCAGTGCGAATTTCGACAGTTGGACTCCAGTCAAGCTCACCGCCATCCCTGTCAGTGGTTATCAGTTCTCGGGTTGGGGCGGGGATTGCAGTGGTTACGGAAATTCATGCATACTGACGATGGATGTCGCTAAAACCGTCACCGCCAACTTTGAGGTCTTCAAAAGACATCGTCCGATTTGGAAGCGGGCATTATTGATGCAATAACTCTGATGGCCATAGGATGTGCCGACGAAGGAGGCGCATCAACGAGCGACACGAATGATGAGCTTCGTACCTCAGCGCATCCTATGGCCCTTGGCGGGAACCCTCAAGGTTTTGCCATGAAGTCTTAGCTATTTCCAAGAATGCAGGGACGTTTTCCAAGAACTCCCCTAGGTTGCAGAACAAGTCTGCCACGTCACCGAACACATGACGGACTTGGTGGAAGTCTTGGCGGACGTGGTGGAAGCCTTGGCGAATTTGGTGGAAGTCTCGGCGGGCGTGGTGGAAAACTTGGCAAACATGGTGGAAGCTTTGGCGAGTTTGGTGGACGCCTCGGCGAACTTGGCGGAAGCCTCGGCGAACTTGGCGGAAGCCTTGGCGGACGTGGTGGAATCGCTCGATAAGATTGTTATCGTTTCCCGGTTCCACGTCAAATGGGCTAGGTTTAAGCCGCTTCTCGCACGTCAACGACACAAAACTGGCCCAATGCGACCAAGGCATGTTCAAGGCTCGCCGTTTTGCTCGCATGGCGTGGGTCGAGTAGGCGACGGGCTTCTTTCTCATCCACGGCAAGCCGCCGCGCCAACTCGGATTGGCTAATCCCCGCTGCTTGGATAGCCACATACAGGGCCGCTTTCATTGCGGTCTGGACTGGCACTGACACCGCACACTCATCATTTAACAACGCTGAAGGCGGTGGAATTTCCATTTCCTCATCAATGCGAGCGGCAATCGCCTCTTCCAGGCAGTCGGCAGCTTCAAGCAAGGCCGCTTCCCGCGTATCGCCTTGGGTGATGGCTTCCGGCAAGTCGCGGAACGTCACCACAAAACCACCATCGGTTTCATCGGGAGTCAAATTGGCAGGGTACACAAACCGCATTATTTCGCTCCTAAATCTTATCTAGGGTCAAGCCCAGTTGTTTCAGCATGGCGTGTAGGGTTCCAGTTTTCAGTTCATCCTTTGGGTTACGAACAATGGTTAATTTGTCACCCAAAATCAGAGTTAGGTGGCTACCCTTGCCACGCTTTTCATCCAGCCTGAAGCCGATGCCGTTGGCTTTCGCATAACTTTGTACCCGTCTGATGAATTCGGAACCTTTCATGCTCAACATTTTCGGACATGATCGTCCGACATACAAGAACTAAGACACAAAGACGTATAATCACTCGATTTCCGCTCCCGAATCGCTGAAAAATCAGCCAATTCTTGACTTGTAAGCCCTAGGTCAAGGATAATACGCTCTTTTTTGGTCTTTCCCATCCCGGTTCCCGCAATGACAGGCATCTTTGCCGAAGACGAAATCTTGGTATCCATCCGTAATCTGGTTTTTTTTCGCGGCGGCAGGAAAATCTTTGATGGCGTGAACCTTGACATCCCTCGCGGGAAGATTACTGCCATCATGGGTCCGAGCGGAACCGGCAAAACCACTTTGCTTAAACTCATCGGTGGGCAGCTAAGGCCCGATGAAGGCAATGTCAATGTGGAAGGCCGCATTGTCCATGAGCAAAGCCGCAGAGATTTGTATGAAATGCGCAAGCGCATGGGCATGTTGTTCCAAAGCGGCGCATTGCTGACCGATTTGAATGTATTTGAAAATGTCGCATTTCCACTGCGCGAACATACCCACCTCCCCGAAACGATGATTCGCTCCTTGGTGCTGATGAAGCTGGAGGCCGTGGGTTTGCGCGGGGCTAGGGGTTTGATGCCGGGGGAACTGTCCGGCGGCATGGCCCGGCGGGTGGCGCTGGCAAGAGCCATCGTGCTGGACCCGATGATGATTATGTATGATGAGCCATTCACCGGGCAAGACCCGATTTCCATGGGGGTGCTGGTGAAGCTGATCCACAATTTGAACCATGGTTTGGGCTTGACCAGCGTGGTAGTCTCCCATGATGTCAGGGAGACGGTTGCCATCGCCGATTATGTCTATCTCATATCAGAAGGCAAGGTCGTGGCCCAGGGGACAGCCGATGAGATTGAAGAAACCGCATCGCCTTGGATACGCCAGTTCATGCATGGAGAGCCAGACGGTCCCGTGCCATTCCACTTCCCTGCACCGGATTATGCCGATGATCTGTTAGGCTTGGGAAAACCGCCATGGCAGCGAGAGGGTTATGGATCATAAGATGCTTGAATTTATTCAAAGGCTAGGCCGACACACCTTGGACCGCTTGGAAAAGTTAGGCCGGTCCAGTTTGTTCATGCTGCGTGTGCTGACTGGATTCCCTGATATTTTCCTGAGATTTAGGCTGCTGGTGGCGCAGATTTATTCGGTGGGGGTGCTGAGCATCCTTATCATCAGCGTTTCCGGTCTGTTCGTCGGCATGGTGCTCAGTTTGCAGGGTTATAACGTGCTGTCTGATTTTGGAGCCGAGCAAACTTTGGGCGTCATGGTGGCGGCCTCACTGGTGCGCGAACTTGGCCCGGTGGTCACCGCTTTGCTGTTCGCCGGTCGTGCGGGTTCTGCGTTGACGGCTGAAATCGGCCTGATGAAGGCCACCGAGCAATTGTCTGGCATGGAAATGATGGCGGTGGACCCGTTGCGGCGAATCATTTCGCCCCGCTTTTTTGCCGGGGTGATTTCCATGCCCTTGTTGGCCGCGCTGTTCAGCATGATCGGTGTCATCGGCGGTTATTTCGTCGGCGTGGATTTGCTAGGCGTGGACGAGGGGGCTTTCTGGTCGCAAATGCGGGCCAAGATCGATTTTTATGATGACATCATCAATGGTGTCGTCAAGAGTATAGTGTTTGGCGTGATCGTGACATGGATTGCCGTTTTTGAAGGATATGATGCAATACCGACCTCCGAAGGGGTGGGCAGGGCGACGACACGTTCCGTAGTTTATTCAGCCTTGGCCGTGCTGGCCTCGGATTTCGTGCTGACCGCAATCATGTATGGGGACAATTAATTAATGCAGCAAACTAAAGTATTGGAGACATGGGTTGGCCTGTTTGTCGCGCTTGGCATGGTCAGCCTGTTTTTTTTGGCAATGAAGGTCAGCAACTTGGCTGATTTGCAGGTCAGGGACGATAGTTACAAGCTGTTGGCCCGCTTCCAAAATGTCGGGAGTCTCAGGGTTCGCTCCCCGGTATCCATGGCGGGGGTGAGGATTGGACGGGTTAGTGGGATTCGGTTTGACAATAAAACTTACGAAGCCGTGGTCGAAATGCATATCGAACCGCAATACAACACGATACCCACGGACACGACCGCCAATATCCTGACGGCGGGTTTGCTTGGCGAGCAATATATAGGGCTGAGTGCGGGAGGTTCTGAGGATTTTTTCAAAAATGGGGACGAAATCGAACTGAGCCAGTCGGCCTTGGTGTTGGAGGAAATTATCAGCCGTTTCTTGTTCAATAAGGCGGAAAGTGGCGCGGAAAAGAAAGATGCCCCCCCGGCAAGTGGTGCTGTTGCAGAGCCTGAACCGCCCAAGGCCACAATTGCCCCCAAACCAAAACCTCCGGCAAAAATTGAAGAAAAAGCAGCTAACAGCAAGCCAAAACCAGCATCTTTGCCTAAAATTGACAAAAGCGAGCCGGAATCTGAACGCAAGCCAAAGGCCGCATCGGGAAATGCTCATAGGGATTCGGCGACAGGGCAGAAATCAAAAGCTGCGGCTTCCGCAAAGTCTGAAAAGGAACATGATGACGACCACAAAACTAAACCAGTGGCAAGATGATGGGACTACCCATTTTTTTAATGCAAAAACCATTGTCTATGAAAACACCTAAGTTCTTGTTTGAGATTAACCAGGAAGAGCCCGGTCGATTCAAACTCGAAGGTGAGTTGAGCTTTGTATCGGTTCTCGCGGCGATGAAAGAAACCGCCGGCTTATTTGCCGTGCCTACCCAAAAAATGGTATTCGATCTGGCTGGAATTACCAAGGCGGACAGCGCAGGGCTGGCCTTGTTGTTGGAATGGCTGCGGTTTGCAAGCCAAGCGGGGGTGGATCTGCATTACGTCAACCTTCCCAGCCAATTGCTGGCCATGGCCCATGTGGCCGGTGTCGATGACATTCTCATCATAGATTAAAAACCAAGGGCTTAGCGTCAAAAAGCTAGGCTGTTAACAATAGAGTAATCACAAAATGGATAAACTTCTTATCACTGGCGGCAACCCCCTGTTTGGGGAATTGCGCATGTCCGGGGCCAAAAACGCCGCTGCCCATTCTTGCCGCAACCTTGTTGTCAGAAAAGCCGGTATTGATCGGCAATGTGCCGCATTTGCATGACATCACCACGACCATGGAATTGCTAGGACGCATGGGTGTGCATTTGGTGATTGACGAAAAGCTAAATATTGAAGTGGATTCCAGTTCGATACAGACGTTTTATGCGCCTTACGAGTTGGTGAAAACCATGCGCGCCTCCATTTTGGTGCTGGGTCCGTTAGTGGCCCGGTTTGGCAAGGCCGAAGTTTCGCTGCCCGGTGGTTGCGCCATCGGCACCCGGCCCGTGAACATCCACCTTGAAGGTTTGACGGCGATGGGGGCGGAGATTAGCGTCAGCAACGGCTATATCCATGCCACCGCCAAACGACTGAAAGGCTGTCGCCTAGTGTTAGATTTGGTGACGGTCACTGGGACTGAGAATTTGATGATGGCCGCCGCCCTTGCTGACGGGGTGACCATCCTTGAAAATGCCGCCCGCGAACCGGAAGTGGTGGACTTGGCGAATTTCCTAAATGCCATGGGGGCCAAGATTCATGGCGCAGGCACGGATATCATGGAAATTGAAGGCGTGGAATCGCTGTCGGGTGAAGGCTTGCATTATCAAATTATGCCCGACCGCATCGAAACCGGCACTTACTTGGTGGCGGCAGCCATGACCGGGGGCAAGGTTAAGTTAAAGAACACCCGCCCGGATTTGTTGGACGCAGTGCTGGAAAAATTGCAGGAGGCAGGGGCGATCATTGAATGCGGCGACTCATGGATAGAATTGGACATGCAAGGCCGGAGACCGAAGTCTGTGTCCATGCACACAGCACCGTATCCGGCTTTCCCGACCGATATGCAAGCCCAATTCACCGCCATGAATTCTATCGCCGAAGGTGTCGGTGTCATTACTGAAACGGTGTTCGAAAACCGCTTCATGCATGTACAGGAAATGCAGCGCATGGGAGCCAATATCAAATTGGAATCGAACACAGCCATCGTCCGAGGCGTGGAAAAATTGACGGGAGCGCCGGTCATGGCCACTGATCTACGTGCCTCCGCAAGTTTGGTGCTGGCTGGTTTGGTGGCAGAAGGCCAAACCATCGTGGAAAGGATTTACCACATCGACCGGGGTTATGAATGTATCGAGGAAAAGCTTTCTCAACTAGGCGCGGAAATCCGGCGCATTCCCCAATGAGACCATTATGCTGACCATTGCCATTTCCAAAGGGAGAATTTACGAAGAGGCCATGCCATTATTGGCTGTCGCGGATATAATACCGACGGTGGACCCGGAAAAAAGCCGCAAATTGATCCTGCCCACTAGCCGTGATGATGTGCAATTGCTGGTCATCCGGGCCGCTGATGTCCCAACCTATGTGGAATACGGTGCGGCCGACCTTGGCATAGCCGGCAAGGATGTCTTGGTGGAGTACGGAGCCGCCGATCTTTATGAACCCTTGGATTTGGGGATAGCCAAGTGCCGCTTGATGACAGCCGCCAGGGTAGGGGATAACCTAGCGAGTAAGCGTATGCGCGTAGCCACCAAATATGTCAAAACCGCACAGCGTTATTTTGCCAACAAAGGCATGCAAGTGGAGGTCATCAAGCTCTACGGTTCCATGGAGTTGGCGCCTTTGGTGGGTTTGGCCGATTGCATCGTTGACTTGGTGGACACCGGCAATACCCTACGGGCCAATGGCATGGAGCCTAGGGATTTGATCATGAACGTCAGCAGTCGGTTGATTGTCAACAAGGCCGCGATGAAAATGAAACATCAAGCGGTCAGCGAATTTATCAGGCAATTAAGCCTTAAAGTTTCTTCTGCGGGCATTGGAACGGGATGAACTGACATGAAAGAATTTAAAATCACCAGACTTGACGCAAAAGACAGCGATTTTCAGGCAAGACTTGGTCATTTGCTGGCGTGGGATGAAATTTCCGATGCCACGATTCATGATCGCGTCAGGGACATCATCGCCAGAATCAAGCGGGAGGGTGATACCGCATTGGTCGAGTTCACGGAGCGTTTCGATCATTACAGCGTCAACCAAGCGAAAGAGTTGGAGTTGAGTCGTAATGAATTGAAAGCGGCGTGGGAAAATTTGCCAAAGGAGCAGGCAATGGCTCTTGAAGCGGCCAGTGTCCGCATTCGGGCCTATGCAGAACGCCAGAAATTAGCATCATGGCAATACGCAGAAGCCGATGGAACGATTCTTGGACAGCAAGTCACGCCCTTAGACCGGGTGGGAGTTTACGTGCCGGGAGGCAAGGCAGCTTATCCGTCATCGGTGTTGATGAATGTCATTCCTGCCAAAGTTGCCGGCGTTCCCGATATTACCATGGTCGTGCCCACGCCACGGGGTGAAGTCAATGAATTGGTGTTGGCAGCGGCTTATCTGTCCGGGGTTGACCGGGTTTTCCGGGTTGGTGGGGCGCAAGCAGTAGCGGCTTTAGCTTACGGCACTGCCACCATTCCAAGGGTTGATAAAATCGTCGGTCCCGGCAACATCTACGTGGCGACGGCGAAGAAGCTGGTGTTCGGTCAATGCGGCATCGACATGATCGCCGGGCCATCGGAAATCTTGGTCATTAGCGACGGGCTGACCAATCCTGATTGGATCGCCATGGACCTTTTTTCCCAAGCCGAGCATGACGAGGATGCTCAAGCGATATTAATCAGCCCGGATCAAGCCCATTTGGATGCCGTGGAAGCCAGTATCGCCAAGCTCTTGCCGAACATGGAACGCAAAGACGTGATAAAAGCTTCCTTGGGCGGACGGGGAGCCATGATACTCGTCAATGATTTGCAACAAGCGGCTGACGTAGCCAATCGCATTGCCCCCGAACATCTTGAACTGTCAGTGGAAGACCCCGAAACCTTGCTCAAAGCCATCCGTAATGCCGGTGCGATCTTCATGGGGCGTTATACCGCCGAGGCACTGGGCGATTATTGCGCAGGGCCAAACCATGTGCTACCTACCTCCGGTACGGCTCGATTTTCTTCACCCTTGGGCGTTTATGATTTCCAAAAACGCTCCAGTCTGATTTTCTGTTCAGGGTCGGGGGCGAGCGAGTTGGGGAAAACTGCCTCGGTGCTGGCGCGAGGCGAGGGGCTTACGGCACATGCCCGTTCCGCTGAATTCAGAATACGGGATTAACCAGAGGCTATGCAAAACATCGAAGCTCAGGTCAATGCGCTACTGCGACCGGAAGTTCTTGCCTTATCCGCCTATCATGTGCAAAATGCAAAGGGGCTGATTAAATTGGACGCAATGGAGAACCCCTATACGTGGCCTAAGGAGATGGTCGACGAATGGCTGGAAGTATTGCGCAATGCCGAAGTCAATCGCTATCCTGACCCTTCGGCGGATCGCTTGAGATCGGCACTAAGGGCAGCTAACGGCATTCCCGAAGCAGCGGAGGTGATGTTGGGCAATGGGTCTGACGAATTGATCCAAATCATTTTGATGGGGCTGAGAGGCGACAACCCGGTAGTATTGGCTCCTCAACCGACTTTCGTCATGTACCGGCAAATTGCCATAAGCTTGGGCCTGCGATTTGTCGGTGTGGACTTGATCGAACAAGACTTTTCGCTCGACATGCCGGCCATGCGAGATGCCATCAATCAGCATCGACCTAAAGTGATTTTCCTTGCCTATCCCAACAATCCAACGGGCAACGTGTTTGCTGACCAAGACATTGTTGAAATTCTGCGCATTGCGCCCGGCTTGGTGGTGGTGGACGAAGCTTATGCGCCCTTTGCGGATGCCACTTTTATGCAAAGAGCATTGGAATTTCCTAATCTTTTAGTCATGCGCACTTTATCCAAGCTAGGCTTGGCAGGATTGCGACTGGGATTTTTGGTGGGGCATCCGGCATGGATTAGCCAATTGGACAAACTCCGGTTGCCCTACAACATTAATGTGCTGACGCAGCATACGGCAGAATTCGCCTTGTTGAAACAAGCGGTTTTGGATGCTCAGGTAGGGTGGATTCGCCGTGACCGTGAGTTGATGATGGCAGAGCTTGCAAGCCTGCCGGTGAAGGTTTTCCCTAGCCAGACCAATTTCATTAGCTTTAGGTTGATGGAAAATGATGCGTTTGAAGTCTTTGAACGCTTGAAACAGGCAGGGGTGTTAATAAAAAATTTAAGTTCGGCAGGCGGGCAATTGCTCAATTGTTTACGAGTAACAGTGGGGACTCCCTATGAAAATCAAAGATTTATTGATACATTGAAAGAGGTGTTGCACAGTTGAGTACAAACGGGCAACATCCTTGTTGATAAATTTCGAATGTTACCCGATTGTTTCGGCGCAAGGATGTTCATACAATATGAACATACCGTTTAAAATAAAATAACAACGCGAACAACCGTCATGGTTTGCAAAGAGGAATACCAAATGATTGACAATGGCGTGGACACTAGCAAGCGCTGGTTCCTGACCAAAGCGGCTACAATGGTTGGTGCGGCGGGCGCGGTCATGGCCGCAGTCCCGTTCATATCCTCCATGCAGCCAAGCGAAAAGGCACAAGCAGCCGGGGCTCCGGTCGAAATAGACATCACAAAATTGGAACCGGGTCAATTGATCCGGGTCATGTGGCGAGGAAAGCCAGTCTGGATCGTGCAAAGAAGCCAAGAAGCGCTGAGTTCTTTGGCAAAATTGGAACCCAAACTGCGTGATCCAAAATCGGATGAATCCGAACAGCCGGCAACGGCAAAAAATGAATATCGCTCCTTCAAACCAGAGATACTGGTAGCCTTAGGGGTTTGCACACACCTTGGGTGTTCGCCAACGTACCGTCCAGAGGTGGCACCCACCGATTTGGGTCCTGAATGGCTAGGAGGTTTCTTCTGTCCCTGCCATGGGTCCAGTTTTGATTTGGCGGGTCGTGTCTATAAAGGCGTGCCTGCGCCGAGAAATCTGGATATTCCCCCTCACCAGTATCTTAGCGATACACGGTTGCTCATAGGAGAGAATGCCTAATGGCCGCAGAAGAAAAAGACAAATCCCTTTTGGGGTGGATCGACGAACGTTTCCCGCTTAGCTCTTTCGTAAGCGAGCATCTGGTTAAATATTACGCACCGAAGAACTTTAATTTCCTCTATTTCTTCGGTTCACTTGCACTTGTGGTGCTGGTCATCCAGATTCTCACCGGAATCTTTCTGACCATGAACTACAAGCCTGACGCAAAGCTTGCTTTCGACTCGGTCGAATACATCATGCGCGATGTGAGTTGGGGCTGGCTTATTCGTTATATGCATTCCACAGGCGCTTCGGCGTTCTTCATTGTGGTTTATTTGCATATGTTCAGGGCTTTGTTTTATGGGTCCTATAAAAAGCCCCGTGAACTGCTCTGGCTGTTTGGCATGGTCATTTTCGTGCTGTTGATGGCGGAAGCCTTCATGGGTTATTTGCTGCCCTGGGGTCAAATGTCCTTTTGGGGTGCGCAGGTCATCATTTCTCTGTTCAGCGCCATTCCTGTGGTGGGCGAAGATTTGGCCTTGCTCATTCGGGGTGACTATGTGATCGCCGATGCCACACTTAATCGTTTCTTCGCCTTGCATGTGATAGCGGTGCCTTTGGCATTGGCGGGTTTGGTTGTGTTGCATTTGGCAGCTTTGCATACGGTTGGGTCGAACAATCCCGACGGCATCGAGATTAAGAAAAACAAAGACGAAAACGGCATTCCAAAAGATGGCATTCCTTTCCATCCTTACTATACCGTCAAGGATTTGTTTGTTCTTTGCGTGTTCTTGATAATATTTGCCTTGATCATGTTTTACTGGCCTGATTTTGGCGGGTATTTCCTTGAAGCGCCAAATTTTGAGCCTGCCGATCCGATGCGGACACCCGAGCATATCGCACCAGTTTGGTATTTCACTCCATTCTATTCGATATTGCGCGCAGTACCCGACAAACTCGGCGGTGTGATCGCCATGGGCGGTTCCATCGTGGTGTTGTTTATACTGCCATGGCTGGATCGTGGCGAAGTCAAGTCCATACGCTATCGTAGTGGAATTTTCAAATTTGCTCTGGTGCTGTTCGTCATTAGTTTCATTGCCTTGGGTATCCTTGGGACTAGACCCGCAACACCGACAGCAACCATTTTCGCAAGACTGTTCTCGGCGATTTATTTCCTCTTTTTCCTAAGTTTACCGTTCTATTCCACCAAGGAAAAGACCAAGCCATTGCCGGAAAGGCTTACCCACTCCGTGATTCCTCTGGAAGAGCGTGTTGGCTGGCATTGGGATTTAGTGCGCCGCATATTGGCTTGGGTGACTTCGATTGAAGCCTATCGCCGCCTTACGGGAGTAGTTGGAGGCTATCTGAAAAAAGCGGATGGCTATGTGGAAGAACTGATAAAGAAATACTCCAAATGATGCCCATGAAAACCATTATCGCGCTTGTATTTTTTGCCCTTTCCTTCGGGGCGCAGGCTGTTGAAGGCTCCTTCGCTTTGCAAAAGGCGGATGTAGATGTATTCGACTTGGAATCGGTGCGCCGGGGTGCCGGCTACTTTGTCGATTATTGCATGGGTTGCCATTCAATCAAACATTTGCGCTACTCCCGAGTTGGCAAGGACTTGGAAATTAAAGATGAAGTGTTGCGGAAAGACATCATGCCTGAGGGCGCCAAAGTCCATGAAAGTTTTTTGACTTCCATGGACCCTGAAGATGCCGTCAAGTGGTTCGGCGTAGCCCCCCCCGACCTTTCCTTGGTGGCTAGGGCTCGCGGAGCAGATTGGCTTTACAGCTATTTGAAAGGCTTCTATATTGACGAGTCGCCAACCCGGCCCACTGGGGTTAACAACTTGTATTTCAAAGATGTTGCGATGCCTAATGTGTTTTGGGATTTGCAAGGTTTGCAGAGGCCCGTCATCAACACCCATGAAGGCAATCAAGTCATTGAGCGTCTTGAAAAAGTCAGCAAGGGGAAACTTTCGGAAGAAGAGTTCGACCAAACCATGTCGGATTTGGTCACCTTCCTTGTTTATGCAGCCGAACCTGCCCAATATTCACGCTTAAGTTTGGGCAAATACGTCATTTTTGTGTTGTTGATTTTGGCTGTGATTCTTTTCAAGCTCAAGAAAGAGTATTGGAAGGACATCAAATAAACTTTTCGTGTTAAAATGCCCCCGATGTCATCCGCCATAATCGGCGCTTACCCCGGGGGCTTTTAACCACAGTCACCTGTTCGGTGGTAAACCGAAGCCATCGCCCTAACCCGGAATGCGGCGTATAGCGTCTAGGCAACCCGTGTTTATTCCTTCGTAACCCTTGAGGTGTTGAGCGTGGCAACTGCGGTCAATCGCAAATCAGTGATGACGTTATTCTGCTCCCCCACATGTGCTTACAGCCATCGTGCGCGCTTTGTGCTATGGGAGAAGGGTATTTCAGCGGATATTGAATTCATTGATATTCATCAGCCCTCCGAGGATTTGATTGAGCTTAACCCCTATGGAACCACGCCTACTATGGTTGATAGGGATTTGGTGCTGTACGATTCAAATATAATCATGGAATATTTGGATGAGAGATTCCCTCATCCGCCCTTGCATCCGATGGATCCAGTTTCGCGTGCCAGAGCCAGGATGATGATCCATCGTATCGATCAAGACTGGTATCGGTTAATGGATGAAATTGAGAGATTGCCTGACAAAAAGGCTTCAAAGCCTAGGAAAATGTTGCGTGAAAGCCTGATCGCGTCGATCCCCGTTTTCGCTGCCAAGGTTTACTTTTTAAGCGACGAATTTTCCTTGGTGGATTGCACAATTGGTCCCTTGCTTTGGCGTTTGCCTATGCTAGGCATCGAATTACCAAAACAAGCCGAACCCATAAGGTCTTATGCAGCACGCCTGTTCGAGCGCGAAGGCTTCCAACAAAGCCTTAGTGAATATGAACGGGAATATGCCAGTTTTATCGATTTTGCCACGAACTGATGATACCGCTAAAACCCTATTTAATTCGAGCCGTTTATGACTGGTGTGTCAACAGCGATTTGACTCCCTATCTGCTTGTCAATGCCGAATCGAGCGATGTCATCGTTCCCCGGCAGTCTGTACAGGAAGGCCGCATTGTATTGAACCTCAGACCTCAAGCCGTGCATAATCTGGCCTTGGGAGACAATTATGTCGAATTCAATGCTCGATTTGGCGGTTCGCCTATGCATGTTAAAATTCCTGTCAGATCCGTGTTGGCAATCTATGCCCGTGAGAATGGCCAAGGCATGGTTTTTGATGGCAATGATGAGGGTGAGCCTACGCCACCTGATCCTTCTGCAACAGAGCCAAGCGAAACCAAGCCCGTGAAATCACGGCCTGTATTGAAAGTGGTAAAATAATTTTCCCACCTAGAAGCCTATTTGACCATTAAGCACAAAATCGGAGCTTGTAATGAACTCATCGAAAATACGATTACATCTAATTAATGGACGAGTAGGGATTCTCGTTCTGCTTGTCATTGCTTTGGTTATCACTCGGTTTCACCATGAGGGGACACCGTTTGTGCTGCCAGACGCTTCCCTAGCGGTTTTCTTTTTAGCCGGCCTGTTTTTCAAAGGGAGTGCTAAAGTTTTCCTTTCCTTACTAACATTGGCTTTTGCAATTGACATACTTGCGATTTATGCCCTAGGGGTGAGTGACTATTGCTGGTCGCCCGCTTATATGTTTCTTGTGCCAACCTACGCAGTGATGTGGTTGGGCGGTGTTATTCTTCAACAGAAGAGCCACGCATCACTGAGTTCCCGAATAGTGATGCTGACAGGTTTGATTGCCTTATCTACAAGCTTGGCTTTTCTGATATCTAACGGCAGTTTCTTTTGGTTTTCGGGTAAAGTTGGCTCAGTGAGCCTATTGGATTACGCCAAGGGGTTGGCTGAGGGCTACCTCCCTTATATCGGGTCTACGGCTGTTTATGTCGTGTTCGGCCTCGGCATGAAGGCATTGCTGAGCAATTTGCTCGATATCCGTTCCAATCAGTCTGTCAGACCCTGAGTCCGATGAAAAAGTTAAGTGTTTTGTTTGTTTGCATGGGAAACATATGCCGTTCTCCAACGGCTGAAGGCGTGTTTAGAAAATTAGTGCAAGACGAAAGGCTTGAAGATTTTTTCGAAATAGACTCGGCAGGCACTCATGCCTATCATGTGGGTGATCCACCCGATGAACGGGCGCAAAAAGCGGCTTTGAATCGTGGAATTGACCTACGCAATATTCGGGCTCGCCAAGTCGGTCACTCCGATTTTGAAACGTTCGACCATATATTGGTGATGGATCGCCAAAATTTGGATACGTTAATGTTCGTTTGTCCGAGAACCCACTCCCAAAAAGTAAAATTATTCATGGAATATGCTTCGGGTATTAAGGTAAAGGAAGTACCCGATCCTTATTATGGAGGTGACAAGGGTTTTGACCATGTATTGGATTTGGTGGAGATGGCCTCGCTTGGGTTTCTAAATTCAGTTCGCCACACCCTTCGAGTCTAAAACCTAGTGATCCGATAATTTCAGTTGCTGGTTACTGGAATCAAAGCAAAACCTAAGGCCGACTCGCCATCAATGCGAGTCGGCCTTTTTTGTTTATTTGACTATGTTTAAGAATTTGCCTTCGCTGTCAAACCGGCAGAAGTCGCCAGTGAAATAGCGGACGCAATCCTGTGTTTCTTCGATTTTCGCGGTGTCGCCGTTCAGCAGGATTTTTAACTCGCAATAATGCGCCTCGCCTTGAGCCTGCTTTTTTAGATGCAGTTCGTTCTCGCTAATGACTTTGGCCTCACCGGAAATTTCGGTTGAGCAAGGTTTGTCAGTCTCGGTTCCCGTCGGCTCAAAATCCACATCCACCAATACTTTCACTTCACCTGCTTGCCGGGTGATTTTCAAATGCTGAATGTGGGTCCCGTCCTTGCGAATGTAATGGTCCGCACCAGCGAATGCACTGGCGGAAAACAACAGCCCTAAGGCGAAAACCATCGTCTTTTTCATTTTGTGTGCTCCTGTTTGGGTGTAATCAGGGTAATTATTGTATTTTATTGACTTGCCAACAACTCGGGCTTAATCACGCAGTAATTCGTTAATGCCGACCTTGCCACGGGTTTTTTCATCCACTTGCTTTATGATGATCGCACAGTACAAGCTGTGGCTGCCATCCTTTGCAGGAAGGTTGCCAGACACCACCACAGAACCTGCCGGAATCCGGCCGTAAGTGGTTTCGCCGGTCATACGATTATAAATCTTTGTACTCTGTCCGATATAGACCCCCATCGAAATCACCGAGCCTTCCTCGACCACTACGCCTTCGACCACTTCTGATCGTGCGCCAATGAAGCAGTTATCTTCAATAATGGTAGGTCCTGCTTGTAAGGGCTCTAACACGCCGCCAATTCCAACGCCGCCAGATAAATGGACGTTCTTGCCAATCTGGGCGCAGGAGCCGACGGTGGCCCAAGTGTCCACCATAGTGCCGGAATCCACATACGCACCAATATTGACAAACGACGGCATCAGAATCACACCGGGAGCCACATAAGCGCCTTTACGCACCTCGGCAGGCGGTACGACGCGGACACCCGCCTTGCGAAAGTCTTCTGGGCTGTAAGAACCAAATTTTGGCTCAACCTTGTCGTAAAATCGAGTTTCCCCCCCATCCATGACTCGGTTATCATTGATGCGGAAGGACAATAGCACAGCTTTTTTGAGCCATTGGTTGACAACCCACTGTCCGTCGATTTTTTCGGCGACACGGCGCTGTCCAGAGTCGAGCAGATGCAAGGATTCGTTGACTGCCTCACGGATTTCGGCACTAACCGAGGTAATGGAAATCTCGGCACGGTTTTCAAAGGCTTGGTTGATGGTGTTTTCTAATGACATGTAAAGGTTTTCTCCAGTGAATTAATAATAAGAGCTATTAAATTGATAACTCTGTGGATGAATTAATGAATAAGCTCTTGAGCCATTCAATCAATTGTTTAGCATTGGGTGCGTCGGCATTAATGTAGCGGGCAGTTAGTGCCTGACCCAAGGGTTTTCCGGGTTCTTTCTGCCAAGCCAGCCAAGTATGGACATGGGCTTTACTGCGATCTTGTTCTGGATAACGTTCTTCTGCATCGGGTAAACCATCCAAACATTGTTTGGCATAATTCCATAAAGGGTTACTTTCTCTTTGCGGAACGAGAAAGGCGATAAAATCTTCCAACTCACCCGGTAGGTGATTGTTTGGCATTAGCCAAATCCCAATAGTTGGTTTATCTTCTTGATTGATAATAGTACCATTTGGATGAGGTGACGAAAGCATTTCGGTATAACCCCGCCGGGTTAGGATAGACTTGATTGAGTCCCAACGTGCGGGTAAGTCAGTGTCGGCATCAATAAGAATCCCAACGCAGTCTTTCTCGGGCGAGGCAATTTCTGCTTCAAAGGCTTCAAGGACATTGGTAACCCCTTCCTTGTTTTCGATGACAAAACATTCTGGCACTTCATGATGTTCACACAACTTCTTCATGACATGCATATCGTCCTTGCCTTCAACCAATAATATCCGTGACGGTATCTTTCCTTTTGCCATTAACGCACCTCAACCTGTTGGCGCGTGGCCTTGGCAAGAAGTTCTTCATCATAGAGTACCGCCTCAATGCCATCGCCACTGCGCTTGTGTTGTA
>CAIYXP010000539.1 GCA_903930145.1 uncultured Methylococcaceae bacterium
CCCCTTGTAGCACCCGTTCCAGTCCCTCCGCCTCCCGTAGCCAATACTGCTTCTCAAAAACCGAATCAACCAGTCGTGGCTGCCCCGCCTCAGGTTACGCCATCGCCAGTTCCGCCAGTGCCTGTGGCAAAGCCTGCAACGCCGCCCCCACCGTCACTTGCATCTAAACCAGTCGATGCGGACCGCCCCAACGTGCCGCATCAGGCAACGGGCGTCCCGCCAGTGCAGACAAAACCTGCCATTTCCAAGCAACCCGAAGCAGAAAAAGGCATTTTGTCCGAGCTGCTGGATAACCCATACTACTTGGTCGGAGGGGCAACCGGTTTATTATTGTTAGCGTTGCTATGGCAATTCAAGCGTCGCCGTTCCGCGATGATAGACAATGCAGAAAGCATTTTAACCTTGACCGATAAGGAAAAACCGCAACCATCTAAGCAACCCGTATCTGAAGCGGTCAATGTCTCCCCAAACCTACCGGAACCGCCCCCTGCTTTCAGAAGTTCTTTTTTGAGTGAATTCACACCCAGTGATTTCGATGCCCTAGGCGGTGAAATGGAGGAGGTCGATCCCATTTCTGAAGCCGATGTCTACCTTGCATACGGCCGCTACAAACAAGCGGAGGATTTGATCGTCAATGCCATCGCGCAAAATCCCGAAAGGGACGAGTGTAGGTTGAAATTGTTGGAAATCCACTATGCTACAGAGGACGCCCAAGCCTTTGAAAAGTGCGCACAAGAATTGGCATTGACGCACAAAGACACAAAACCGGAGTTTTGGGAGAAAGTGGTGGAAATGGGTCGCGAATTGTGTGCTGGGAATCCATTGTTCATGTCCGAAAAACCGGTTAGCGAGTCGGATCTTGGCCTATTCAATAACCCGATTCCCGAGCTATCTGCGGCAACTTCAGAAAATGATATCTATCTATTCAACCAAGACGATAACATCGAATCATACACCTATACTCCTCCGCCTCCCGCAAGCATCCCAATAGACAAAAAGCAGGAAGACAATGCCGATGAATCAGTAGCCTATGACTTCTTCAATACCGATGACTCTACGGGCATTAACTTGGCCAAAGAATCGGTCAGCGATTTTAAACTGCCAGACATCAAGAAAGGCGTTTCCTTTGAAAAGGACACAGATATTTCCACTGACGAAGAAATCGAAATACCCGACGAGAGCATGGAAGAGATGCTCGCTAAATTAGGGGCTTTAAGCGAATCTGAACCATTGAAAAAGGATTCCACGGACACTGCTCAAGCAGCCGGCAGCGGCAGCAAAAAGGAAGATAGCGACATTGGGCATTTCGAAAATGACGATGTGGAACAAGCCTATCAAATAGAAGTGGAAGAAACTGATGTCCAAAATATGGACGAGATGGGTAGCAAGTTGGATTTGGCTAGGGCCTATTTCGATCTAGGCGACCCGGGGGCAGCACGTGCGATACTTCAGCATGTTGCCCAGCATGGGGAAAGCGCTCAGCAGGAAGAAGCCAAATCGTTGTTGGCTAGGCTTGATAGTAAGTAAGGAATAAATAAGATGGATAAGGGTTTGGCTTAGATTCTAACTAACCCCCACTTCAATCCATGAGTGGCTGGAATCACCTGAGGCGGTTCCAGCCGTTCTGTATATTGTTATCGAAGCCGCTCAAGCTTTGATTAGGAACCCTATCCAAGCACCAGCCTGACTGTCGCATAGATCAACAGGACGAATAATAGGGTGGCAACCGCTCCAACAACGATATATGCCCAGATATTACCGTGCTGGAAATCGCGTAAGCGATTTTCATTGCTCTGCACACCAAATGCGGCAGCAAGGACGCTCCCGACAATTTGTAAAACGTTAGGCGCTTTGCCA
>CAIYXP010000540.1 GCA_903930145.1 uncultured Methylococcaceae bacterium
AGTATTTCGTCAACTCCAAAACCGGCGGCGACCGGTTGGAATTATCCTGCCGTGACTGGGATGCCTTGCTGGATCAACTCGTGGCAGTGGCGTAAAAAGGCCAAAGTCGAGGCATTGATCCACGATGAAAATCTGGAATCATCGCACCAAGCAGCACTCTGTCATATCCGAAATGCTCAAACATCGGGAAGAGCGTTTATGAACAAAACCATAACCCTATTACTCTAAGGAGTTCCACCATGACCCTTGAAAATTCCATGCCGTTGGCCATTGCCGCTTACTATTCATTCCCAAGAAAATTTTCGACTCATACGCTTAGTTTTTTACTGCTCCTTTTGGGTCTAGTTTCCCCATTGGCAAACGCTTGTGACGCACCGGCGGCCAGCTTCTGTGTGGATTACTTCAATAGTCGTGATTTCTCCGGGCCAGTGGCGTTTACCGCAGCCGAAAATGCCATCGACCACACATGGCAAAACGCCATCCCTGCCCCCGGTGTCCCGGTTTATAATTTTTCCGCTCGTTGGAGGGGAAGATTCACTTTTGATGCAGGTAGTAATATTTTTCGGGCTGTGGCCGACGACGGCGTCCGTATCCTCATAGACGGCAATAAAGTGGTTGATGGGTGGAAAAGTCAGGCGGCTACTGAATATCTTGCCACCATTCCAGTATCGGCTGGGGAACACTTGATTGAAGTCGAATATTTTCAGGGATGGGGTTCAGGACGCTTACTGGCCGCGTGGGAACCCGTGCGTTCCTGTGACCTATCGGTTGGTCAGTTTTGTACCGCCTATTTTGACAATGCCAATCTGGCAGGAAACCCGAAGCTCATCGCCCACGAGGCGAACATCAACCATGTTTGGACTAGCGCCCCTGCGCCCAACGTACCGATGAACAAATTTTCGGGGAGATGGGAGGGGGACTTTGATTTCAACCCTGGAACCTACACGTTCACGGCGAATGTCGACGACGGGGTTCGCCTGTGGATAGACGACCATTTGTTGATTGATGACGCATGGCTCAGTCAAGCGGTCACCCATTACGAAGAATGGTTCTGGCTAAGCGGTCGTCACCGTATCAAGGTGGAATATTTCCAAGCCTATGGTAATGCTGTGTTGCAAGTCGGCTGGAACTTGATCGCACCGGCATCGACCACAACCCCTGTGCCCATCGGTTCCAATGCCCTCTCCCCCTTGGGCAGCAATCTCAGTGAATGGAAGGACTGGTCCACCGAACAACCTTTCATCGATCTGTTCAAAACCTCACGCAACTGGATCACTCAGGCGCCCGGAGTGTGGGACACAGGCGAAGCGCAGGCATTGGCCCTGGACCCAAGTGGCTGGGTTCGCTCTTTGCCGCTGGCGACCGACACCTCTGTAAGATACCGTACTGTTTCAACCCTGCTTCTGGGCGGGTCTGATTTTGCTGGCATCCGTCCGGGTGGTGAATATGTCGTGTTATATGATGGCGAAGGAACTTTGACTTACGGATTGGCCGCAACCAAGATAGCCCTCCATTCCAGCCCAGGGAGGGATGTCATCAATGTCGACAAAAACAATACCACCGGCATCCTCATCACTATCGCCAGCACAGACCCGAACCATACCGGCAACTATCTTCGCAATATCCGAGTAGTATCCCCCGGTGTAGTATGTGACGACGATGCGCTTGCCTTTTGTTATGCGGAAAGCGACCCCGCCTGTCAACGCAGCGCCTGCCGCAGCATGGAAGTCGCCGTATCTGATCGTTTGTTCCATCCGCTATTCCTGAGAAACTTGGTGCATTACCGGGCATTGCGCTACATGAACCCGCAGAGCACCAATGTCATTTCCAATGGTGTGCCTCAGCAGGTGGAGTGGGCCGACCGTGCCACGCTGGACAAAGTCCGCTGGTCCAACCAAGCGGGAATACCGCTGGAAGTTGCAGTAGGCTTGTCGAATCTGGTCAAGGCCGATCCATGGCTGAATATGCCGCACCAAGCTTCCGATGATTACATCCGGCAATTTGCCCGCTTGACTCATCGGTTGCTGGACCCTTCGCGCACAGTCTATGTGGAATATGCCAACGAAATCTGGAACACCGCCTTCTCCGCCGGCAGTTGGGTGGAAAAGCAAGGACTGTCGGCATGGCCGAACACGCCCGACTCAGCCTACACCAAACGCATTAACTGGTATGGCAAGCGCACCGCCGAGACTTGTGACATTTGGCGGTCGGAATGGGTTGGGGATGAAGACCGGGTTGTGTGTGTTTTGTCGGCACAGGCTGCCAACCCTTGGACGGCCAACGCCGCCCTCAACTGTAACCTTTGGAACCAGGCGCCTTGCCAATCCCATGGCATCAAGGCCGTGGCGATAGCCCCGTATTTTGGTCATTATCTGGGCAACATTTCCACCGGGTCCGAAGTGGCGGGATGGACAACGGATGTTGACGGTGGCTTGGGCCGGTTGTTTGGCGAATTGAGTACTGGTGGTCAACTGACAGGAGGCCCGACCGGAGGTGCAATGGGATGGTCGGATCAGTGGATTCACCAATATGCCAGCTTGGCGCAAACTCGCAAGCTCAGACTGCTGGCCTACGAAGGGGGGCAACATCTGGTGGGCATCGGCAATGTGCAAAACGATGTGAGAGTCACCAATCTTTTCGTTACAGCCAACCGTGACCCGCGCATGGGCGAACTTTACACCAGCATGTTAGGAAACTGGCGTGATGCCGGAGGCGGCTTGTTCATGCACTATGCCAGCATGGGCCAATATGGAAAATACGGTAGTTGGGGTGCATTGGAAAATATGGGGCAACTAAGCTCCCCAAAATATGATGCATTAATCCGGTTTATCAACTCGAATCCACGCTAAGCCATCATAATGACCTCTAAACTGCGGGCAAACAACCGTTTGCCCGCATGTCATCTTGGTTTAAAGCCCAATGTTTACAAGGCTCTTGCAGAGTTAAGCAGAGGAGGAGGGCCTACCCAGCTTTTGGCTTTGAAAAATCTGTTGTTCCTGGCTAACAAGAAAATTAAGCACATGGGAAAAGCCGTAAGCCGCCAACATGGCTATGAAAGGAATGGAAGGCATGTGATAACGGTCTCCATTGACGACAATGCTGTGAATTGCGACAAAATAGAACCACATGGTCAGCGGAGGCAAGGTCAACGCATCCAACCAACTGCGTCGACGCAGGAGCGTATACCCTCCATACAAACCACCCGCCAGCATCAACCACCAGTAAGGGGTGCTAACCAACTTCAAAGGAGCCAATACCCAAGGGCCAAAACGTTGCACCAAACCTTTTTCATTCCATCCAACCCCTATCGATTCGCGGTCATGCAAAAGAACAGCTTTTTTTACGGTTCTTAATGCGAAAGCCAGAGGATCTTGCCGAATATAATCCCAAGCCAGCTTGTTTAAATAATGGTCTCTTTCAACTTCGTTGGTGATACCTGTCTCGGGCAAAGGCATGTAGCCCCCCGTGGTTTGTGGATTATTGCCCATCCAAAAATTGCTCCCTGCATTGGTCGAAATTAATGCAAACTTGCCGAAAACGTATTGATTTCGCATGGACCAAGGTAAAATCAATGCAATCATGATGATGCAAGACAAGGCACAAGAAGCAATCGCCTTGAGCATCTTCTTTTCAATTAATGCCTCACGCAGAAATGCAATCGGAGCGATCAACAAGGCAACGGGCCTGATATAACTGGCAGCGGCAAGGGCAATGCCTGTGGCAAATGCACGGGGCAAGAATTTCCAAGCGGAAATGTTTGCCAGCCAAAATATCATCAACACACAAAAATTGAACAAAATCTCACTGGCTAGAATCGTCGTGTACTGTATCAACAAAGGCCATAGGGCAAGTAGCCACCCTGTCAATACTCCTACCGGTTCCCCGAACCAACGGCGAGCCAAAGACATGGCGATGACAACCGTACCTACACCTATGAGAATGTTAAATAGGACGATGGGAAGATAATGGTGGCCAAATACACTGAAAAAAACCGAATAAACTGCCGCGGTGCCAACCGCCCAATAAGCGGTCAATTGACCGGGCACAAAACAAAAACCATTGCCAGAAGCAATATTCTGAGCAAATACATCATAAGCACTACTGTCGGAGATAGGAACCACAGGGATTAATAGTCCCCACACTGTTCTTAGCAATAATGCAGCCCAGACCGCGTACCGACCTGCTGTTGGTCGATTTAATCCGTCGAGCAGTAAGTTAGCCAATTTGGCTGTCACATTTATATTTGGTTTTTCGGACATATCACATCATGCCATAAAATCTGCGAATTTTATCGTTGAAGTCTCAATCACGATTGCGACAAGAGAATGACCCCGCATATCACGATAACCGTACCAACGGCTTTGACCACATTAAACGGCTCTCCGAAGAAGAATGCAGAAAACACGGCAACCAAAACAACCACAGAGGTAGTCATCACTGGATAGCCTACACTCAAGTTGATGTTCCTCAAAGCCACCGCATAAGCTATAACAGCTATACCGAGACAACCAATTCCAAAAATTAAAGCAGGGGTAGTGAAAATTTCCCAGAGATTGGCAACAATGCCCTTCACTTCCGATTGACGATGCAATGCAGCGTACTTCAGTGAAATATTTGCCACCGCTGTCAATATTATGGTAACCAGTAAAAGCAGCCAATGCATCATAGGTTTATCCACTTAGTTATATCTAAACTGGCGAATACCATGATTACGCCCGCTATGCAAGCCACCACATAACTTCGCCAATCCATGATGGCAAAAACAATTGGGTCATGGTTTACCTGTTTTCGATTAGCTAAAAACCAGATGCGCGTAATCCAGTAGATCATCAAAGGTGTCAGTAACCAAAGCATCTGGGGCGTTTGGTACAATTTGGATACTGCCGGGCTATTGATGTAGAGCCCCAAAACCAGTACAGAAATTAATCCCGAAGTAGGCCCAATTGAGCGGATTATATCAATGTCGGTAGGGAAGTATCCTCTACCCGGAATCTTTTTGCCATCCAGCACCTCGTCCAACTCGATGGCCCTTTTCATTAATGCCAAACTAACAAAGAAAAACAACGAAAACATTAATAGCCATTCAGACAAAACGACATTGATTGCTATCGCCCCGGCAATGATCCTGATCGTGTAAAGAATAGCCAAAGTCAATGCATCAACGATGAGGCGTCTCTTGAGGTCGAAGGAGTATGCGAGCGTCAGTATGGTGTAGATCACCAGAAAAACCGTAAACATCCTTGGCAATAGGGTCACAGTAATCCAAAAGCTGAATATCGACAAAATAATCGCCAGACCAATGCCGACTGGAATTGGCAAATCTCCGCTTGCAAGCGGACGGGAACGCTTGTGCGGGTGTTTCCTATCAACGGCTAGATCGTGCAAGTCATTGACTATGTATGTCGCAGAAGCAAGGAGGCTAAAACTTACAAAGGCTAAAACTAGGTTAATCCATGCATGAACATCCAAAACCAAGTGCGCTGTAATCATTGGCACACCGAGCAGGGCGTTTTTTGCCCATTGATGAACCCGTAATGCTCTGGGAATGACTTTAACCCACCGGCGTTTATGCTCGAAAACCTTATCGACCTTTCCCACCTTTCCCGCCTTTTCCTTTAATCGGTCCGAAGGGTCAGCCAATAATGAAAGCCTTGCCGACGAAAAAATTGCCACGTCTTTGAGATGGTCTCCAATATAATCAAAACCCTTCTCGCCAAAAGCAGCCACCAATGCTTGCCGCTTGCGTTCCCCCCCGAGGTTGATTTGCTCGTCCGTGGCCATCACATCGCTGAATATCCCCAAAAAATCGGCAACTCGTTGGGCTATCGAAATGTGGGTCGCGGTTACCAGCACCAAACGCCGCCCCTCCTCCTGCTGTAAACGCAGATATGCCAGCAAATCTTCACGGTAAGGCAGTGCTGAGGGGTCGACGGTTATCTCCTCGGCCAACACACTCTTCATGGCCGCCTTGCCATTTCTCAATGCCCAAGCCGCCCTAAGACCTGCGCTAGGCTTGCTCCAGACTTTTACAATCGATTCCCATAGCACATCCGAGAGGATCAAAGTCCCGTCCAAGTCAACACAAAGCGGCACTTCGTTCTTCAGTGAAGAAGCTCTCGTCAAATCCGCTGACAAACCGCCAGCGTCCTTCTGAATCACGTTCATAGAATGAGATCCTTATTGTTATCTTTTAAGTCAAGCATACATCTTCTTTCAGTCAATTAGCAATACGGACTATCTTCAAGCTTGCGATTGGATAGTCACTTCCTATACAACCCGTCCAAACCTGTGAAGCGGGGGCGGGCCTGCTGGCTTATTCTCATCAGAATCGGACGGTGAATAGTCTTTACCCCGCGACAACATGAAACCTTCAGCCCAACCAGTCAACAGAAACAGCATTGGAACGGTTTGTTTTCCCATGAAAACTGTTGCGATGGCAATAATATAACCGAGGTAAATGCCCGCTAAATTAAATGCCAGAGAAGACCCACTTCGCTTTGGCTGTGGTAGTTTGGTCGCATAAACAATTAGCCTAATCATCATTCCAAACAAGATATATAAGAAACAATAGAAGGCGATTTTCCCGTGCATCAAAAACAATAAGAGATAATGGTTGTCGATGGACGGCGCACCCGCCACTTGTGGCCATTTGGTCAAGCCCCACCCCCACCATTCCTTTTCCTTGGCTATGTCTACATATAAAAAAATTAACTCGTAACGATAGCAAGCAGTCTCTTGGTTGTCATCCTTCGCATTGGCCCGCCCCACAGAGGCATAATTGATGAATGAAATTAATGCAGGGATGCCGACAAACACTATGGCACCCAGCACGAATGACAATGCCAGCACACGATTCTTCACCCGGCCGACCGCGACGACAAAACCCGCCAAAAACCCTGCCAACCAAGAACCTTTGGCAAAGGTGATGAAAAATCCGCCAGTAAGCACCAAAGACATGAAAACCGGAAATTTGATAGGCAACCAAGGCATTAGTTTACTTTTATCCGGCCAAGCGCCGCTATAGTGCAACCAGCGTTGAATGCGGAAACCGACCATCATCATGATTCCGGCCAGCAAGGCATGGGCATACGGCCCTGCGGTACGGGCCATGCCGAAACGAAACGTAATACCCCAAGCTTCGCCTTGTCCGGGAAAAAACGGACCCAAAAACTTTTGCCAGAGATTGAGGGCAAATTTCGCCTCGTATACATTGATCACCGAAACGATGGCTAGGCACGTAACAACCCGCTTGGCAAAGTCAAAACGCAAGCCATGGGGTTCTATGAAGCTTTTTGCCATCAGGTAAGGCATTACAACAGAAAATAGCATTTCGAAAACCAAATTCTGGGCATCTGAGTAACCGGAAGCTTGATATTCAGAATTGGCGACACTAAGGGCATAAACAAACACTACAGCATCTATGTGGCTAAAGCGATACCCTTTAAAACTTCCGCTTTTAATGACTGCGACAATCAGCAATGCGACGGCCACGCCTTGGTCGAATGTCGGATCTGGCAGTCCCGGAGTGATGATTCTGTAATACTCTGGGAAACATAGCATGGTGGGAAGATAGACACGTAAAAAAGCTTCCCTTACCGATGTCGCCATCGCCAAACGAAATGCAATGATTGCGGGGAGAAAGCCAATCAGAGACATAAAATCTCAGGCTCCCAGACTTTCATTGCGGGGATTGGGCGCGGATTGACCTAGCCGGCACACCGGCGACAACATCTCCTGCTGGCACGTCACGGGTGACAACCGCATTCGCTCCGACTACGGAACCCTCCCCTATGGTCACCCCTGGCAAAATGGCAACCCCTCGGCCTATCCATGCCCCCTGCCTAATGTGAATAGGCTTTGCCACGTGCCCAGTGTCTCGCACGGACGGGCCTTGAACCAAGCGATGATTGGCATCGCGGATGCTTGTATATTCCCCCACCATGACACCCGCTTCCAACACCACCGCGTTAAAAGACACAATATGGACACCTCGCGACAATACGACATTGTCGCCGATTTCGATTCGCCCACGGTCTTGAGTTTCCAAATAAAGCTCTCGGTAAAGATAAAGATTGGACCCCATGGTTATATTCTTAGTGCCATGCAATTCGGGCGTCCCCAATACCACTACCGAAGGGTCTAGACGACCGCCTAAGGCGGCGCGAAAGCGGGCATGAGACCATAGCCGAACCCAAGCATCGAACCCATTGGTCAAATGAGCCAGGGGCGAAAGTATCAATAGGAGCAACTTTTTCATCACCTAGCCTATTTGTATTCGATTAATTGGCGCTTCAGATGCCGTCTGCGATCCCAAAACCAAGCGAGTTGACCCGCAAAAATAGGTATTTGCTGAAAGTGGGAGTGTATTCCATAAAGCAATAGGGTAAGCCAATCATCTTTTGACTTCCAACTCACTTTAATGGCGGTGCGGACAGACAGAAAGCCCAAACCAATCACCATGAACATTAAAGGCCACCATGAAGGCCAAAGAATCGAACCCAATATTCCACTCGCCGTTAAAACCAACAAGACCACGGCATGTATCAGGTTGCGCTTTGATTCTCTGACCCACAAAGGAAATGGGCCATCTTTGAGTCGGTCGGAGACATCGGCATAGGCATAACCCGCACGAAATGCACGTCGCCAATAGGCAGACCAGCGAGTCATGGCAAGATCATGCCCGGTCATGGCACGGTCCACATGCAAAATGGTGTAACCCTTGCCCCGAATTCTTTGGCAAAGTTCCGGTTCTTCACCGGCGATCAATCCCGCATTGAATCCGCCCACTTCTTCCAAGACTGAACGCCGCATGATGGCATCGCCTCCACAAAACTCGGATGGGCCCGGCGGGTAAATCCAATCGAGATCAAGCACACGATTGAACAAAGACTGTTCGGGATGAATTTCTCGGCGGTGGCCCCAGACGACAGCCACACTTGGATCGTTGAATTCGGCCATCGAATCATCCACAAAATCGGGATGCAACACCGTATCGCCGTCAAGGAACAACACATATTCCCCCTTCGCCTCTCGCCACCCCGCATTGCGGCCTAGCGCAGCCGATGGACGCTCCGGCTTGACCATAATGACTTTAACGCCCAAGCCTTCGGCTCGAATGATACTGTCGTCTTGCGAATTCGAGTCCACGTAGATTATTTCAACCCTTCCTTTTGGATCACGCATGTTCAAAACGGATTGAAGGCAACGGCTCAAACGCTCGCCCTCGTTGCGGCCTATGACCACTACGGAGAGCAGGGGGGGTTGTAGCGAAGTGGAGGTTTTCATGGCTTAGATCAATTCCTGTAGAGCGTTTGTGCAGTCCGCGACTGATTCTATTGTACGGTTGATGATGAGCGAGTTTTATTTGCAGTAGTGATAAACCAATGAACAAAGTCAATTAAAAGAGGCACGATCAAACCAAGCAATAGCGCCAGTAAAGGTGTCCAAAATAAGATTTTCCGATACCCAGACGAACGATCCACGGGTGGAGATGCCCATGTTTCCACTCTGACAATATCCATCTGTTCGGGATACTTGTTGGGTTTATTATTTTTACCAAAATCAAATCAGGATTGAGTAAAACTGTTTCTTCATATTCCAAAGTGTCCGGG
>CAIYXP010000541.1 GCA_903930145.1 uncultured Methylococcaceae bacterium
AGCCAGCCGGCTTTTTGCGGCGGGATGACGTTTAGGACATCGGCCCGGTGTGAATTGAATTCAGTGACGACAAGCAGCTTGGCCGGATTGATATGGTCGATTTGACCTTCTTTTGCGGAGGATATCCACTCAATCATGCCAGGATACAAATCCTGCCAACCTTTGAGGAAGAGTTCTTGCTTGGAAAATTGGGTCTTGGCATCAATGATGATGATTTTTGACCTAGGCTTGGTTTGTTTCAAGTAATTCGCAATCAAAGAGGCCCGCTCATAAGGGCCGGGGGGGCAACGGTAAGGGCTGGCAGGTGCGGTTATAATCACCACGCCCCCATTGCGCATGGCCCTGAGTTGATTGAGCAACAATGTGGTTTGTTTGCCAGCCTTCCAAGCATGAGGAATGAATTTGCTGGTTTTCAAATCATAACCATCAATCGCATCAAAACGCATATCGACACCCGGTGAAAGCACCAGCCGGTCATACGGTAGCTCCGAGCCATCTTTAAGGATCACGAGTCGATTTTGCGGATCGATTTCCACCGCTTTGGCCTTGACTAATTTGACACCGAGTTTAGTCTGCAACCCATCACGAGAGCGCAGCAGCCAGTCCAAATCGTGCCAACCAGAGATAACTTCGTTGGAACCGGCGCAGGAATAGTAATGTTTCATCTTTTCAACCAAGGTGACATCCAGCAAGGGATTGAAAAGTTTGAGATATTTCGCAGCGGTGGAGCCACCATAACCCCCCCCGACGATCACGACCTTCGCCTTCGACCCTTTCCTCGGAGCGGTGGTGCAAGCAGCCACACCCAAAGCCCCGAGCGTACCGGCCAGTTTTAAGAATTTTCTGCGGTTAATGCCTGACATGAGAATTCCTATTGTTTCTTGAAGAATTGAGCCATGCCGACGATTTCCTCATCCGAGTAAGCTTGAGAAATACGATTCATGATCGAAGATTCGCGTTGACCCGCCTTGAACTCTCGCATGGCTTTGACAAAGCCCTCTTCAGATATGCCTGCCAGCACGGGTGTCGGCGCAATTGCATGACCATAAGTGCCGTGGCAGCCTGAACAAGCATGGGCCATGCGCTCTAAACTGGGACGTTTGGCGATAGGTTCGGCTGCATCTACAGTGGCTATCGCCGAAACGGCAATAATCAATAGGCTTATTTTCTTCATGGGTTGTTCCGTTTGGCGTTGAACCCTAGGTTTAGGTCATTAATTCGAATAGATTAACAAGGAAAAGCCAAGTTGGGCGGGAACAATATTAAAATTGCCATCCACAGCTAGGAATTTTCCGCAACCATGGAAATTTTAACACTAATTTTGCCGAGAAGTTTCATATAAGCTTATGAAAAAAAAGACCGTTGCTACTTGACAACAAAAATTTGTGTTAGAGCCGCATTGACAAGCCTGAAGGGGTGTGACAAAGTGTCGCACATCCAGACGGAACGGGCCGGGTCGGCTTTGCCGCTTGGGGCTAGGTAAGGCCGAAAGTAAAGAGCACCGGCGTCAAGGCGCACGGTGCGTGTTTCACCTAAACTG
>CAIYXP010000542.1 GCA_903930145.1 uncultured Methylococcaceae bacterium
GGTATCTACACAAGTCCCTCTCCCCACCGGGGAGAGGGATTTAGGGAGAGGGGCGAATTGCCAGAAAGCTCGATAAAGCATAGGGTTGCCATTTTATCGCCCTCTCCCCCGACCCCTCTCCCGCAAGCGGGAGAGGGGATTAAAATCAATGCCTTGTGAGTTGTGTAGATACCTATGCCCAAGGGGGGAGGGACTTGTGTAGATACTTATGCTTCTATGGTAACCGGAATTAGTCCGCGCCAGCGGGCATTTCCGGCAACCTAATCAACCAATTGGGATCATCCTAATAACAGCAGAAAAAGCCGTTCGTGGTGAGCTTGTCGAACCATGAACGGCTTTTTTTGTGCGTTAACCCAACGGGTGCGTCCACAAAATCCGTTTAGCCCCTTCGACTGGCTCAGGGCGAACGGAATTTGTGGCTGCGCAACAGCCGTTGTTAGGATCATCTAAGCCATTCCAAACCAATAGCCTGATCCCCAGCTTTGCTGGCAAAAGGCTCGCACACCCATTGACCTACAATCCCGACCAATGCATCGCCAATATAGACCAAGGGGATGCGCTCCCTCAGCCAAGGGGGGATGCCGGCTTCTTGGAACAATTTTTTTAATTCGTGCGTACCCTGCCTACCCGGCAAGCGGCAGCGCTCGGCACCCTGCCGATAGCGAATGCTGATAGCCCCTTCTTTCCAAAGCCGCTCATCTATTCCCGCTTCAAGCGTAAATTTGGCTGATAGAGTGCCGTTTCCGTCGGGTAGCTCCAATCGGCTTTGCCCATCCCAATGCACCACGGTTGTTGCATCAAAACGAGTTGACGGGTTCATCAAATACAACTCGTCCCGGTAACGTCGCACCTCGCCCTCGCTCCAAGCAACCAGCGGCATCTTGTCCGCCCTTGCTGGGATGACTTCCTGTAGAATTCTTTCGATGACCGCTTGCGAAGGCATTCTAAATCCGCGAGCCCGCATCCATTCGCGCAATACTAAGCGCTGGTCAGCAGGGCGAAATCCGTTTAAGACAGACACCCGCAGGCTTTGCCCGTCTGCATTCAAAGCCGTGCGACACAAATCCTTGCTCAAATCGCTCAATTGTTGCTGAGCTTCGGCACAAAGCCCCGCCGTTCGGCTTAATGATTTATTCAAACCGGGCCAGCGTTGTTGCAGCTTAGGAATGATTTCACGTCGCAGGAAATTGCGGTCTAGCCCCAAGTCTTCGTTGCTAGGGTCTTCGATCCAATTCAATCCCTGTTCCAAGGCATAGGCTTGCAATTCCGCGCGGGGGACATTCAGCAATGGCCGCAACAACCAGCCCGGCTCCAACGGTGAACATTCCGGCATCGCCGCCAAACCCGCCAAACCCGCGCCACGCATCAGTTGAAGCAATAGGGTTTCGGCTTGGTCATCGCGATGTTGGGCGGTCAGAACCATATCGTTGTCGGACATAGACTCGCGCAATGCCTGATAACGTGCCCGCCTAGCCATTTCCTCCGGGCTTTCACCCGGCTTGGCGCTGGCATCCACTTTGATGGCCGAAAATGGCATGTTTAACTCCCGGCACACTTGGGCGCAATGTTCGATCCAAGCATCGGCGGCTGTTTGCAAGCCGTGGTGGATGTGAACGGCATGAAATTCGGCTGTTGATGCATGGCTGTCCCTTAATGTCGCGCAAAGATGCAGCAACACATGGGAATCCATGCCGCCGCTGTAGGCGATCCAATAACGCGGGGCGGGGTGGCGGAGGAGGACGTGTTTTACGCATTCCCAAGCTCCAGTTTGGGAATGCATCGTTTCTCGTTCCCAAGCTCCAGCTTGGGAACGCGGTCTTTGAAGCTCTGCTTTATTCACCATGGCAAGCTGGAGCTTGGGAACCAGCAGAATATCGGAGGCACGTCATTTCGGCATGGATGCCGAAATCCAGGCCATGGACGGTAACTAGTCGGCTGTGCAAGTGATTGATTCATGGGACTTGTCAAACCATTACCGTAAGTAGATACAAGGACATCTATCTTGACCACAGTTTGCCATCCTTGGACGATGGATACCGGCATCCCTGCCGGTATGACGGTCTTTTTATGATCGTTATGATCGTTCACACGCTCCGCGTGGGAATGCAGACAGCACCGCTCCGGCGGTGCGTGACGCGGAGCGTCACTGTAAGCGTTCCCACGGAGACCGTCACTGCCATTAAGTTAAGGCAAAAGACGTAGGCCGGAATAAGGTCGCGAAGCGACCGTTTCCGGCATTTGGCCGACCAGTTCGCCGGAAACACCCGCTTGCGCGGGTTTATTCCGGCCTACTTCAGTCGCTCTCAACAGCATTGGGGGTTGGGGGAGAGGGTTTCGGCTTAACTTAATGGCAGTGACGGAGACCGTGGGAACGATGTCAAAAGGCCGCATCATACGCGATGCTTACGGCGGCGGGCGACCCACATCGCCGACAAACCGGTCAGCGCCAACACTAGGCTAGGTGGTTCGGGCAAGGGAGGCGGTTGAGTCGTTTCCATCGCCGCGCCGTGGAAAATTGTGCCTAAGCCGGACCCGCTGATGCTCGCCCCGGCGGTCAATTCACCCGTGGACGGGTTGATTGTGTAGAGCTTTTGATTGCCAGCCGTGCCATCCGCATACAGCCCATACAGCGTCGTGCCGTCGGTGGCCAGCACCATGTTGATAAACAGGTTATTATTGCTGCCAATCTGGGCAAAACCGGTCAGTGCATCAAAGCCATAAGTACCAAACTTTCCAGAAATACCTTGATTATTAATTGCCCCGTACAGGCTGCCATTCAGCAGGGCGAGGCGACCTCCAAGGGGCACATTGACGGTCGGACCCGCAGAGGTTTTCAAAGTCGTCCAAGCCCCAGTGGACGGGTTGATCTTGCCGGTGGCATCAGCGTCAAAATCATAAGCATACAGGGTGCTGTCCGAGGTCCGGTAGGCCATACCATAGATCGTTTTACCGATAGTGCCGGTCGACGAAGACAAACTACCGGTGTCGGTCAGCGTCCTGAGTGTGGCTAAAGTTGAATTACCCTCGGTGACATAGAAATTGCCGGCGGCGGGGTTAAAGGCCAAGCTGCCGAGTGCTTGGCTGAAGTTGGCAATGTTGGTGTAGGCTCCGGTGGTGGTGTCAATCTTGCCGAAATTAGTCGCTGAGTTTAAACCATATACATTGTTAGTGTTTACATAAATGATTCCAGCATTAAGGCTGAGGGACAGGAACAAGCCGGCCAGCAGCAGTAGGCGGCTGAGTGTATGTGTGACAGATTTTTGGCGTTTCATGTTGTTTTACCTCTTGTGTTAAACGAAATGATTCAATAGCATTTAAAACTCCATGCCCAAGCATGGCTAGGCGCAGCTTTATGCGATAAATGGGTCAAGATTCGCTCAAACAAGAAATTCAATGAACCGCCTTCTCGCTTCTGGGCTTTGCGGATTTTGTTATGATTCTTCTTATACCTCTCAAAACGTTTGTAGTCCCGGCTTTAGCCGGTTCCTCAAAACGTTTGTAGTCCCGGCTTTAGCCGGTTCCTCAAAATGTTCGTAGTCCCGGCTTTGGCCGGTTCTTTCTGGTCAGTATGCCGCCTAAAGGCGGAACTACGAACACTTATTGCCGCCTAAAGGCGGAACTACGAACACTTATTCCCGCCTAAAGGCGGGACTACGAACACTTATTCCCGCCTAAAGGCGGGACTACGAACACTTATTCCCGCCTAAAGGCGGGACTACTAACGCTTATTGCCGCCTAAAGGCATAGGTATCTACACAACTTGCAAACTATTGTTTCTA